>NZ_LFDT01000002.1:0-292670 GCF_001037925.1 Vogesella sp. EB | reverse complement strand
AGCAGATCACTTCCACCTGCGAATTTGCAGACCCGCCTCGGCATAGAGCCGATCCACCCGCTTGTGATTGACCTGCATGCCTTGCTGCCGCAGCTTCAGGTAAATCATGCCGGTGCCGTAGCGTCGGTGACGTTGCGCGAGCGCGATGATCTGCGCTTTCAAGACGGCATTGCGGTCGGTGGCGGGCTGGTAACGGAATGAACTGAGGCTGATGCCTGCCAGACGCAGCGATCGACGCTCGCTGAGCCCTTTGTCCAGCAGGTGGCGCACCAGCTCCCGCCGCGACGGTACGCTCATCACTTTTTTCGCAGCGCCTCTTTGGCAATCTCGTTATCAAGCATCGTCTCGGCCAGGAGTTTCTTCAGGCGCGCATTCTCGGTCTCCAGCTCTTTGAGGCGCTTGGCATCCGAGACATTCATGCCGCCAAACTTGCTGCGCCAGAGGTAGTAACTGGCTTCCGAGAAGGCGTGCTTGCGGCACAGCTCGGCAATGGGCATGCCGGCTTCTGCTTCGCGCAGGAAGCCGATGATCTGTTCTTCGGTGAATCATTTCCTCATGTCCAAACTCCTTGTCATGGTGGATTGGACTCTAAAGTCACGTGCTACTCAATACGGGGGGGACGTCGCAGCCTTCCGACTCCCATCGAATCGTCTTGCCGAGTTGTGTCGCCGTTGTTCGGCTAACACGATCCAATTCGAACCCTATGTCATTAGTTGTCTTGAAACCGTCAATCGGTTGAATCTTTTTGTGAAAAACTAGTCTACCGAGCTTGCTTCGAATAACTAAAGTCAACACTAGCGGTTTCCTGCACGATACGGCGTGGAGTGGTCAGTGCCTGTCTGGTTTAGTGTTGTCTGCCAAGAGGAGAAAAAATGCCCCGTCTGATCGTCTTGTTGCTGCTGTGCAGTACGCCGTTACTGGCCCATGCGGCAGCGCTGGATGGCGCCAGCCTGAGCCTGCTGTGGGGCGTTCCCTTCGCCGGCATTCTGCTGTCGATTGCCTTGTTTCCGATTGTGGCGCCGGAGTTCTGGCACCATCACTTTGGCAAGATCACCGCCGGCTGGACCGTGCTGTTCCTGTTGCCCTTCACGCTGAGCTTTGGTGGCGCCACTGCCAGCGGGCTGGTGGTGCATGCCATGCTGGCCGAGTTCATCCCCTTCGTCGTGCTGCTGTTTGCACTGTACACGGTGTCCGGTGGCATTCTGGTGGCCGGCAATCTGCACGGCTCGCCGGCGCTGAATACCGGCCTGCTGGCGCTGGGTACGGTGCTGGCATCGATCATGGGAACCACCGGGGCGGCGATGCTGCTGATCCGGCCGTTGATCAAGGCCAACGACAACCGCCGCCACAATGTCCATGTGGTGGTGTTTTTCATTTTCCTGGTGGCGAACATTGGCGGTGGCCTGACGCCGCTGGGCGATCCGCCACTGTTCCTCGGTTTTCTGAAGGGGGTCGATTTCGGCTGGACCCTGCAAGCAATGGCACTGCCGGTGCTGCTGATGGCGGTGGCGTTACTGCTGATTTTCTATGCGATCGACAGCTATCTGTTCCGGAAAGAAGGCGTGTTGCCACGTGACCGGACGCCGGACTCGCCGGTCCGCATCAGCGGCTTGCAGAACCTGCCGCTGCTGGGTGTGGTGATTGCCGCGGTGCTGCTGTCCGGCATCTGGAAGCCGGGCGTGGTCTTCGATGTGCTGGGCACGCCGGTGGCGCTGCAGAACCTGGTGCGCGACCTGCTGCTGCTGGCGATTGCCGCGCTGTCGCTGTGGCTGACGCCGAAAGCCATACGCGCAGGCAATGAATTCAACTGGGATCCGATGCTGGAGGTGGGCAAGCTGTTCGCCGGCATCTTCATTACCATCGGCCCGGTGCTGGCGGTACTGCAGGCTGGCGAGCAGGGGGCGCTGGCCGCCCTGGTGCAGCTGGTGACCACGCCGCAAGGCACCCCGGACAATGTGATGTACTTCTGGCTGACCGGTGTGCTGTCCAGTTTTCTCGACAATGCGCCGACCTATCTGGTGTTCTTCAATCTGGCATCGGGCGATGCGGCAACGCTGATGGGGCCGTTGGCGCCGACGCTGCTGGCAATCTCGATGGGGGCGGTGTTCATGGGGGCGTGCACCTATATCGGCAACGCGCCCAACTTCATGGTCAAGGCCATCGCCCAGCAGCGCGGCATCGTGATGCCCAGCTTCTTCGGCTACATGGCCTGGTCGTTCGGCATCCTGTTGCCGCTGTTCCTGCTGCTGACGCTGATCGTGCTGTAAACCGTCGCGCACGGCATCCGGGCTGCCCGCTGTGGCAGCCTTTTTTGCTTGAAATCCGGTATCCTTGCTGTTTTTCCGTTTTCGCGATTCTGTCATGCACATCCATATCCTCGGTATCTGCGGCACCTTTATGGGCGGTATCGCCGCCATCGCCAAGGCCGCCGGCCACAAGGTTACCGGCTGCGACGCCAACGTCTACCCGCCGATGAGCACCCAGCTGCAGGCCATGGGCATCGAGCTGCTGCAGGGCTTTGGTGCCGAGCAGGCCGACATCGGTGCCGACGTGTTCGTGATCGGCAACGTGGTGACGCGCGGCAAGCCGCTGATGGAAGAGATCATGAATCGCGGCCTGCCGTACATCTCCGGCCCGCAGTGGCTGGCCGAGAACGTGCTGCACGACAAATGGGTGCTGGCGGTGGCCGGTACCCACGGCAAGACCACCACCACCTCGATGCTGGCGTGGATCCTGCAGGATGCCGGCCTGGAGCCGGGCTTCCTGATCGGCGGCATCCCGGAAAACTTCGGCATCTCCGCGCGATTGCCGGGTGCGCCGCGCCAAGACGCGGCCAGTACCAGCCCGTTCTTCGTGATCGAGGCTGACGAGTACGACACCGCCTTCTTCGACAAGCGCAGCAAATTCGTGCACTACCACCCGCGTACCGCGGTGCTGAACAACCTGGAATTCGACCACGCCGACATCTTTGCTGATCTGGCCGCGATCGAGACCCAGTTCCACCACCTGGTGCGCACCGTGCCGGGCAACGGCTTGGTGGTGAGCAACGGCCGCGAGGCCAGCCTGGCGCGCGTGCTGGAACGTGGCTGCTGGACGCCGGTAGAGCAGTTCGGCAGCGATGCCGGCTGGCAGGCCGGCGCGGCGGCTGCCGACGGCAGCTTCGACGTGCTGCTGAACGGCGAGCTACTTGGCCGCGTGCAGTGGGACGTGCCGGGTGAGCATAATCGGCTGAATGCGGTAGCGGCCATTGCCGCCGCACGTCATGTCGGCGTCACGCCGGCGCTGGCCATTGATGCACTGTCGCGTTTCAAGAGCGTGAAGCGGCGCATGGAAGTGAAGGGCACCGTGCGCGGCGTGACCGTGTACGACGACTTCGCCCACCATCCCACCGCCATCACCACCACCATTGCCGGACTGCGCCACAAGGTTGGCCGCACTACGCGCATCCTGGCGGTGCTGGAGCCGCGCTCCAATACCATGAAGCTGGGCACCATGAAGGCGGCGCTGCCCGAGTCGCTGGCCGATGGCGACGTGGTGTTCTGCTTTGGTGCGGCCAACCTGGGCTGGAGCGTGGCCGAGGCGATGGCGCCACTGGGCAGCAAGGCGCAGTGCTTTGACGACATCGACGCGCTGGTGGCCGCCATCGTGGCCGAGGCGCGCGACGGTGACCAGGTACTGGTGATGAGCAACGGCGGCTTCGGCGGCATCCACGGCAAGCTGCTGAGCGCACTGGCCGGCTAAGACACCTTGCCGGTGCAATAACGCCAGACTGCGGTCTGGCGTTTTTTTATGGTGCGCTGCTTTCCACGCAATTGCGGCCGTTGGCCTTGGCGCGATACAGCGCCTTGTCGGCCAGCTTCAGCAGCTCGGACAGGTCGTGCGCGTGGCCGTTGCGGCTGGCGGCGACGCCGGCGGAGAAGGTCAGCTGCAGCTGCTGGCCGTCGGTGTGGAACGACTGCGCGGCGATGCCGTTGCGCAGCACGTCGACGATGGCGTGTGCCTCGCCCAGCGAGGTATCCGGCAGCAGTAACGCAAACTCCTCGCCCCCCATGCGCCCGGCCATCGCGCTGTCCGGCAGTGCCGCGCGCAGGTTGCTGGCGAAGTGTTGCAGCGCGGCATCGCCGGCGGCGTGGCCGTAGCGGTCATTGATGTTCTTGAAGTGGTCGAGGTCGATCAGCGCCACGGCGACGGTGTCGTCGGCCAGCCGCGCGCGTTCCAGCGCCTTGCCGGCGAAGGACAGGAAGTGGCGGCGATTGGCCAGCCCGGTGAGGTCGTCCAGCGTGGCGCGCTGGTACAGCTCGTGCTGGGTGGCCTGCAGCTGCGCCAGCGCGCGTTCGGTGGCCTGTTTCTCGTCCTGCAGCCGCTGGGCGTGGGCGATGCGCTCGGTGATGTCGATCAGGCTGACGGCGATGGCGTGGCGTTCGCGGAATTGCAGGTAACGCATCGAGGTCATGCTCCAGCAGACCTTGTGGTTGTGGTTGTTGAGCTGCGCCTCGCGGTCGGTGACGATCTGCTGTTCCTGCAGCACCGCCAGCAGCTCCTCGCAGCGCTGCGGATTGTGGAACAGTGCCGGCAGCGTCTGCCGCTGCAGCATCTGCCGCGACATGCCCAGCATGCGTGCGGCGGCATCGTTGCTGGTGAGGATGGACAGCTCGCTGGCGTCGACGATCAGCACGCCGACCTGCACCGTTTCGATCAGCGTCTGCTGGTCGCGCTGCTCGTCGATCAGGGTGCGCATCTTTTCGCGCAAGCTGCTGTTGGTCAGCGCCAGCAGCTGCTGCGCATGGTTGAACTGGCTGCTGCTGTGCTCGACATGCAGCAGGATCTGGCTGATGCGCCACATCATCAGCAGTAGCAAGCAACTGAGCACCAGCGCGACACCGAGCAGGCTCAGCGCGAACAGGTTGAAGCTGCGGATGATCTGGCTGCTGCGGTAGTTGGCCGCCAGCAGCAGCGGCACCTGGCCCAGGCGGGTGGTGGCGACCTGGGTCAGGTTGTCGCCGTTGAAATCCATGCTGCCATTGCTGGCCAGCACGCTGCCGTTGATGTCGAGCACGGCATAGGCGGGGTGATCCACCAGCTGTTCCGGGTCCAGCAGCTGGCTGATGCGCAGGAAGCCGGTGAGTGCGCTGTGACAGCGCTCCAGCTCGCACAAGGGCAGCACCACTTGCAGCAGCTCGCTGTTGCCGGGGCGTTTGTCGATCACCGGCAGCGGCAGCACGGTCAGCGCCGGGTGCACCGCCGGGCTTTGCAGCCATTGCCGCACTTGCAGCGCGGCCGCTGCGCTCAGCGCCTGCTGCTGTCCGCGCAGCTGCTGTTGCTGGCTGGCGTCCACCAGCCACAGGCTGCCGCCCTGCAGCGGGAACAGCTGGGTGGCGTCGCGTGCCAGGCTGGGCTGGTCATTGGCGAACAGCTGCAGTTCCTTGTACAGGTTGCGCAGCCGGTCATCCACCGCCGCGCTGGACAGGCGCAGCCATTCTGCCTGCTGCGTCTGTTGCTGAGCGCTGAGCAGCGACTGGCGCTGGCGCAGGCCCTCGATCACGCCGCCCCACATCACCGCCAGTACCAGCAGGGCCAGTACCCACGACAGGCGCAGCAGACGGCGGGCGCGTTGCGCTTCCGGCGCTTGCTGTTCCGGCGGCAGGGTCGGCGTCATGCCTTGCCCTTGCCGATGTGCTGGCGATGCTGCTGGAACACCCAGCGCTCCCAGCGGCGGGTGTCGTTGTCGTGGCGCAGCGGCTGCAGCCGCGCCAGATGCTGGTAGCCGTCAGGGCGGGTCTGGCTGGCTTCGATGGTCACAAACAGATACAGCGGGCAGCCGGACGGCGCGTGCGGATGCAGCTGCAGCAGGCCACTGTCGCCGGGGCTGGCGGCCAGCTCGTCCTGCCACACCACCGCCTCCAGCCCGATGCGGCAGGGGCGCGCTGGCGGCAGTTGCGGATAGCGAGCCAGCAGGCCCAGCTCCAGCACGAAGTCAAGCTTGGCTTCCAAGCGTTGCAGCAACGGGCTGCCGTCACTGTCCTGGTCCAGCGGCGCGGCGAGCACCGCCAGCGCCAGGCCGGTTTCCAGCTGCGCTGCGTGACGGGTGGCTTCGTCCGGCGCCGGGTGAAAGCGCAGCGGAAAACAGCTGTCAAAGGAGACGGTGTCCAGTTCGGGCAGTGGCATACAAGGTTGGCCGCAGGCTACAGGAACAGGTGGCGGATGCCATCCAGTCCGACATGGTTGAGGGTAAAGCGGGCCTGGGCGCGCACCACCGGCTTGGCGTGGGTGGCGACGCCGACGCCGGCCTCGGCCAGCATCAGCAGGTCGTTGGCACCGTCGCCCATGGCGATCACCTGCTCGGCGCGCAGGCCCAGTGCCTCGCGCTGCGCGATCAGCAGGCGGCGCTTGGCGGCGCCGTCGACGATGTCGCCGATGACGCGGCCGGTGAGCTTGCCGTCGACGATTTCCAGCTGGTTGGCGTGACAGTAGTCGAGATTCAGCTCCGCCTTCAGCCGTTCGGTGAAGTAGGTGAAGCCGCCGGAAACCAGCATGAATTTCATGCCGTGCTCACGACAGGCAGCCAGCAGCTCGCGGGCGCCGGCCATCAGCTGCAGGCGCTCATCGTAGACGCTGGCCAGTGCCGCTTCCGGCAGGCCGGCCAGCAGCGCGACGCGCGCTTTCAGCGATTCGGTAAAGTCCAGCTCGCCGCGCATCGAGCGCTCGGTAATGGCCGCCACTTGCGGTTTCAGCCCCTGCATGTCGGCGATCTCGTCGATGCACTCGATGGTGATCAGCGTCGAATCCATGTCCGATACCAGCAGCCCGAAATCGGCAAAGCGGCGCGCGCTGTCGACATAGTTGGCATCCACGCTCAGGCGCTCGGCGCGCGCCAGCACCAGCTCGCGGCGGGTGGGATCGACACCGTCGAGACGCACCACGTTGGCCGCAACGCTGCGGCTGTCGCTGGCGCCGGACAGGGCGGCCAGTTCGGTGATGCGGGCTTGGTCGAGGGTGGGGGCTTGTAATACCAGGGTCTGTGGCGTGCTCATGCGTGGGCAGGGGTCGAGAGTGAACAGTGCCGACGATTATGCCATGTCACAGCCGATACTGGCGCCTGATCAGCGCGTCCAGCGCCAGCCGGCCGGGGCCGCAGGCCAGCAGCGTAAACAGCATCAGCCCCCACTGGTAGTGGAAGTCCAGCGCGCTGCCTTCCAGCGCCGGATAGCTGATCACCGCCACCGCGTTGAGCACGAACAGGCCGAGCGCGGCGAAGCGGCCGGCCAGCCCCAGCGCCAGCAGTACCGGCAGCAGCAGCTCGCCGCCGGTGCCCAGCCATGCGGCCAACGTTGGCGGCAGCAGCGGCACCGCGTACTCCTCGTGGAACAGGAACAGCGTGCTGTCCCAGTCCTCGATCTTGGTCAGCCCGGACTTGAAGAACACCCACGCCAGCCACAGGCGCAGCGCCAGCAGGGCGAGGTCTTGCAATGGCGACGCCAGTGGCGTGATCACGCGGCTGGACTGGCGCAGCAGGCAGGCGATGGGCGAGTTCATGGCGGGTTTCCTTGGGCTTGTGCAAACCACCCGTGCTGCAGGCCGGTCAGCAGGGTGTCCTGCAAGGCGAAATCGGGTGCTACTGCCAGCGCGGCGGCGGTGGCTTCGTCCAGCGTGGCGCCCTGTTGCAGGCGGTGCAGGAACGCGGCCGGCGCGTCGGCCACAGGGCGCAGCTGCATCTGGCCGTGCTCGCGCCACAGCAGCAGGTTTTCCGCCTGTGCCAGCGTGAGCGGCTGTTGCGTGGCACCCGGCTGGTGGTAGGCGTGAATCGCCGACAGCGCCCACGGTGAGCGCAACAGGCTCAGCGAGGCATCCAGCGGCAGGCGCAGCGCGCCCCATTGCGCGGGTGACAGCGCGGCGAGGGTGGCGACGTCGAGACGCGCACTGTCGGGGGCGTAATAGCCGCGATGCAGCGCCCACTCCATGCGCGCCACGTCCGGCAAATAGGGCCACTCGGCAGTAGGTGCAAAGCCGGCGATGAAGTCGGCGAAGCCGGCGCCGTAGCGGTGCAGGTTGCCGCTGCGCGACGGGGTGGCGCGCACGAACTCGCGGCTCAGCGCGCCGAAGAATTCTGCACCCAGCAGTTGCTGCACGATGGGGTAGGCGAGGGCGAGCATCTCCATCAGTCCGACGCGGTAGTTGTTGCGGTACACCGCCAGCGCATTGGCCGGCAGCGTGGCGTGCGCCTGCCACTGAGGTGCGGTGATGGCGTCCAGCAGCGCGTGCTGCCAGCGTTGTGCGTCAGTCATGGCACGCCCCCCGGCCGGTGGTGTCGAGAATGCGCTGTGCCGTTGCCGCCTCCGCCTGCAGCGTGTCCAGCGGCGGAATGTCGCTGTCCCACTCGATCAGGGTTGGCCGCGGCCCGATGCGGGCAATCACCGTGCGGTACAGCTGCCACACCGCCGGCGCCACCGGCCGGCTGTGGGTGTCGACCAGCAGGCTGCTGCCGTCGTCGAAGCGGCGTTCGCTGTGGCCGGCGAGGTGGATCTCGCCGATGGCGGCGGCCGGCAGCGCGTCGAGGAAGGCGTCGACATCCAGTCCGAGATTGACGTGGTTGACGTACAGGTTGTTGACGTCGAGCAGAATGCCGCAGCCGGCGCGCTGCACCAGCTCGGCGAGGAATTCGGCTTCGCTCATCTCGTTGCCCGGAAACTGCAGGTAGCTGGACAGGTTTTCCAGTAGCAGCGGGCGGCCGATGGCGTCCTGCACTTCGGCCACGTTGGCCGCAACCTGCGCCAGCATGGCACGGGTGTAGGGGATGGGCAGCAGGTCATTGGCGAAGCGGTAACCGGCATCGTGGTTGAACGACAGGTGCTCCGACACCGCCGCCATCGGCAACTGCGCCAGCAGCCGCTGCAGCGACGCCAGGTGCTGCGGCTCGGGGCGCGCGGCGGAACCCAGGCCGAGGCCGACGCCGTGCAGCGACAGCGGATAGCTTGCGGCCAGGCTTTGTAACATTGCCAGCGGCTGGCCGCCGTCAAAGAAGTTCTCGCTGTGCAGCTCGATCCAGCCCAGCGCGGGCAGGGTGTCCAGCACCTGGCGGTAGTGCGGCTGGCGCAGGCCGATGCCGGCGCAGGCGGGAAGCGGGCTGGTCATGATCGGCTTTCGCAAGAAAACGGCGGGACAGGCGCCCCACCCGGTGCGCAGGCTTACTTGCTGTCCGGCTGCAACATGCCGCCCAGTTGGGCGCAGCTGCCGGCGGCGACGTATTTCCACTCCGCCGGATCCTTGTCGAGCTTGGCCTGGCCGGCGCAGCTGTGGCCGTTGGCGGCGCAGTCGTTCTTGCCGGCGGCGGCGACGCCGTAGCATTTTTCCTTGCTGGCGGCGACGGCCGGGGCGGCCGCGCTCATGGCGATGACGGCGGTCAGGGTGGAGGCAAGCAGGGTGCTGGATGCGGACATGGTGTTTCTCCTGAATGGTCGGGGTGGTGGTTGATGAAATGCGCGATGTCGCGCATTGCCGCCTTTAGTCGCCTGCGGCGTTGATTCATTACAGCATGCCCGAAAAAATTTTGGCATGGCGATGGTGCGTGGGTCCGGGGCGGTGTGCTTGCCGGTGGGCGCAAAAAACCCCGCGCCTTGGCACGGGGTGACAGGGTGTGGCGTTGCCCGCCGTCAGCGACGAGCCGCGTCAGATCACTCCCACTCGATGGTTGCCGGCGGCTTGCCCGAGACATCGTAGACCACGCGGTTGAGGCCGCGTACTTCGTTGATGATGCGGTTGGACACGCGGCCGAGCAGGCTGTACGGCAGCTCCGCCCAGTGTGCGGTCATGAAGTCGCTGGTCACCACCGCGCGCAGTGCGCACACGTAGTCGTAGGTGCGACCGTCGCCCATTACGCCCACCGATTTCACCGGCAGGAATACCGCGAACGCCTGGCTGGTCAGCTCGTACCAGTTCTTGCCGGTCTTCTCGTCGACGGTGTTGCGCAGCTCTTCGATGAAGATGGCGTCGGCACGGCGCAGCAGGTCGGCGTATTCCATTTTCACTTCGCCGAGGATGCGCACGCCCAGGCCCGGGCCCGGGAACGGGTGACGGTAGACCATGTCGTGCGGCAGGCCCAGCGCCACGCCCAGCTGGCGCACTTCGTCCTTGAACAGGTCGCGCAGCGGCTCCAGCAGCTTCAGGTTCATGTCGTCCGGCAGGCCGCCGACGTTGTGGTGGCTCTTGATGGCGTGCGCCTTGCCAGTCTTGGCGCCGGCGGATTCGATCACGTCCGGATAGATGGTGCCCTGTGCCAGCCACTTGGCGTTGGTGAGCTTGCCGGATTCGCGCTGGAACACCTCGACGAACTCGCCGCCGATGATCTTGCGCTTCTTCTCCGGGTCGGACTCGCCGGCCAGCTTGCCCATGAACTGGGCGGTGGCGTCGACCTGGATCACTTTCACGCCCAGGTTCTGCGCGAACATTTCCATCACCATCTTGCCTTCGTTCAGGCGCAGCAGGCCGTGGTCGACGAAGACGCAGGTCAGCTGGTCGCCGATGGCGCGGTGGATCAGCGCGGCGGCTACCGAGGAGTCGACACCGCCGGACAGGCCGAGGATGACTTCCTCGTCACCGACCTGGTCGCGGATCTTCTGTACCGCTTCCTCGATGTAGTTCGGCATGGTCCAGCTTGGCTTGGCGCCGGCGACGTGCAGCACGAAGCGGTGCAGCATCTCGGTGCCGCGCTTGGTGTGGGTCACTTCCGGGTGGAACTGCACCGCGTAGAAGCCGCGGGCCTCGTCGGCCATCGCGGCGATCGGGCAGGACGGGGTCTCGGCGATGACGTTGAAGCCGGCCGGCAGCGCGGTGACCTTGTCGCCGTGGCTCATCCACACGTCTAGGAAGCCGTTGCCGGCGTCGTCGATGCGGTCCTGCAGGCCTTCCAGGATCTTGGAGTGGTGACGCGCCTGGATTTCGGCGTAGCCGAATTCGCGGGTGTCGCCGGCCTCGACCTTGCCGCCCAGGCTCTGCGCCATGAACTGCATGCCGTAGCAGATACCCAGTACCGGCAGGCCGAGCGAGAAGATGGCAGGATCAGCCTGGTAGTCGGATTCGTACACCGAGTTCGGGCCGCCGGACAGGATGATGGCTTTCGGGGCGAAGGCCTTGATGTCGGCCAGCGGCATGTCGAACGGGTGCAGCTCGCAGTAAACGTGCGCTTCGCGTACGCGGCGGGCGATCAGCTGGGAAACCTGGGAGCCGAAATCGAGGATGAGGATTTTGTCCATGACTGTCCTTGAATGTAAAAGACTGGTCGGGTCACCAGTCGGATTTGAATACGGGTACTCGGGTCCGGGCCTGCCGCTGGCAGGTGGGCGCTATTTCTTCAGGCGCCGCTCCGGAATGCGGTCGCTGCGCGCGATCAGCATCAGGATGCCAAGCAGGATCATGCCCAGCGCCAGGCTGTGGCTCAGGCGCAGCCTGCTGGTGTCAAACAGGTAGAGGGCAGCACCGGTATAGATCAGCATCGGGTTGGTCACAACGCTGGATTTGGTGATGCCGTCGATCAGCAGCAGGCCGGCGCCGGCGCTGGCCAGCAGGATGGCCAGCAGCGTGGTGGTGTCCGGCAGCAGCGCGGTGCTTTTCAGCAGCCACAGGGCGCCGAGGATGATGAGGATGAAGGCCTGGGTGGCGCTGGGTTTCATGGCTCAGCCCTTGTCGCGCATCAGGCGCTGTTTTTCACGTGCCCATTCGCGTTCTTTTTCCGACTGGCGCTTGTCGTGCTGCTTCTTGCCCTTGGCGAGGCCGATGTCGACCTTGATGTTGCCTTTGCTGTAGTGCAGGTTCAGCGCCACGATGGTGTAGCCGGCGCGCTCGACCTTGCCGATCAGGCGGCTGATCTGTTCCTGCTTCAGCAGCAGCTTGCGGTCGCGGATCGGATCGGGCTTGATGTGGGTCGACGCGGATTGCAGTGCGGTAATATGGCAGCCAACGAGGTAGAATGCGCCATTGCGGTAAATGACGTAGCTTTCTTTCAGCTGCACGCGACCGGCGCGGATGGCTTTGACTTCCCAGCCTTCCAGTACCAGGCCGGCCTCGATGTTTTCTTCGATGAAGTAATCGTGAAACGCTTTGCGGTTGTCGATGATGCTCATGGCGGCGTGGCGGAAAGACGAAGCAGTAAACCCGATATTCTACCAGAACAAAGCGCATCGCCAAAGTATCGAAAATTCATGGGCTTGCTGCGGCCAACCTTGGTGTTGCTGCCGCGCCGGCCTTTTACGGACTCCCACACAGTTTTCATCATGCAAGTTGTCGAGAAAAATGTCCTGGTCGCCCACACCCCGGAGCAGATGTTCCGCCTGGTGGACGACGTGGCGCACTACCCGCGCTTTTTACCGTGGTGCAGCAAGGGGGAAGAGCACTCCCGCGACGGCGACCAGCTGGTCGCCAGCCTGCACATCGACTACCTCAAGGTGCGGCAGCACTTCACCACCCGCAATATCAACGAGCCGTACAGCAGCATCCTGATGGAGCTGGTGGACGGGCCGTTCAAGCACCTGCAGGGGCGCTGGCACTTTCTGCCGCTGGGCGATGTCGGCTGCAAGGTGGAATTCCGCCTCAGCTACGAGTTCTCCAGCAAGATCCTGGAAAAGCTGATCGGACCGGTATTCGGCCACATCTCCGGCACGCTAGTCGATGCTTTCATCAAGGAAGCGGACAAGGTGTACGGCGATGACTGACAGGCTGCAGCTGGAGGTCGCCTATGCGCGGCCGGAGCGGCAACTGATCGTCAAACTGTCACTGCCGGCTGGCACCACTGCGCGCGAGGCGGTGCTGCAGTCCGGCATCGCCAGCGAATTTGCGGACATCGACCCCGCGCAGCTGAAGCTGGGCATCTTCGGCAAGGCGGTGCCGGCGGAGCACGTGCTGCGTGATCGTGACCGCGTGGAAATCTACCGCCCGCTGCAGGCCGATCCGAAGGAGGTACGCCGCCGTCGCGCCGAGGCCGGCAAGGCGGAGTAGCGATGCACCGCCGCCGGTGCTTGCGGCCAACCTTGATCACGCCAGCGGCTTGCCGCTGGCGTTGTCGTTCTGGGCTGCCCGGCATGGTGGCGTTCCCCGGTGCCTGTCGAAGTGGGGCTGGTGTTTGGCGGCGGAAAAGCAAACCGCCCGCAACGGGGTTGCAGGCGGTTTGGGTGCCCCGCGCACGAGCACTGCGTGCAGTGTCAGGCGGGGCTGTTTGACGCAGACGGCAGGGTCGAGGTGCCGTAATGTCGAACGCTTAGTGGAACTGTTCTTCTTCGGTGGAGCCGGTCAGCGCGGTCACCGAGGACTTGCCGCCCTGGATCACGGTGGTCACGTCGTCGAAGTAACCGGTGCCGACTTCCTGCTGGTGCGATACGAAGGTGTAGCCGCGGTCGCGGGCCGCGAATTCCGGCTCTTGCACCTTCTCCACGTAGGCGGACATGCCGCGTGCCACGTAGTCCTGCGCCAGATCGAACATGTTGTACCACATGGAGTGGATGCCGGCCAGGGTGATGAACTGGTACTTGTAGCCCATGGCGCCCAGTTCGCGCTGGAACTTGGCGATGGTGGCATCGTCCAGGTTTTTCTTCCAGTTGAACGATGGCGAGCAGTTGTAGGCCAGCAGTTTGCCTGGATGCTTGGCGTGCACGGCTTCGGCAAATCGGCGGGCAAACTCCAGATCAGGGGTGCCGGTTTCGCACCATACCAGGTCGGCGTACTCGGCGTAGGCCACGGCGCGGCTGATGGCTTGCTCCAGACCTTTCTTGGTCTTGTAGAAGCCTTCGGCGGTGCGCTCGCCGGTCAGGAACGGCTTGTCGTTCTCGTCGTAGTCGCTGGTCAGTAGGTCGGCTGCTTCGGCGTCGGTACGGGCGATCACCAGGGTTGGCACGCCGTAAACGTCGGCAGCCATACGGGCGGCGATCAGTTTCTGTACCGCTTCCTGGGTCGGAACCAGTACCTTGCCGCCCATGTGGCCGCATTTTTTTACGGAAGCCAGCTGGTCTTCGAAGTGCACGCCACCGGCGCCGGCGCGGATCATCGCCTTCATCAGCTCGTAGGCGTTCAGCACGCCGCCGAAACCGGCTTCGGCATCGGCCACGATCGGTGCGTAGTAGTCGACATAACCGGCATCGCCTTGTTCCACGCCCTTGGAGTGCTGGATTTCGTCGGCACGGGTGAAAGCGTTGTTGATGCGCTCGACCACCTTCGGCACCGAGTCAACCGGATACAGCGACTGGTCCGGGTACATGGCGGAGTATTCGTTGTTGTCGGCGGCAACCTGCCAGCCGGATAGGTAGATCGCCTTGATGCCGGCTTTCACCTGCTGCATCGCCTGACCGCCGGTCAGTGCGCCCAGACAGTTGATGTACGGCTCGTTGTTCACCAGATTCCACAGCTTCTCGGCACCGTTGCGGGCCAGGGTGTGCTCTACCTGCACGGAGCCGCGCAGGCGCTCAACGTCAGCAGCGGTGTAGCCACGTTTGATGCCTTTCCAGCGCGGGTTGGTGTCCCAGTCGTGCTGGATGGCGGCGATGCGTTGTTCGCGAGTAGTCATGGTAAACCCTTCACTTGATAGTTTCGTTTTGCCGGATAAACCGGCGCTCCCAGTTTCTCTTGCTGCAGGCCGGTGATGCCGGTCTTTGGTGCGTTGCTAACCCGCCTGTTCTGGTGGCGGGCCTGACTGCCGGAAACCGCCCCGGATCCAGTGCTGGCGGGCCGTGCAGTAGCGCTGTTGTGGAATCATTTAAGCATAAAAAAATTGCGTTGTGTGCACTGCAGCACAAAAAAATCCTTTGTTTTCAAAAGCTAACAAAGGTGCACAAAAATGAATCACCGGCGTGCGCCGATCCTGATCGTTAACGAAAATAAAAGTAACTAAATGACCATTTACTTATTGTGGAGAAGATCTTGAAAACGGCGGGCTTGGCCTTATTTACCTGAGGTCTTTGTGAATTCAGCCAAACGGAAGCGATCATGCAGGAAAATCAAAATCCCCAAGCGGAAGAAGTGCTTGAACAAGTTGCCAACCCGGCCGAAGGCGCCGTCGTCAGTGACGCGGAGCGTGTCGCCCAGCTGGAAGTTGAACTAGCAGAAATGAAAGAGCAGTTTTTGCGCGCCAAGGCCGAAACTGAAAACCAGCGTCGCCGTGGCGTGGAAGAAGTGGCCAAGGCACAAAAGTTTGCCATCGAAAAATTCGCCTCCGAACTCATCGCGGTCAAGGACAGCCTGGAAATGGCGCTTCAGGACCAGTCCGGTCAGTTCGAAAACCTCAAATTCGGCGTCGACCTGACGCTGAAGCAGCTGCTGGCCGCCTTCGAGAAGGGCCAGATCAGCGAAATCAACCCGCTGGGCGAGAAGCTGGACCCGCACCGCCACCAGGCTATCAGCACCGAAGAGTCCGACGCCGAGCCGAATTCGGTGGTGCGTGTGATGCAAAAAGGGTATCTGATCGCCGATCGCGTGCTGCGTCCGGCAATGGTGGTGGTCGCCAAGGCCAAGAGCTGAGATTGCGACGACTAACCCTCTTGAAAACGCGGAAATAGCCAATATCTGGCAAGACAACCCCCCGGCGCACCACCGGCTGCGACGGGCAAGCAAACAGATTAAATCGAGATCAAATCGAAAGGATTCAGCACTATGGGCAAAATTATCGGTATTGACCTGGGTACCACCAACTCCTGCGTGGCAGTCGTTGAAAACGGCAACCCACTGGTGATCGAGAACGCCGAAGGCGCACGCACCACCCCGTCCATCATCGCCTACATGGAAGACGGCGAGATCCTGGTCGGCGCCCCGGCCAAGCGCCAGGCGGTAACCAACCCGAAGAACACCCTGTACGCAGTGAAGCGCCTGATCGGCCGCCGTTTCGAAGACAAGGAAGTACAGAAAGACATCGACCTGATGCCTTTCCAGATCAAGAAGGCCGGTAACGGCGATGCGTGGGTTCAGGTGCGCGACAAGGAAATGGCGCCGCCGCAGATCTCCGCCGAAGTGCTGCGCAAGATGAAGAAGGCCGCCGAAGACTACCTGGGCGAAGAAGTGACCGAAGCGGTCATCACCGTACCGGCCTACTTCAACGACAGCCAGCGCCAGGCGACCAAGGATGCCGGCCGCATCGCCGGTCTGGACGTGAAGCGCATCATCAACGAACCGACCGCTGCTGCGCTGGCCTTTGGCCTGGCCAAGCAGGAAGGCGACCGCAAGATTGCCGTCTATGACCTCGGCGGCGGTACCTTCGACGTGTCGATCATCGAAATCGCCGACGTTGACGGCGAGCACCAGTTCGAAGTGCTGTCCACCAACGGCGACACCTTCCTCGGCGGCGAAGACTTCGACCAGCGCGTGATCGACTACATCGTGACCGAGTTCAAGAAGGACCAGGGCGTTGATCTGAAGAACGACGTGATGGCACTGCAGCGCCTGAAGGAAGCCGCGGAAAAGGCCAAGATCGAACTGTCGTCCGCCACCCAGACCGAAGTGAACCTGCCGTACATCACCATGGATGCGACCGGTCCGAAGCACCTGGCGATGAAGATCACCCGCGCCAAGTTCGAAAGCCTGGTCGACGACCTGGTACAGCGCTCCATCGAGCCGTGCAAGGTCGCGCTGAAAGACGCCGGCGTATCGCTGGCCGACATCACCGACGTGATCCTGGTCGGTGGTCAGACCCGCATGCCGAAAGTACAGGAAGCGGTGAAGGCCTTCTTCGGCAAGGAACCGCGCCGTGACGTGAACCCGGACGAAGCCGTGGCCGTGGGCGCCGCGATCCAGGGTTCGGTACTGTCCGGCGATCGCAAGGACGTGCTGCTGCTGGACGTGACCCCGCTGTCGCTGGGTATCGAGACCATGGGCGGCATCATGACCAAGCTGATCCAGAAGAACACCACCATCCCGACCAAGGCGTCGCAGGTGTTCTCCACCGCCGAAGACAACCAGACCGCGGTAACCATCCACGTGCTGCAGGGCGAGCGCGAGAAGGCTTCCGCCAACAAGTCGCTGGGCCAGTTCAACCTGGGTGACATTCCGGCTGCCGCCCGTGGCGTGCCGCAGATCGAGGTCGAGTTCAACATCGACGCCAACGGTATCCTGCACGTGTCCGCCAAGGATAAGGCCACCAGCAAGCAGGCCAACATCACCATCCAGGCCTCCAGCGGTCTGTCGGAAGACGAAATCCAGCAAATGGTGCGTGACGCCGAGCTGAACGCGGAAGAAGACAAGAAGCTGCACGAGCTGGTACAGGCCCGCAACCAGGGTGAAGGCCTGATCCACAGCGTGAAGAAATCGCTGGCCGAACACGGCGACAAGATCTCCGCCGAAGAAAAGACCACCATCGAAGCCGCGCTGAAGGATGCGGAAGAAGTGGTCAAGGGCGACGACAAGGAAGCCATTGACGCCAAGATCGAAGAGCTGATGAAGGCATCGCACAAACTGGCCGAGCAGATGTACGCGGCGCAGGGAGCGGAAGGTGCCGCCAACACCGAAGCGGATGCCGGCAAGCAGGACGACGGCAATGTCGTTGACGCCGAGTTCGAAGAAGTGAAGAAAGACAAGTAATCGGCTGACGGTCGACAAGGCACAGGGCTCGCGCGCGGGCGCTGTGCTTTTTCATTGGTAAAACTTGCGGCCAACCTTCGCGGTTGGACGCACTGGTGAGACAGCATGGCTAAAAAGGACTTTTACGAGGTACTGGGCGTCAATCGCGATGCGTCGGACGACGACATCAAGAAGGCCTATCGCAAGCTGGCGATGAAGTACCACCCGGACCGTAATCCGGACAGCAAGGACGCCGAAGAAAAGTTCAAGGAGGTCAAGGCCGCGTATGAAATCCTGTCCGATGGCCAGAAGCGTGCCGCCTACGACCAGTACGGCCACGCCGGGGTAGACCCGCAGGCCGGCATGGGCGGCGGCGGGGCCGGCTTTGGCGGCTTCGATTTCGGCGACATCTTCAGCGACATCTTCGGCGGCCAGCGCGGCGGTGGCGGTGGTGGTCGTTCCAATGTCTATCGCGGCTCCGACCTGCGCTACAACATGGAAATCACGCTGGAAGAAGCGGCACGCGGCTGCGAGAAGCAGATCCGCATCCCGTCGCACGAAAACTGCGACGTGTGCCACGGCTCCGGCGCCAAGCCGGGCACGCAGCCGAAGACCTGCACCACCTGCGGTGGTCATGGCCAGGTGCGCATGAGCCAGGGCTTCTTCTCCATCCAGCAGACCTGCCCGACCTGCCACGGCAGCGGCAAGCAGATCACCGATCCGTGCCACAAGTGCCACGGCGCCGGCCAGGTGAAGACGCACAAGACGCTGAACGTGAAGATCCCGGCTGGTGTCGACGAGGGCGACCGCATCCGCCTGTCCGGCGAGGGCGAACCGGGGCAGAACGGCGGCCCGGCCGGCGACCTGTTCGTGGTCACCCACATCAAGAAGCACAGCGTATTCGAGCGCGACGGCATGGATCTGCATTGCGAAATGCCGATCAGCTTCGCCACCGCGGCGCTGGGCGGCGAGGTGGAGATCCCGACCCTGGACGGCATGGTCAAGGTCAAGATCGCGTCGGAAACGCAGAGCGGCAAGGTATACCGCGTGCGCGGCAAGGGCGTGAAGTCGGTGCGGGGCCATGATGTCGGCGACCTGATGTGCCACGTCATCGTGGAAACCCCGGTCAGTCTCACCGAGCGGCAGAAGGAATTGCTGCGCGAATTCGAGGCCATCAGCCAGGGCGATGTTGCCACGCACAATCCGCGTGCCAACTCCTTCATGGACAAGCTGAAAGACTTTTTTGGCTGATTAGTGTTGTTTTCAGTTGTTTCAATGGCGCGCCGTCAAGCAAGTTTGACGGCGCGTTTTGTTTTTTGGTGCAACGATGTGCCGTTATTCTGCGGATTGTCGGACAAATAATGGCTAATGTATCCAGGCTACTATTCACGCGGAACTTGTTTCAGTAATGTTCTGCTCTCGCGAAACAGGCGCATGACCTGTGCGATAGCACGCTACAGCTTACTAGGCTGTGGCGGCCACAACACCGTCGGAGCGGGTACAGACCCTCCCTTGAAACTGAGGAGTAAACATGCAGGCAGCAGTTGATTTTCTGAATGGCTGGATCTGGAGCAAGGGATTGATCTTCCTTTGCCTGGGCGTTGGTTTGTTCTTTTCCATTCGCAGCCGTTTTGCCCAGGTGCGCCATTTCGGCGAAATGATCCGTTTGATGTTTGACGGCAAGTCCAGCGACAGCGGCGTGTCGTCGTTCCAGGCGCTGGCAATGACCCTGGCCGGTCGTGTCGGTACCGGCAACATCGCCGGTGTTGCTACCGCGATCACCTTCGGTGGCCCCGGTGCCGTGTTCTGGATGTGGATGGTTGCCTTCCTGGGCGCCAGCTCGGCCTTCGTCGAGTCCACCCTCGGCCAGATCTACAAGGAAAAGATCAACGGTGAATACCGTGGCGGTCCGGCCTTCTATATCGAGAAGGGCCTCGGCATGAAGCCGTTCGCGATCGTATTCGCCATCGCCACCATCTTCGCCTGCGGCGTGCTGCTGCCGGGTACCCAGTCCAACTCGATCGGTGCCGGCCTGCAGAACGCACTGGGCATTGACCCGAACGTGACGGCTGCCATTCTGGCGCTGATGCTGGGCTTCATCATCTTCGGTGGCGTGAAGCGTATCGCTTCCTTTGCCGAAATCGTGGTGCCGTTCATGGCGCTGGGTTACATCCTGGTGGCCTGCGTGATCGTGGCGCTGAACATTCACGAACTGCCGCACGTACTCAGCCTGATCTTCAAGAGCGCTTTCGGCTTCGATGCCGGCTTTGGTGCCATCCTGGGCATGGCGATCCAGTGGGGCGTGAAGCGTGGCGTGTACTCCAACGAAGCCGGTCAGGGTACCGGCCCGCACGCATCGTCCGCCGCTTCGGTATCGCATCCTGCCAAGCAGGGTCTGGTACAGGCGTTCTCGGTCTACATCGACACCCTGTTCGTGTGCTCCGCGACCGCCTTCATGCTGCTGATTACCGGCCAGTACAACGTACAGGGTCCGGATGGCAACGCGCTGCATACCGGTATCGCCGGTGTGGCTGCAGGCCCGGGCTATGTGCAGACCGCGATGGAAAACATCATGCCGGGCTTCGGTTCCATCTTCGTGGCCGTGGCACTGTTCTTCTTCGCTTTCACCACCATCATTGCCTACTACTACATCGCCGAAACCAACATCGCCTACCTGAGCCGCAAGGTAAACCGTCCTTGGCTGACGCTGGTGTTGAAGATCGGCATCATGGCGACCGTGGTATACGGCACCGTGAAGACCGCCGATCTGGCCTGGGGCCTGGGTGATATCGGTGTCGGCATGATGGCATGGATGAACATCGCCGCCATCCTGATGCTGCAGAAGCCGGCCTTTGTTGCGCTGCGCGACTACGAGGCGCAGCTGGCACAAGGTGTGGATCCGGTGTTCCACCCTGAAAAACTGGGTATCAAGGGCGCCGACTACTGGACCGGCCATCAGTCGGAAGACAATCTGGAAGAAGAGCGCAAGCACGGCGGTCAACCGGTCTACGACCGAGTTTGATAGACTTGCCGTCATCCGCATCATCATTGACGCCGGGGCAACCCGGCGTTTTTTCATTGGACCACCGACATGGATTTACTGCACAGCACCTGGTTCTGGATCGTGATCATCGGCGCACCGCTGGGCACCGTGCTCGGCACCCTGGCGCGGCTGTCGCAAAAACAGCCGCCGATCGAGCTGCCGCCGGGCGTGGCACCGGGCACCTACGCCCGCCGTGAACAGGCCGAGCAGGATGACGACGTCGCCTCGCGCTGACGCCGCGCGGCGTTGCGGCCAACCTTGCGCTGCCGCAAATGGCGCTGAACTTCTGCTGTGCCGGCTGTCCCAGTCTTGCTATCGTTAGCGCCTTCCTTCTGAACCGTTTGCCGCGAAAGACCCTCATGTTTGCCAACCGCTACTTCCCCGCGACCCGACTGCGTCGCATGCGCCGTGACGATTTCTCCCGCCGCCTGATGCGCGAGAACGTGCTGACCACCAACGACCTGATCTATCCGGTATTCGTGCTGGAAGGGCAGGGGCGCGAGCAGGCGGTGACGTCGATGCCGGGCGTGGTGCGCCAGAGCCTGGACAAGCTGCTGTTTACCGCCGAAGACGCGCTGCAGCTCGGCATTCCGATGCTGTCGATCTTCCCGGTGGTGGAAACCGGCAAGGACAATTCCGGCAAGGAAGCCTACAACCCGGACGGGCTGGTGCCGACCGTGGTGCGCGAGCTGAAGGCGCGTTTCCCCGAGCTTGGCATCATGACCGACCTCGCGCTTGATCCGTATACCATTCACGGTCAGGACGGCCTGCTCGACGACAGCGGCTACGTGCTGAACGACGAAACCACCGAAGTGCTGGTGCAGCAGGCGCTGTGCCACGCCGAAGCCGGCGCCGACGTACTCGGCCCGTCCGACATGATGGACGGCCGCATCGGCGCCATCCGCAGCGCGCTGGAAGAAGACGGCTACATCCACACCAGAATTCTGGCCTACAGCGCCAAGTACGCGTCCGCCTTCTACGGCCCGTTCCGCGACGCGGTCGGCTCTGCGGCCAACCTTGGCAAGGCTGACAAGTACACCTACCAGATGGACCCGGCCAACCTCGACGAGGCGATCCAGGAAGTGGCGATGGATCTGGAAGAGGGCGCCGACATGGTGATGATCAAGCCGGGCATGCCCTATCTGGACGTGATCCGCCGCATCAAGGACACCTTCAAGGTGCCGACCTACGCCTACCAGGTGTCCGGCGAATACGCGATGCTGAAAGCCGCCGCGCAGAACGGCTGGCTGGACGAAGAGAAGTGCATGATGGAAAGCCTGCTCGCCTTCAAGCGCGCCGGCGCCGACGGCATCCTCACCTACTTCGCGCTGGACGCGGCACGGCTGCTGCGTCGCTGATACACGCAGCACGCTCAGCAACAATGCGGCCAACGTTGGCCGCATTTTTCATGGGCGCAGCGTCAGGGCGCCAGCGTGCCGCTTTCCAGTTGCCGCCAGATTTGCGGCCACTGCGCCGCCCAGCAGCAGTGATGATCGAAGCCCGGAAACGAGACGATAAGCTGCTGTTGCGCCGGCGCCCGGCGGGCGAAGGACTGCGCGATGAGCGCGGGAATGACGCGATCCTGCTGGCCGAGCAGATGCCATTGCGGTATCTGCGCCAGCCGTTCGGCCGCATCCGCCGGGTTGAGCGAATGGCGCAGCGGGCTGATGCGGTGATGCTCGGTCCAGGCCTGGCTGTCCAGATTGCCGGCGACGCTGATCAGGCGGTCGACGTCCTGCCGTCTGGCGCCGACCAGCGCCGCCACCGCCGCACCGCCGGAGTAGCCGATCAGGCTTAGCTGCCTGGCGCCATAACGGTTTTTCAGCTGGCTGATCGCCTCGTCGGTGGCCTGGATCACGTCGGCGGAAAAACGGGCGTCCGTCCAGTAGCGTTGCGCGCAGCGCCGGTCTTGCGCCGCCAGATACTGACAGGGGCGGGCCAGGTACACCGCATTGCCATCGGGCTGGGCAAGGGCGAGGCGCAGCGCCAGCGGCTCGATGGGGGTCGGATCGCCGGACGCTTGCTCGCGGTTGAGCCAGGCAAAGCCGTCGCCTTCAATGTAGATGCTCAGCGGCTTGTCGGCCCGGATGTGTGCCGGGCCATAGCTGCGCAGCATGAAGGTGCTGCTGCTCAGGGTGCTCGCCTGCCAGTTGCCGGGCAGGGTCAGCGCCTGCACCGTGGTGGCGCGCTCGGCCGGCGTCGGCAGCGTGCTGCACGCGGCCAACCATAGCAGCGGCAGCAAGCGGTAGCGGAGGGCAAGGGGTCTGCTGTTGTCGGTTGTCGTCATCATGAAAAAGGCCACAACCCGGTGACGGGTTGTGGCCGGGTGAGCATGGGTTATTTAGAACGCCCAGCGTGCCTTGAGCGATGCGGTCTGGTTCAGGAAGGCTTCCCGGTGTTCGGCATCATAACGCAAGGTGATCTCGGTACCGTTGGCGGTGGTATGCGTCAGGCCGACGCCGGCTCGCGCCGACCATGGCTCCGCATCCAGGCCGTAGGTGGTAAAGGCGGCACCGGGAGCACCGGCAAAGGTGGCGGTGATGCTGGAGCGCTTAGCCATGGTGTCATAGCCGACACCCAGGTTGGCCGACAGGCTGGTGTTGTCACTCAGCTGGTGGCTGATCTTGCCGTCCAGACCCAGCACGAACTCTTCGCTGTCACGGCTGCCCACGTTCAGGTTCAGCAGGCCGGCGCCGCTTTCCTGGTAGGCCTTGTCCTTGATCCAGGTGTAGTCGGCGCGGATGGAGGGGGTGATGCTGGTGGCGGCGCTCAACTGGTAGGTGCGGCCAAGGCCGGCACCGGCGTGGGCGGTGTAGCTGGTGTACTCGGAAGTCGCGGTGCTGTTGGTAAAGGCGATGCTGCGACGGCCCTTGTTGCTGTTCTGGCCTACGTCCACCTGGAAGTTGACTTCGCTGTTGTTGCCCAGGCTGTAGCTGCCGTAGCCGACCAGCTGGAACACGTCCACATCGGCACTCTGCTTGGCCACGTTCGAGTTGCTGTCCACGTCGGCTTTGGCGTAGGCCATGGCCGTGCCAAGGCGCAGCTTGTCGTTCACGGCGCTGTCAACACCAAAGGCCACGCCGGTGGTGGTCGACTTGAAGCCGGACACGCCTTGCTGGTCATCCTGATCTGCCCACGAACCGAACGGCTTCACCCACACGTATTTGTCGCCGAAGAAACCGTCACCGGCAGACAGGCCGCGGTTGGATTCGATGCGGGCCTGGATCACCTTGTTGATGCCGGACAGCGCGTTGCCTGCTGCCGCCATGGAACCGCCGGTCAGCAGTGGCAGTGTCTGGCTGGCTGCCGCGGAGATTTCCTGGTCGGTACTCAGGTCATTGAACAGGGCTTGCAGGTTAGGGGTGGCATCAATGATGGTGGCGGCGTTCAGGGCCGGATTGTTGGACTGGTTGGTGGATGATTGCTGCACGTTGAGTGCCAAGCGACCCAGAGCATAATAAATGGCTACATCATCGGGGATTGGATCCTCGCCAGAATGGGTGTGGCTATTGTGCAGGAAGGTCCCCCACACGCTTCCTCCATCTTCCGTATAGGCGAAGACTGGCCCAGCATAGCTGCTCGTACAGCAGCCAATATCTGCAGAACCGGTATTGACGCCTGTTAGTTCTCCTGAAGCTGATGCAAGCGAGTCTGCCAAGGTGCTATTTCCCCACCAGGGTAGCGCACGCAGTTGTGTGGCGGAGGCACCAAATGAGGTTTGGGTATAGGTGATGACATAGCGCTTACCGTCCGACCCCGTGACAGTGACTTCCGTAATAGATGGCGTTGCGTAGACTGCATGACAGAGACCGGCCAACAGAAGGCTTGCTGTTATGTTTTTTACGGAAGATGTCGGGCGCATTTGTAATCCAATCTATAAAGTGTTGTTGGTATGACTGTGAGTATTGAGGGGGGTAATACAAAAAGTCAATATGACAGACACAATGTTTGATCTGGATGCAACGCCAATTGAATGGCTATGGCTTCGCGTTACTTTTAGAATGGTTGCAAGCTATTCGAGTGTGAGTGAGTCGGTGATTCTATTGGGGGCGAATAACGCGGCCAAGATTGCCAGAAGCCCTGGCTTGGAATAGCTGGCAGTCGCGCCCTGTCGCCTCGCGCACGTCCTGCAGCGGCAGGCGCTTGCTCTTGAAGTCCATGGCGCGGCAGCCGTAGGGGAAGCGGGCGTCGTGGGTGATGTAGTAGTGGACGCAAGCGCGGCAATGCGGCACGGGAGGGTTGGGGCGGTTCACGGTCGGTTCGGCGCGGGAATGGGAAACGGATTGTCGCACAGCCGAGGCTGCGGCTGCCGGGCGGGGGTAACACTCACCCGGTGAAAATCGTGCGCAACTGTCCCTGATAAAGTCGTTGGCGCGGGTCTAGAATGGTGACAGAACGATGCTTGCCGGCCCCGGCCAACGGCGCCGGCTTCCACGCTGAACAACAGGGACTCTCCCGCATGAACCACACCTATCTCGCTCATCTGCAAGCCACGCTGGCGCAAATCCGTGCCGACGGTTTCGAGAAACCGGAACGCGTGATCGCCACGCCGCAACGTGCCGGCATCACCCTGTCCGGCGGCCGCGAGGTGCTGAACTTCTGTGCCAACAACTACCTGGGCCTCGCCGACGACGCACGCCTGATCGCGGCGGCGAAACAGGGGCTGGACGACTACGGCTACGGCTGCGCCTCGGTGCGTTTCATCTGCGGCACGCAGCAGGTGCACAAGGACCTGGAGGCGGCGATCTCCGGCTTCCTCGGCACCGACGACACCATCCTCTATTCCAGCTGCTTCGATGCCAACGGCGGCGTGTTCGAGACCCTGCTCACCGAAGACGACGCGGTGATTTCCGACGAGCTGAACCACGCCTCCATCATCGACGGCGTGCGCCTGTGCAAGGCCAAGCGTTTCCGCTACAAAAACAATGACATGGCCGATCTGGAAACCCAGCTCAAGGCCGCCGAAGAGGCCGGCGCCCGCTTCAAGCTGATCGTTACCGACGGCGTGTTCTCGATGGACGGCATCATCGCCGACCTGAAAACGCTGTGCGACGTCGCCGAACGCTACGGCGCCATCGTGATGGTGGATGATTCGCACGCCGTCGGCTTCATGGGCGAGCACGGCGCCGGCACCCCGGAGCTGTGTGGCGTCAGCGACCGCGTCGACATCTACACCGGCACGCTGGGCAAGGCGCTCGGCGGCGCGTCCGGCGGTTATGTCTCCGGCCGCAAGCCGATCATCGACCTGCTGCGCCAGCGTTCGCGGCCGTACCTGTTCTCCAACACCCTGGCGCCGGCCATCGCCGCCGCCAGCCTGAAGGTGCTGCAGATCCTGGCCACGGAAGAGGGCGCTGAGCTGCGCGCCAACCTGAAGCGTAACGCCGACTACTTCCGCCAGGCGATGAGCGAGGCCGGTTTCAGCCTGGTGCCGGGCCAGCATCCGATCATTCCGGTGATGCTGGGCGACGCCAAGCTGGCCGGCGAGATGGCAGCGGCACTGCTGGCGGAAGGCGTGTTCGTCACCGGCTTCTCCTACCCGGTGGTGCCGAAAGGCAAGGCGCGCATCCGTACCCAGATGTCGGCCGGCCACAGCCTGGCGCAGGTGCAGCACACCGTGGCCGCCTTCATCAAGGTTGGCCGCGAGCTGGGCGTGATCTGATTCTTGCGGTGGCCACGGCGGCGCTGCCTGCCGCTTGGCCCGCGCGTTCCGTTTCACCGCGCCGCCGCCTGTCGCGGCGCACTACAGGATAAAACATGAAAGCTCTTGCCAAACTGCAGGCCGCTCCCGGCCTGTCGATGACCGATGTACCGCATCCGGAAGTCGGCCACAACGACCTGCTGATCAAGATCACCAAGACCGCGATCTGCGGCACCGACATCCACATCTGGAACTGGGACGACTGGGCGCAGAAGACCATTCCGGTGCCGATGCACGTCGGCCACGAGTATGTCGGCGTCGTTGCCGGCATGGGTTCGGAAGTACAGGGCTTCAAGATCGGTGACCGCGTCTCCGGCGAAGGCCACATCACCTGCGGTCACTGCCGCAACTGTCGCGCCGGCCGTCGCCACCTGTGCCGCAACACCACCGGTGTCGGCGTCAACCGCGAAGGCGCGTTTGCCGAATACCTGGTGATCCCGGCCTTCAACGCCTTCCCGATCCCGGACGACATCTCCGATGACCTGGCCTCCATCTTCGATCCGTTCGGCAACGCGGTGCACACCGCGCTGTCGTTCAACCTGGTCGGCGAGGACGTGCTGATTACCGGCGCCGGCCCGATCGGCATCATGGCGGTGGCGATTGCCAAGCACGTCGGCGCGCGCCATGTGGTGATCACCGACGTCAATGACTTCCGCCTCGATCTGGCGCGCAAGATGGGCGCCACCCGCGCGGTGAACGTGGCTAATGAAGACCTGAAAACGGTGATGCAGGAGCTGCACATGAGCGAAGGCTTCGATGTCGGCCTGGAAATGTCCGGCAACCCGCACGCCTTCCGTCAGATGCTGGAAACGATGAACCACGGTGGCAAGGTGGCGCTTTTGGGCATCCCGCCGGCCAATACTTCCATCGACTGGAACCAGGTGATCTTCAAGGGTCTGGAGATCAAGGGCATCTACGGTCGCGAGATGTTCGAGACCTGGTACAAGATGGTGGCGCTGATCCAGTCCGGGCTGGATATTTCGCCGATCATCACCCACCACTTCAAGGTCGACGATTTCGAAGCCGGCTTCGCCGCCATGCTGTCCGGACAGAGCGGCAAGGTGATTCTGGACTGGCAGTAAGCGCAATATGATGTTTGCGGCCAACCTTTGCCACAAGGTTGGCCGCAATGGATGGCAGAGCAAGGCACGATGCGGTTAGAATCGTGCCTTGTTTTTCATCTTTGAAACGCCGCGACATGCTCACTTTTCAGGAAATCATCCTCACCCTGCAGCACTACTGGAACCGTCAGGGCTGCGCCTTGCTCCAGCCGTACGATACCGAAGTGGGCGCAGGCACCTCGCATACCGCCACCTTCCTGCGCGCCCTCGGCCCGGAACCGTGGCACGCCGCCTACGTGCAGCCCAGCCGCCGTCCGAAAGACGGCCGCTACGGCGAGAACCCCAACCGCCTGTTCCAGCACCACCAGTTCCAGGTGGTACTGAAGCCGTCGCCACCGAATATCCAGGACCTGTACCTGGGCTCGCTGCGCGAGCTGGGCATCGATCCGACCGTGCACGACATCCGCTTTGTCGAGGACGACTGGGAAAACCCGACCCTAGGCGCCTGGGGGCTGGGCTGGGAAGTGTGGCTCAACGGCATGGAAGTGACGCAGTTCACCTACTTCCAGCAGGTCGGCGGCCTCGATTGCAAGCCGGTGCTGGGCGAGATCACCTACGGCCTGGAACGGCTGGCGATGTACCTGCAGGACATCGAGAACGTGTACGAGCTGGTGTGGACCTACCTGCCGGACGGCACGCCGGTGAGCTACGGCGACGTGTTCTTCCAGAACGAAGTCGAGCAGTCGCGCTTTGCCTTCGAGCACAGCAATGTCGAGCTGCTGTTCAAGCAGTTCGGCGACTACGAAGCCGAGGCCAAGCGCCTGCTGGACGCCGGGCTGCCGCTGCCCGGCTACGAGATGATTCTCAAGGCCGGCCACACCTTCAACTTGCTGGACGCGCGCGGCGCCATCTCGGTGACCGAACGTGCCGCCTACATCGGCCGCATCCGCAACCTGGCTCGTGGCGTGGCGCAAGCCTACTACGCCGCGCGCGAGGCGCTGGGCTTCCCGATGTGCAAGAAAGACTGATGCCATGAAGACGTGGGCAGCGCTGTTCTTTGTGCTGTTGGCCACGCTGGCCGCGCTCAGCTGGTATGTGCGCAGTCAGCAGGCGGAGCCGCAACCGGAAGGGCAGTTCCAGGTGTACCAGAGCGGTACCGGCCTGGAGCTGTCGCTGGAGCTGGCCACCATCGCCAACGTCAAGGACGGCCTTGTCCGTTTCGTCAACCAGGAGCGGTTCAGCGAGCGCAAGACCCAGAAAGAGCTGGGCATCCGCTATCACATCCGCCGCCTCGAAGGCCGTGCCGACTGCAACGCGCGCCAGTATGCGTTCATCAGCGCCTCGTACTGGACCGCCAGTGGCCAGCACGTGTACACGCAGATGTTCCCGTTGCAGCGTTTCAACTGGACCTTCGTGCCGGTGGTCGCCGATTCGACGGCCGATACCATGCTGCGCCTGGTGTGCCGACTCGCCCCCAATGCTCCTAGCTTGAAGATTGAATGACCATGACTGCTACCCTGTTGATCGAGCTGCTCACCGAAGAGCTGCCGCCGAAAGCACTGGAAAAGCTGGCCGCCAGCTTTGCCGATACCATTACCGACGAACTGAAAAAACTGCAGTTCGTGGCCAGCAACGTGCAGTCGCACGTGTTTGCCAGCCCGCGCCGTCTGGCGGTGCAGATCCCGGCCGTCGCCGCCATCCAGCCCGAGCAGCACAGCGTGCGCCGCGGCCCGGCGGTCGCCAGCGGCATGAAGGACGGCCAGCCGACCCCGGCACTGGCCGGCTTCGCCCGCTCCTGCGGCGTGGAAGTGAGCCAGCTTTCCACCGTGCACGACGGCAAGCAGGACGTGTACGCCTATGAATCGACCAAGGCCGGCGAAAGCCTGTCCGCGGTACTGTCCGGCATCGTCGCCAGCGCGCTGAAAAAGCTGCCGGCGCCGAAGCTGATGCGCTGGGGCGACCTCGACGTGCAGTTCGTGCGCCCGGTACACGGCCTGGTGATGCTGCACGGCGAGCAAATCGTCGCCGGCGAAGTGCTGGGGCTGCAAAGCGGCAACGTCACCCGCGGCCACCGCTTCCTGTCCGCCGGTGAGGTGACCATCCCGAGCGCCGACGCCTACCCGCGCACGCTGGCGGAAGAGGGCAAGGTGATCGCCAGCTTCCTCGCCCGCCGCGAGCTGGTGCGCCAGCGCCTGTCGCACGCCGCCGCCAAGCTGAACGCCACCATCGCCGCACCGGACGCGCTGTTCGATGAAGTGACCGGGCTGGTGGAGTGGCCAGTGGTGCTGGAAGCCGGTTTCGAGGCCGAGTTCCTGAACGTGCCGCAGGAATGCCTGATCCTGACCATGCAGCAGAACCAGAAGTACTTCCCGCTGCTCGATAGCAACGGCAAGCTGATGAACCGCTTCCTGCTGGTGTCCAACCTGGAAACCGACGACCCGCGCTTCATCATCGGCGGTAACGAGCGCGTGCTGCGCGCGCGCCTGTCCGACGCCAAGTTCTTCTACGAGCAGGACCAGAAGCACCGCCTCGACAGCCGCCTGCCACGCCTGGAACACGTGGTCTACCACAACAAGATCGGCAACCAGCTGGAACGCATTACCCGCCTGACCAGCATCGCGTCCGCGATTGCCGCCAAGCTCGGCGCCGACAGCTCGCTGGCCGGTCGCGCCGCGTATCTGGCCAAGGCCGATCTGGTGTCCGACATGGTCGGTGAATTCCCGGAACTGCAGGGCATCATGGGCCGCTACTACGCGCGCCTGGACGGTGAAGACGAGGTGGTGGCCGACGCCATCGAAGGCCACTACCACCCGCGCTTTGCCGGTGACAGCCTGCCGCAGGGTGCCATCGCCACCGCGGTGGCCCTGGCCGACAAGCTGGAAACCATCGTCGGCATCTGGGGCATCGGCCTGATCCCGACCGGCGACAAGGACCCGTTCGCACTGCGCCGTGCCGCACTGGGCGTGCTGCGCATGGTGCTGGAACATCCGCTGGACCTGAAGGCGCTGATCAGCGATGCCGCCGACGCCTTCCCGGCCGGCCTGTTGTCCGCCACCGTGGTGGACGAGGTGTACGCCTTCTGCCTGGAGCGCCTGAAGAACTACCTCGCCAATGACTACAAGGGCGACGAGATCGACGCCGTGCTGGCGCTGGCACCGACGCAGCTGAACGAAGTGGGCGCCATCCTGGCCGCCGTCGCGCAGTTCAAGGCGCTGCCGGAAGCCGCAACGTTGGCCGCAGCCAACAAGCGCGTGAAGAACATCCTGAAGAAGACCGAGGGCGACATCGCCGCGGTGAACCCGGCGCTGTTTGCCGAGGACGCCGAGCGCGCGTTGTTTGCGGCGGTGGAAGCGCTGGCTCCTGCGGTGGACGCCAAGTTTGCCGCCCACGACTTCGCCGGCGCGCTGACCCAGCTGGCCTCGCTGCGTGCGCCGGTGGATGCCTTCTTCGACGGCGTGATGGTGATGGCCGACGATCTGGCGGTACGCGCCAACCGCATCGCGCTGTTGGCAAGGTTGGCCGCACTGTTCAACCGCGTGGCCGACATCTCGCTGTTGGCCGAGTAAGGCGCGGCGCCGCTGGCGCCAGTACCCGCCTGACCGGCTCCCCGCAAACCGGGGCATCGCACGATGCTCCGGTTTGTGTTGCCGGGGCGGCGGGCACGATGGCCGGCAGTACGCTGCCGGTTTTGTGGGGCTTGCGGTCGTGACCGTGGCCAGAACTAGGAGTGTTGCTTGAAACTCGTCATCCTCGATCGTGACGGCGTGATCAACGAAGATCGCGACGATTTCGTCAAAAACACCATGGAATGGCAGCCGCTGCCGAAGAGCTGCGACGCCATCGCCAACCTGACCCAGGCTGGCTGGCACGTGGTGGTCGCCACCAACCAGTCCGGCATCGGCCGCGGCCTGTTCGACATGCACGCGCTCAATGCGATGCACGAGAAGATGCACCGGCTGGTGGGGCAGGCCGGTGGCCGCATCGATGCGGTGGTGTTCTGTCCGCACACCGCCGACGACCAGTGCCGCTGCCGCAAGCCGCAGCCTGGCATGGTCGAAGACATCATGGCGCGCTTCAATGTGCGCGGCGAAGGCCTGCCGATGGTCGGCGACAGCCTGCGCGACCTGCAGGCGATTGACGCGGTCGGTGGCCGGCCACTGTTGGTGAAGACCGGCAAGGGCCTGCGTACGCTGGAAAAAGGCGGCCTGCCGGAGGGCACGCAGGTGTTCGACAACCTGTTTTCCGCCGCCGACTACCTGATTAACCTGGAAAACTGAACTGCCCATGTTGCTGATTCGTAACCTGATCTACTGGCTGCTGGTGGCCATCGTCACGCCGCTGTTCTTCCTCGGCCTGTTCATCGGCGCGCCGTTGCCGCGCCGCACCCGTCACGTGATCGGCGAGAGCTGGGCACGGCTGTTGACCTGGCTGCTGTGGCACGTGATCGGCCTGCGCTACCGCGTGATCGGTGCCGAGAACATCGTCAAGGAGCCGGCGATCATCTGCGCCAAGCACCAGTCCGGCTGGGAAACGCTGGCGCTGCAGGAGATCTTTCCGTCGCAGGTGTTCGTTGCCAAGAAGGAGCTGCTGTGGATTCCGTTCTTCGGCTGGGGGCTGGCGCTGACCAACCCGATCACCATCAACCGTTCCGATCGCGCCAATGCCAACCGCCGCATGCTGGAGCAGGGCACCAACCGCAAACAGCACGGCTTCTGGATCAGCGTGTTTCCGGAAGGCACCCGCACCCGCCCCGGTGAGGCCGGCAAGTACAAGCTGGGCGCGGCGCGGATGGCGAAGCAGCTGGCCATGCCGCTGGTGCCGGTGGCGCACAATGCCGGCGAATTCTGGCCGCGCAACGCCTTCCTCAAGCATCCGGGCGAGATCACGCTGGTGATCGGCCCGGCGATCTATCCGCGCGACGATGTCGGCCCGGAAGCGATGACGCGGCAGGCGGAAGCCTGGATCGAGGCGCGCCAGCGCGAGATCGGCGGCGTCGGCCCGTTTGCCCACCCCGATGAACGCAAAGCACGCGCCGCTTAATCTGCAGCTGCCGCACGGCGCGGTGACGGTGCGCCTGATCCGGCGCGCGCGGCAGAGCGTCGGCATTCGCATCAAGCACGGCGAGGTGGAGCTGATCGCGCCGCCGGCGGTGCCGCTGGCCTACCTGCAAGAGGTGCTGGCCAGCAAGCACGACTGGATCGCCCGCCATCTGGCGCGCCACCACGCCGAGCAGGGCGAGCGCGCGCTGACGCAGGGCCAGGTGCTGCTGGGTGGCGAGAGCTACCGCCTGCACTGCGTCGCCGCCAGCCGCCACCAGGCGCAGTTGGTCGGCGACACCCTGCACCTGGCCGGGCCGATGCTGGAACAACCGGCGCGGCTGGCCGCCAGCGTGGTCGGTTATTTGCAGCAGCAGGCGCGGCAGCGTTTTGCCGCACGGCTGGCACTGTGGCAGCCGCGTGCTGCGCGACCGCTGTCCGGCTGGGGCCTGTCCTCGGCGCGCACGCGCTGGGGCAGCTGCACCGGCCGCGGCGTGGTGCGCCTCAACTGGCGGCTGGTGCAGGCGCCGGAATCGGTGCTCGACTACGTGATCGCCCACGAGCTGGCGCATCTGCTGCACATGAACCATTCGCCGGCGTTCTGGGCCGAAGTCGGCCGCCTCTATCCCGGCTGGCACGGCGCACGGCAGTGGCTGAAGCAGCATGGCGACAGCCTGTTCCGCTACGGCTGAGCGCAAACACACTGTTCTGGCCGGTGCGGGCTTTGCTTTCGCCGGCGCCATCCCCATCTGATCTGCCTCGCTGCCTGTTGCGGCCAACCTTTTCCGGAGTACACCATGCGCCTGCTGCATACCATGATCCGCGTCGGCAACCTTGACCGCGCCATCGCCTTCTACACCGAGGTGCTGGGCATGAGCCTGCTGCGCCGCCACGACTACCCCGATGGCCGTTTCACCCTGGCCTTTGTCGGCTACGGCGACGAGGACAGCAACAGTGTGATCGAGCTGACCCACAACTGGGACACCGACAGCTACGAGCTGGGCAACGCCTTCGGCCATCTGGCGGTGGAAGTGGCCGACGCCTACGCCGCCTGTGACGCGGTGCGTGCGAAGGGCGGCAAGGTGGTGCGAGAGGCGGGGCCGATGAAGCACGGCACGACTGTGATCGCCTTTGTGGAAGACCCGGACGGCTACAAAATCGAATTCATCCAGCGCGGCACGCACTAAGCGCCTGTTCACGATCTGCTATGACTGATTTCAACGGGGCGATACCGCGTTGAAAACGGCTTTGGAATGCTCATTGACCCCAAGTCAATTCCGCGTCCTCAGCCGTTTTCGCCTTGTCTCGCGTGAGCTCGCGAGATCGTGAATACGTGTTAACTATCCACCGCCACACGGCCAGCCGCAGCTCTGCGGCTGGCCGTTGTGCTGCCTGCGCGCCGGTGGCGTGGATGTGGCGGCAGTGACGGCGGCGACTCGGTTACAATGAACGCCATTCGGATAAGGGAAGTGCCGCTTGCATGCTGATCCTCAATCAACGTCAGAAAGACCTGCTGGCCTGGGTTAACCGCGAGGGTTATGTCGCGGTCGAGAAAATGGCCGCCCATTTCGCCGTCACCCACCAGACCATCCGCCGCGACATCACGCTGCTGGCGGAGAACAAGCTGCTGCAGCGCTACCACGGCGGCGCCAGCGTGCTGTCCAGCGTCGAGAACGTCGCCTACGACGCGCGCCAGGTGCTGATGATCGACGAAAAGCGGCGTATCGCGCGCGCACTGGCGGCGGAAATCCCCGACAACGCCTCGCTGTTCATCAACCTCGGCACCACCACCGAGGAGGTGGCCAAGGCGCTCTCCCAGCATCGCGGCCTGCGCGTGATCACCAACAACTTCCACATCGCCAACCTGATGTGCGACTACCCCGACTGCGAGGTGCTGGTCGCCGGCGGCGCGCTGCGCAAGCGCGACCGCGGCCTGACCGGCGAGGCGACGGTGCAGTTCATCCGCCAGTTCAAGGTCGACTACGGCATCATCGGCGTGTCCTGTATCGAGCATGGCGGCGTGCTGCGCGACTACGACTACCGCGAGGTGCTGACCACGCAGGCGATCATGCAGCAGTCGCGCCAGGTGTGGCTGGCGGCCGACCATTCCAAGTTCGATCGTCCGGCGCTGGTGGAGCTGGGGCATCTGGCACAGGTGGACGCGCTGTTTACCGACCAGCCGGTAAGCGCGGAAATGGCCGAGGTGCTGGCCGCCGGTGATACCCGGCTGGTGGTGGCGGGCTGATGCTGATCGGCGAGCTGGCGGCGCTGACCGGCGCCACGCGCAAGGCGATCCGCCTCTACGAGGCGCAGGGCTTGCTGCCGGTGCCGCAGCGCCGCGGCAACTACCGCGTCTATAAGCCGCTGGACGTGCACCTGGTCAGCATGATCCGTCGCGCGCAGACGGTGGGCTTCAGCCTGGCGGAGCTGAAAGAGCTGGCGGTACTGAAGGCCGCCTCCGGCAGTTTCCCGCTGGTGGTGGCACAGCAGCTGATCCGGCAGAAGCAGCGGCATTTCCAGCAGGAATTGCAACGGCTGCAGGCCTTGCAGCAGCAGCTGGCGCAGCTGGAGGCCGAGCTGGCGCTGAACTACGGCGCATCCCCCGTCACCTGCACTTGACCTTGCCCTGTAGGGCAAGCTTTACGCTGATGCTTCCTTATCCCATCAGGAGCATTTGCGATGACATCCCTGCCTTTTGAACGCATGACCGCGCTGGTCAGCGGCGCCTCTTCCGGTATCGGCCGCTGTTTTGCCGAGGCGCTGGCGCAGCGTGGCTGCCACCTCATTCTCACCGCCCGTTCCGGCGACGCGCTGCAACAGCTGGCCGCGCAGCTGCGGGCACAGTACGGCATCCGGGTGCTGGTCATCGTCGCCGATCTGGCGCAAGCCGGTGCCGTGGCGGCGCTGTACGCCGAGGTCACGGCCGCGGGCTGGACGGTGGATCTGCTGGTCAACAATGCCGGCTTCGGCAAATGGCGCCATTTTCTCGACGAAAGCGCCGACACCTACCAGCGCATGCTGATGCTGAATATTGTGGCGCTGACCGAGCTGACGCGGCTGTTGCTGCCGGCGATGCAGGCGCGCCGGCTGGGCGCCGTCATCAACGTTGCCTCGACGGCGGCGTTCCAGCCCTTGCCGTATATCGCGGTCTACGGCGCCTCCAAGGCCTATGTGTTGCACCTGACCGAGGCGCTGGCCGCCGAGTACGAGGACAGCGGCGTGCGCTTTCTGGCGCTGTGTCCGGGCAATACCCAAACCCGCTTTACCGAGGTGGCCAACGCCGATGTGTCGGGCATGGCGGCGGCCTCTCCGGAATCGGTGGTGGCATCGGCACTGCGGGCGCTGGATGCGGGGCGACACTACCACGTGCCGGGCCGGATGAATTACCTGACGGCGCAGCTGCCGCGCTGGCTGACGCGGCGCCAGGTGACGCGACTGGTCGCGACGCTGTTTGCCAAACGCATTATGCCAAAGGTATCGTGAGGGGCGGCGGGCGCGCGGCCCGCTGGGCGACGGATGTGCTTACCTGAAAGGAAACAAGATGGCGACTTCACCCCAGTGGTGGCTGTTTGCCGGAGCGGCGCTGCTGATGGTGCTGACCCCCGGCCCCAATATGCTTTACCTGCTGTCACGCAGCCTGTGCCAGGGACGCCGTGCCGGCATGATCTCGCTGCTGGGCGTGGTGGCCGGTTTCCTGCTGCACATGCTGGCCGCCGCGCTGGGGCTGACGGCGCTGTTTCTGGCCGTGCCGCTGGCCTATGCGCTGCTGAAATGGGGTGGTGCCGCCTATCTGATGTGGCTGGCCTGGCAGGCGCTGCGCCCCGGTGCGCGCTCGCCGTTTGCCACGCGCAGCCTGACGGCCGATTCGCCACGGCGCCTGTTCATGATGGGCTTCCTCACCAATGTGCTGAACCCCAAGATCGCGGTGTTTTACCTGTCCATCCTGCCGCAGTTCATCGTGCCGGGAGCGGGCAGCGTGTTCCGGCAAAGCCTGCTGCTGGGGCTGACCCAGATTGCCATCAGTTTTGCGGTCAACCTGCTGATCGTGCTGTTTGCCGCCCGCCTGGCCGCGGGCTTTGCCACCAGGCCGCGTTGGCTGGCGACGCAGCGCTATGTGATGGGGAGCGTGCTGGCCGCGCTGGCCGTACGCATGGCACTGCAACCGCAGCGCGCCGGTTAAGCGCCGGTTCACGATCTGCTGCGGCTTGATCTCAATGGGGCGATACGGCGTTGAAAACGGCCTCGGCTGCCTGTTTATCGCCAGCTAAACGCCGCATCCTCAGCCGTTTTCGCCTTGTCTCGCGTGAGCGCGCGGGATCGTGAACACGCTCCAGCACGCTGCGGCCAAGCTCTTACCCTTGGTGTGCTTGCGTCTCGCGCATACTGCCTGCCGGCTGGCTGCTGCGGTACGCCGCCAGCCAGCGTTCTACTGCGGCCTCGGCGCCGGCCGGCAGGTGCAGGCGCAGCTTGCTGCGCCGCCACAGCACGTCGTCGGCGCAGGTCGCCCATTCCTTGTCCACCAGATAGCGCAGCTCGGCCTCGTACAGCCCGGGCTGGATTTCCGCGCCCAGTGCCGCAAGGTTGGCCGCAGTGCCCAGCAGCGCGTCCACGCGGCTGCCGTAGGCGCGCGCCAGCCGCGTGGCCAGCGCCGGCGGCAGCCACGGCCTGGCCTGCTGCAGGCTGCGCACGAAGGTGTCGAAGTTGCTGCCGGGCAGGTCGCCGCCGGGCAGATGCTGGCCGGCGGTCCAGCTTGGGCGCGTGTTGCCCAGCAGTGGCGCCAGCTGGTCGACCGCCTGTTCCGCCAGCTTGCGGTAGGTGGTGATCTTGCCGCCGAACACCGACAGCAGCGGCGCGCCGTCACTGTCCAGCTCCAGCGCGTAGTCGCGGGTGACGCCGCTGGCGTTGTCGTGCTCGTCGTCCAGCAGCGGCCGCACCCCGGAGTAGGTGGCCACCACGTCGGCCGGACCGATCTGGCGTTCGAAGTAGCGGTTGCTCATCGCGCACAGGTAGGCGATCTCGTCGCGGTCGATGGCGACCTTGGCGGCATCGTCGTGGTATTCGACATCGGTGGTGCCGATCAGGGTGAAGTCCTGCTCGTAGGGAATGGCGAAGATGATGCGCTTGTCCGGGTTCTGGAAGATGTAGGCAAAGTCGTGATCGAACAGCTTTTTCACGATGATGTGGCTGCCCTTCACCAGCCGGATCGCCTTGCGCGCCGGCGCGTGGATCACGCCGCCCAAGAGCTGCTGCACCCACGGCCCGCCGGCGTTGACCAGCGCGCGGGCGCGCACCTGCTGCTGGCCGTGTTCGCCGTGCAGCGTGCACAGCCAGCCGTCGCCGTCGCGCTGCGCGGCGACACAGGCGGTGCGGGTGCGGATGCTGGCGCCGCGTTCGGCGGCGTCCATCGCGTTGAGCACCACCAGCCGCGCGTCGTTGACCCAGCCGTCGGAATAGACGAAGCCCTGATGGTAGCGCGGTTGCAGCGGGCTACCGGCCGGGTGGCGCTCGAAGCGGATGCGCTCGCTGCCGGGCAGGCGGCGACGACGGGCCAGGTGGTCGTACAGGAACAGGCCGCAGCGGATCAGCCACGCCGGGCGCTGTTCGGCGTCGTGCGGCATCACGAAGCGCAGCGGCCACATGATGTGCGGCGCGGCGTCGAGCAGCCCTTCGCGCTCCTGCAGCGCCTTGCGCACCAGCGAGAATTCGTAATATTCCAGATAGCGCAGCCCGCCGTGGATCAGCTTGGTGCTGGCCGACGAGGTGTGCGCCGCCAGATCGTCCTTTTCACAGAGCAGCACTTTCAGGCCGCGACCGGCGGCGTCACGGGCGATGCCGGCACCGTTGATGCCACCACCGATCACGAGCAGATCATAACTTTCCACGAGCTTTCCTTTGCACGGCGCGCCGCCCTGACGGCGTGGCGCTTGTTGTCTCTTGATAATAGAAGATAGATAAAAACGAACACAAAAGCAACATTAAACGATCAAAAATGTTTGTTTTGTGTTTTTGTAGGGCGCAAAAAAAGACGCCCGAAGGCGTCGAGGGAGAGTGCAATCTGTGGCGCGGGCCGCCAGCGCCGGGCTCAGGCCACGCTGTGCGCCACTGCGGCCAACGTTGCGCCCAGCAGCGAGCCGATCACCGGCACCCAGCTGTAGCGCCAGTCGCTGTCGCGCTTGCCCTTGATCGGCAGGATGGCGTGCATGATGCGCGGCGCCAGATCGCGCGCCGGGCTCATCGCGTAGCCGGTGGTGCCGCCCAGCGATACGCCGATGCCCAGTACCAGCAAGGCCACCGGCAGCGCGTCCATCGCGCCCAGCGACACCTTGGGCGACACCATGCTGAGGATGGCGAACACCAGCACGAAGGTGGCCAGCACTTCCGACAGCAGGTTGCCGCCGGTGCTGCGGATCGCCGGGCCGGTGCAGAACACCGCCAGCTTGGTGTCGGCGCAGTCGGTATGGTCGAAGTGGTCGCGGTAGATCAGCCACATCAACAGCGCGCCGGCCATGCCGCCCAGCATCTGCGCCGCGATATAACCGGGGGCGTCGGCCCAGGCAAACTTGCCGGCCACCGCCAGCGCCACGGTGACCGCCGGGTTGAGGTGGGCGCCGCTGATGGCGGCGACACTGAACACGCCGACAAACACCGCCATCGCCCAGCCGAAGGCGATCACGATCAGGCCGCTGTTATGGCCCTTGGTCCCTTTCAGGATTACGTTGGCAACCACGCCGTTGCCGAGCAGCACCAGCAGCGCGGTGCCGATGAATTCGCCGAATAGTGGATTCATGTTGAAACTCCGTAGCGAACGCGGGGCAGCACGCTGCCGCCGCGGTAAAACAGGATGGGGAAGGTGCCGGCCGCACCGCTAGCGCATGGCTATCCGGCGCGGCGGTCGTTTTAGGCCGCGTCGTTGGCCCAGCTGATCGCGGCGCGGGTGGCGCGCTGCCAGCCGGCGACGTAGCGATCGACGGTGGCGGCATCCAGCTGCGGCGAGAAGCGGGTGTCCAGCTGCCACTGCCCCTGGATGTCGTCGGTGCCCTGCCAGTAGCCGACGGCGAGGCCGGCGAGATACGCCGCCCCCAGCGCGGTGGTCTCGGTGATCTTCGGTCGCGCGACCTGGGTGCCGAGGATGTCGCTCTGGAACTGCATCAGCACGTTGTTGACGCAGGCGCCGCCGTCCACGCGCAGCTCGGCGATGGTGATGCCGGAGTCGGCCTGCATCGCGCCCAGCACATCCATGGTCTGGAACGCGATGCTGTCCAGCGCGGCACGGGCGATGTGGGCGGCGCCGGTGCCTTGCGTCATGCCGACGATGGTGCCGCGCGCGTCGGAGTTCCAGTGCGGCGCACCCAGCCCGGCGAAGGCCGGCACCAGGTACACGCCGTCGCTGTCCTTCACCTCGGCCGCCAGCGGGCCGACATCGTGCGAGTGCTTGATGATGCCAAGGCCGTCGCGCAGCCATTTCACCACCGAGCCGCCGATGAAGATGCTGCCTTCCAGCGCGTACTGCACCTTGTCGCCGACCTGCCAGGCGATGGTGGTCAGCAGCTGGTTGTGCGACGCGATCGGGGTGTCGCCGGTATTCATCATCATGAAGCAGCCGGTGCCGTAGGTGTTCTTCACCATGCCCGGCGTGGTGCACTGCTGGCCGAACAGCGCCGCCTGCTGGTCACCGGCGACGCCGGCGATCGGGATCGCCACCCCCAGATGCGCGGCGTGGGTGTGACCGTAGACTTCGCTGGAGCTTTTCACCTGCGGCAGCATGCTGGCCGGGATACCCATGATGTCGAGCAGCTCGTCGTCCCACTGCAGGCGGTGGATGTCGTACAGCATGGTGCGCGAGGCGTTGGACACGTCGGTGACGTGCACCGCGCCGTGGGTCAGCTGCCAGATCAGCCAGCTGTCGATGGTGCCGAAGGCCAGCTTGCCGGCGTTGGCGCGCTCGCGGGCGCCGGGCACGTTTTCCAGGATCCAGCGCACCTTGGTGGCGGAGAAGTAGGAGTCGACCAGCAGCCCGGTCTTGTTGCGGATGGTGTCGGCCAGGCCGCGCTCGCGGATCTCGTCGCAGAACGGCGCGGTGCGGCGGTCCTGCCACACGATGGCGTTGTACACCGGCTGGCCGGTGTCGCGGTCCCACACCACCGTGGTTTCACGCTGGTTGGTGATGCCGACCGCGGCGATCTTGCTGCCGGGGATGCCGGCGCGCGCCAGCGCCTCGGCGGCCACGCCGACCTGGCCGGCCCAGATTTCCATCGCGTCGTGCTCGACCCAGCCCGGTTGCGGGTAGATCTGGCGGAATTCCTTCTGTGCCGAGGCGACGATGTCGCCACTGCGGTTGAATACAATTGCCCGGGAGCTGGTCGTGCCCTGATCCAGCGCCAGAATGAATTGATCTTGCATTTGAGAAGTCTCCTCGGCCGCGGGCCGTGTTGTGAGTTGTTTCTTTGTTGTTTGTTTTTGTGTTTATTTTGTTGTTTTTGCTTTCGTTCGAATTGTAGTGCCACCAAAGCGGCTGTCAATTCGCGCCGTCAAAAAGTTGACACAAAGCCCGGATGTTGCAGTGCGGAGTGTGGTGTAGTCGTGCGGCTACAAGTTGTTGCGATGCAAGGCAAAAATGCCGTTTCCCGGCCGGGAAAACGGCATTGTGCGCGCAGGGTGCCCGTTGCGCGGATGTTGCAGTGCAAAAGTTGGCCGCAAGGCCTCGGCAGCGGTTCAAGGTCTGTCGCGCTCACGCGAGACAAGGCAAAACCGGCGGGGGCAGCGACGTTTAGCTGGAGATAAACAGGCTGCCGAAGGCGTGCTTAACGCCGCATCGCCCCATCGAGATCCGATGCCGCAGACACTGAACAGGTTCTCAGCCGGGCGGCTGCATCAGGCAGCGCAAGGCGGCGGGCACCAGTTCGAAGCTGACCGGCGCGCTGCCGCACAGCTCGCCGTCCAGCTCCAGCGGGCAGTCCGCCGCCGCGCCGTCCACCTGCAGCTGGCGGCCGCGCAGGTAGCGCACCCGCGCATCACGCAGCGGCTGCGCCGCGCGCAGTTGCGGCAGCAGGCGCAGGAAGTCCAGGCCATTGCCGTCGCGGATCAGCACCAGCTCGAACAGACCGTCGTTGACGCTGGCCTGCGGCGCAATGCCCAGCCCGCTGCCGAAGTAGCGGCCGTTGGCCACCGACAGGCACAGGAAACGGCCGCTGATGGTTTCGCCGTCCAGCGTCAGCCGCATCGGCCGCGGCCGGAAGCGCAGCAGCGCCGCCAGCACCGCACTGCAGAAGGCGGCGCTGGCCGGCAGCCACGCCGGCAGGCGCTTCACCCGCCGCACGATGTCGCTGCTGATGCCGAGCGAGGCGATGTTGTTGCACCAGCGCACCTGCGGCTGGCCGTCGCTGCCGCGGGTGGTGACGCGGATCAGGTCCAGCGGGTAGGCGTGGCCGGCGGCGATCAGCGCCAGCAAGTCGTCGCTGTGGCGACCGCTGCCGAGCGTGCGCACGAAGTCGTTGCCGGTGCCACTGGGCAGTACCCCCAGCACCAGCTGCTGCCGCTGCGCCGCCGGCACGCTCATCAGGCCGTTGACCACCTCGTGCACGGTGCCGTCGCCACCGACGGCGATCACCCAGCGCGCGCCGGACAGCGCCGCCTCGCGCGCGAGGCGGGTGGCGCTGCTGGCGGAGGTGGTCAGCAGCACGTCGACGCTGAACCGGTCGCGGAACGGTTGCAGCAGCTGCTGCGGCAGGCCGTCGGGGCAGTGGCGGCCGTGGATGATGAATACGATGCGGGAGATGGGCGTAGACGGAGACATGGTGAGGATCGCGAGGCAGATCGCGCCATTATGCCGCCATCGCGCGTTCGCGCAATGGCGCAAGGTTGGCCGCAAGCGTTGCGGCCAACCCTGGCGCAGGGTTCAGCGCGTGTCCACAATCGCGCACGCGCACGCGAGACAAGGCGAAAACGGCTGAGAGCGGCGTTGAGCCGGATATCAACCAGCAGCCGAAACCGTTTTCAACGCGGTATCACCCCTACTGAGACCAAGCCGCAGCAGATCGTGAACAGGGGCTCAGGCGTTCAGCCGAGCCAGCAGCACGTGGGCGACCGCTTCGGACGAGGCCGGGTTCTGGCCGGTGATCAGCAGGCCGTCCTCGACGATAAACGGCGCCCAGTCGGGGCCTTTCTCGTAACGGGCGCCGCGCGCCTGCAGCGCGTCTTCCAGCAGCAGCGGCACGATGCTGGTGAGCTGCACCGCCTCTTCCTCACTGTTGCTGAAACCGGTGACGCGCTTGCCGGCGACCAGCGCCTTGCCGTCGGTGCCGGTGACATTGACCAGCACCGCCGGCGCGTGGCACACCGCGGCTACCGGTTTGCCGGCGGCGAGGGTGGCGGCGATCAGCCGTTGCGAGTCGGCGTTGTCGACCAGATCCCACAGCGGGCCGTGGCCGCCGGGGTAGAACACCGCGTCGTAGTGGCTGGCGTCGATGCTGTCCAGCGGCAGCGTTTCTGCCAGCCGCGCCTGCAGCGTGGCGTCGGCATTGAAGCGCTCGGTGGCCGGGGTGCTGAACGCCGGGTCGGCGCTTTTCGGGTCGATCGGCGGCTGCCCGCCGCGTGGCGAGGCGAGGGTGATGGCAACGCCCTGATCGGCCAATGCGTAGTAGGGCGCGGCGAATTCCTCGATCCAGAAGCCGGTCTTGTGGCCGCTGTTGCCGAGCCGGTCGTGGCTGGTGAGCACAAACAGTACGTGTTTCATGGGCGTCTCCATCTATAGCAGGCAGGGTTGGCCGCAAGCGTTGCGGCCAACCCTGGGTTGCGGCGCGCTGCCGCGGATGGCAGCGTCAGCGCATTACAGCGCCGGGTAGTCGGTGTAGCCTTCGGCGCCGCCGCCGTAGAAGGTTTCCGGCTGTGGCGGGTTCAGTTCCGCGCCGCGGGCGAAGCGCGCTGGCAGATCCGGGTTGGCGATGAACGAGCGGCCGAAGGCAACCGCGTCGATCAGTCCGGCGCCGATCAGGCGCTCGGCCTTGTCTACGGTATAGCCGCCGGCGGCGATAATCGGGTGCGGATAGATGGCGCGGACCTTGGCGCGGAAGTCATCCGGCCACGCGGGGCCGCCGGCCCAGTCCGGTTCCGACAGGTGCAGGAAGGCGATGTTGCGCTTGGCGATCTCGCCGATCAGGTACAGCGCCATCTCCTGCTGGTCGGTCTCCGACAGGCCGTTGAACACCCCCAGCGGCGACAGGCGGATGCCGACGTGGGCGGCATCCCACTCGGCGATCACCGCGTCCAGCACTTCCAGCACGATGCGGGCGCGGTTCTCGACGCTGCCGCCGTACTGGTCGGTGCGAACGTTGGCCGCCGGCGACAGGAACTGGTCCAGCAGGTAGCCGTGGGCGCCGTGGATCTCGACCAGGTCGAAGCCGGCGCGGCGCGCGTTATCGGTGGCGCGGCGGTAGTCCTCGATCAGGTCGGCGATTTCGGCGGTTTCCAGCGCGCGCGGGGTGGAGGTCGGGCTGCGTACCAGCTGGCCCATTTCGTCGCGGATATTGGTGTTGCTGTCGGCGCGGATCGCCGACGGAGCCAGCGGCGCGTCGCCGTTCGGCTGCAGGCTGCTGTGCGAGATGCGGCCGGTGTGCCACAGCTGGATGGCGATCTTGCCGCCGGCGGCGTGCACCGCGTCGTTGACCTCGCGCCAGGCGCGCACCTGTTCCTCGCTGTAGATACCCGGCGCGCCGGCGTAGCCCTTGGCGGTCGGCGAGATGTGGGTGCCTTCGTTGATGATCAGGCCGGCACCGGCACGCTGGCGGTAGTAGTCGATCGCCAGTGCGGTCGGCACGTCGCCCGGCTCGGTATTGCGCAGGCGGGTCAGCGGTGCCATCAGCACGCGGTTGGCGAGGGTAACGGCACCGAGGTGCAGCGGGGTCAGCAGTTTGTCGGCTTGCATGGGGCGTGGTCCTTTTTCGGTAAAGAGGCGGCGATACGGGTGCTACTCACGTCCTGCGGGCAGGCAGGGCGCTCGGGTAAAACGGGTGCGGCCAACGTTGGCCGCGCGCTGCGCCGGCGGCTGTCGGGCGGCAGGCAGGCAATTTTCTTGCTACTTACTAATAGACCGGTCGTCTATTTTTGTGCCATAAAAAACCGCTCGCCCGCGGCGAACGGTACTGCGTGTCTCAGGCGGCGTTGCAGGGCAACAGCAGGCCTTGGGTGTGGGTCATCGCCGCTTGCAGCGGCGCCAGACTGTGCTGGGTCTTGTACATCAGCGCCGCGCCCAGCCACAGGCTGTACAGCGCATAGGCGGTGTCATCGGCCGGCAGCTGCGGTTTGATCGAGCCATCCTGCTGTCCGCTGCGGATACAGGCCGCCAGCTTGCGCACGATGGCATCCATGCCGTCGCTCAGCGCCACGCGCATCGGCTCCGACATGTCGGACACCTCGGCCGCCAGCTTCACCGCCAGGCAGCTTTGCGATTCGCAGCTGGCGTGGTTGTCCAGCCATTGCTGGAAGTAGGCCAGCAGCCGTTCGCGGCCGTTACCCTGCTGGCTGTCGGTCAGCAGATCGCCGACCCGCTCGCGGTAACCGGAGAAATAGCGCGCCAGCAACGCCACACCAAAGTCTTCCTTCGACTTGAAGTAGTGATAGAACGACCCCTTCGGTACCTTGGCCTCGGACAACAGCTCGGAGAGCCCCATCGCGGTAAAACTACGGCCGTGGATCAGCACCTCGCCGACGGCAAGGATGTGTTCGCGGGTATCAGGGTATAGGCTTTGACGTGACATGGTTTAAATATATTAGACCGGTCGTCTTGGTGTCAAGCACTGTGTTGGGGCCGGGTGGTTGTGTTGTGCAAATAATGCCAAAAACAAGACAGTAACGTCTAAAACCAGTACCGGCAGCTGTCCGTGGCCACTGGTCTTTATCTAGTCTTGGTGCTCAACCTTGATCACTGGGAGAGAGTCTGAAGTTCGGCCGAAGCCGTGCTTCGCAGGCGAGATGAAAGGTGGCTGCTTTCGAATCGGAAACAACCACAAAAGTATCCAGCAAACGAGGGGCGCTTCACTCAGTAGCAGCGTCAGCAAAGTAGCTGCGGATTGCTGACTGTGGTGGAGCTTGCTGCACCAAGGCTTGTGGTCACCATCGGCGAATACGCAGCGCCACCATTGGTTGTTCAAATCTCCTGTCAGCTTTCGTCCGGCGTGACCATGCGCATGGGGCGAGTTCCTATCTTCGCCCCGGTGACCTCATCCACGGCGATTGCTTTAATTTCCGTGCCGGTTTCCGCGTCGAAGAAACGGGTCAGCTTGCCGCCGCCCCTGTATTGGCGCCCCCACGCGCCAATCATGAACAGCACCGGCAAAAAATTGCGACCGGCGGCGGTCAGCAGATATTCCTCGCGCGGCGGGTGTTCCGAGTAGCGCCGCTTCTCCAGCAAGCCTTCCTCAGTCAGTGTCGCCAGCCGGCGGGTCAGCATCGTCGGTGCAATGCCCAGGCTTTTCCGGAATTGGTCAAAGCGCGAGAGGCCGGCGTGGGCGTCCCGCAGGATCAATATGCTCCACGCGTCACCGGCGACAGCCAGGCTGCGCGCGATTGGGCATGGGTTATCACAACTATTTTCGGTGTCCATACTATTTTGATAGTGACTTGTTTTGAGATTGGTAGTATTGTTCATATCAATTCGATACTAACATCTCGACGACAAGCAATCCACCGTCACGGAGATTTCATTAATGGGCACGAACAATACAGGTATCGCTCCGGTAACCGGGGCACCCTCAAGCATCGGCGGAGCCGCCGCCGCGAGGGGAGCGATGGGCAATGTGAAATGGAAGGATGTACCGACCCGCACGATAGCCGTTGGCGGAGTAGCTTTCGCCTACCGGGCGCTTGGCCCGGATTCCGGCGTGCCGGTGATCTTCTTGCACCACCTGATGGCCGTGCTCGACGACTGGGATCCACGTGTCATCGACGGCATCGCCGCACAGCGCCGGGTCATCGCCTTCGACAATCGCGGGGTCGGGGCTTCCGGAGGCGTGGTCCCGCACACCATCGAGGAGATGGGGCGCGATGCCATCGCCTTCATCCGCGCCCTGGGCTTCAAGAAGGTCGACCTGCTCGGCTTCTCAATGGGCGGTGGCGTGGCACAGACGGTGGCTCTGCAGGCGCCTGACCTCGTACGGAGGATGATCCTCGCAGGAACGGGCCCACGGAGTGGCGGAGGCATCGACGAGGTCACCAAAGTCGCGGTTCTTGCCTACATCAAGGCGGCGTTGACTTGGAGCGACGCGAGGAATTTCCTGTTCTTCCCCCGTACCTCGGAAGGCAAGCGTGCCGCGCGGGATTACTTCGCCGCACTGAACGAGCGCACCCAAGGCCGTGACAAGCCCATTTCCCTGCAGGCCCGACGTGCGCAACTGCAGGCGATTCGTCACTGGGGCTTGAACACCCCCCATGATCTCTCCGCCATCAAACAACCTGTGTTCGTGGCTAACGGCGACAACGACCTCATGGTCGACAGCGGCCATTCGGCCGACATGGCCCGCCGGCTGCCGAATGCCCGACTCACGATCTACCCCGATTCCGGTCACGGCGGCGTGTTCCAGCACTACCGGGCCTTTGTCCCCGCCGTGCTGGACTTCCTCGCCGACTGATCCGCTCCGACCAGAATGAAAAACCAGGGATGAAACATCACACCATGAAAGCGCTCACCTTCAAACGCTACGGCAAGTCGCCTGAGATCGGGCTCACCGACGTACCCCGCCCCACGCTCAAGGACGACGAACTGCTGGTACAGGTTCACGCTGCCGGCCTGAACCCGATCGACTACGTCGTTCCGACAGGGATGTTCAAACCGGTTCTGCATTTCCAGCTTCCGGCCACATTGGGCAGCGATCTGGCCGGCGTGGTGACCGAGGTTGGCCGCAACGTGACTCGCTTCAAGCCAGGCGATGCCGTCTTCGCCAGCATCTTCGACCTTGGCACGGGGGCCATTGCCGAATTCGCGGTGGTACCGGAGCGCGCTGCCGCGCTGAAACCGGCCAATCTGGACTTCGTGCAGGCTGCCTCGATCCCGATGGTCGGCCTCACCTCGTGGCAAGCGTTGAAGGAGCGCGCCAATCTTCAGGCCGGCCAGAAGGTGTTCATTCCGGCCGGCTCCGGCGGGATCGGTACCTTTGCCATCCAGCTGGCCAAGCACCTTGGTGCCAGGGTGGGCACCACCACCAGTACCGGCAACGTCGAACTGGTGCGCGGTCTGGGCGCAGACGAGGTGGTTGACTACAAGCAGCAGGCATTCGAAAACCTGCTGCATGGCTACGACGCGGTGTTGGGTACCGTGCGGGGAGACACCATTGAAAAATCCCTCACCATCCTCAAGCCGGGAAGCAAGGTCGTCTCGCTCATCGGCCCGCTGGATGCCGCCTTCGCGCGCGCCAGAGGCTTGAACGTCGTGCTGCGCTTTGTGTTCGGGCTGATGAGCCGCAAGATCATGCGCCTTGCCAGGCAGCGGGGCATTAGCTACTCGTTTCTGTTCGTGCGCCCGGACGGCGGCCAACTTGGCCACATTGGCCAGCTCCTCGAGACGGAACGCATCCGGCCCGTGATCGACAAGGTGTTTCCGTTCGAGCAGGCCAAGGAGGCGCTTGAGTACCTTGCCCAAGGACGATCCAAGGGCAAAGTAGTCGTCAAGATGCGGTGAACCGTCGCCATTAAGCACCCAGTTTTTACCCACCAGACCAACAGAAGAAAACCATGAACGCTTCCAGAAAAATCGCGGTTGTCACCGGCGCTTCATCCGGCATTGGCGCCATCTATGCCGATCGTCTGGCCCGGCGCGGCTATGACCTGCTGCTCGTCGCCCGACGCGGTGAGCGCCTGCAGACGCTCGCCACAAGGCTGGAGCAGGCTTACGACGTCAAGGCCGAAACGCTGGTGGCCGACCTTGAGCAAGAAGCTGATCTCACGCGGCTGGAAACCGTGCTCGCCACCAACCCTGCCATCCGGGTGCTGGTGAACAACGCCGGCATTGCCAGGCTGAGCCAGGTTGCCGACGCATCGCCGCAAGACTCGCTGTCGCAGATCGCGTTGAACATCACCGCGCTGACGCGCTTGACGCATGCGGTGCTGCCTGCATTCAAGGCACGCAACGGATGGGGTCATCATCAATATTGCCTCGGCGCTGGTGCTGCATGCGCTGCCGGTAAGCGCCGTTTACAGCGGCACCAAGGGCTTCGTGCTCCATTTCAGCCGCGGCCTGCAGCAGGAACTGGCGAATACCGGCATCCGGGTCCAGGTGGTGCTGCCTGCCGCCACTGCCACCGATCTTTGGGATATCTCCGGCGTGCCGCTGGCGGCACTGGCGCCAGACACGGTGATGTCTGCCGAGCATCTGGTCGACGCCGCATTGGCCGGTTTCGACCAGGGTGAGTCGGTCACTTTGCCATCCATGGCGGATACCGCGCTCTGGGAGCGATACGACACGGCACGCGCCGAGCTGTTCGCCGCGATGCAGACCGGCCAGCCTGCGCCGCGACTGCTTGCCCTCTGAGCGCAATCAGGTTCCGCACCCTTGTTGCCATCCGGCTTGACCCAACCCCGACACCCTGGAAACGTTTATGAGCAGCCCACTCTTCACCCCCACCCGACTCGGCAGCCTGTCGCTGAAGAACCGCATCGTCATGGCGCCGCTGACGCGCAGCCGCGCGATCGGCAACCTGCCCAATGAACTGATGGAACAGTATTACCGTCTGCGGGCGGAGGCCGGACTGATCATTACCGAAGGCACCTCGCCGTCACCCAACGGCCTGGGTTACGCACGCATCCCCGGACTGTTCAACGCAGAACAGGTGCAGGGCTGGCGACGGGTGACCGATGGCGTCCATCAGGCCGGCGGCAGGATTTTTGTGCAGCTGATGCACACCGGGCGGGTGAGCCATCCCGCGAACATGCCGGCCGGCGCCCGTGTTCTGGCGCCCTCGGCGCTCGCCGTTCCCGGCGAGATGTGGACCGACAGCGACGGCATGCAGCCGCATCCCGTACCACGCGAAATGAGCGAGGCGGACATTGCGCACAGCATCGCCGAATATGCCGCGTCGGCCAGACTGGCGATAGAGGCCGGTTTCGATGGCGTCGAACTGCATGCGGCCAACGGCTACCTGATCGACCAGTTCCTCAATACCGCTTCCAATCAGCGTCAAGATCGCTGGGGCGGCTCGGTCGAAAACCGCATCCGCTTCGCGGTCGAAGTCGCCAGGGCAACCGTTGCCGCCATTGGCGCCGAGCGCGTTTGCATGCGGATCTCGCCGTATGGCGTCTTCAATGCCCAGCTGCCGGATGCCGAGATGGATGAGGTGTACCTGCGCCTGATCGACGAGTTGAATGCGCTCGGCCTGCTCTATATCCACATCGTGGATCACAGCGCCATGGGGGCGCCGGAAGTCAGCCCCGAATTGAAAGCCAAGCTCCGTGCCGCGTTCGACGGGCAATACATTCTTTCCGGTGGCTACGATGTCGCCCGCGCCGATGCCGATCTCGACGCGCAGCGTGGCGACCTGGTGGCATTCGGTCGTCCGTTTATCTCGAATCCGGATCTGGTCGCCAAGCTGAAGTCGGAACAGCAACTGGTGGCGCCTGATTTCGCTACCTTCTACACGCCTGGAGCAGAGGGCTACACCGATTATTGAGGCCTGACTCAGGTCACATGGCTGCCATTGAGGCGACGGGTGTGAAACTGGCCGCGTTAGAGGCAGAAGCGGACATCTCGCCTCTCTGGGGAAGTTGACCGCTTCGGCCGACAAACGGCTTGCCGCAGGCTTGGTCGAGCCACAGGCCGGGCAAAGTGGGCGCTCAGGCTCAGTGCGGAGTTGTCCGCTACCACTGTTATTCATCTCTGTGGCGCCCAACGGCCACAGCCAGCGCAGCACCGCCCGGCCACCTCAGGACGCGATTTGCAGTGTCTCGATCCGGTTGCGACCGTTTTGCTTGGCGACATACAGCTGCCGGTCGACGGCCTGGATGAAGTCGGTGGTGGTCAGCCTGTCGCCTGGCATCACGGTGCCGACGCCAATGCTGACGGTGACGCGCTGGCCGTGCGGCGATTGTGAATGGGCGATTGCCAGTTTCTCGATCAGGCGCTGGCAGCGCTCGGCGACGCGCTGCGCGCCATTGGCGTCGGTTTCCGGCAGCATGATGATGAATTCCTCACCGCCGTAACGCGCGACCAGATCGCGCGGGCCGGCCAAGGCCAGATTCAGCGTTTGCGCGATGCGGGTCAGGCACTGGTCACCGGCGATGTGCCCGTACAGGTCGTTGAACTGCTTGAAGAAGTCGACATCGAACAGGATCAGCGACAGCGGCAGACGGCTGCTGCGCGTGTTTTGCCACTCCAGGTCCAGGCTGGTGTCGAAGCGGCGCCGGTTGGCAATGCCGGTCAGCCCGTCCTTGAACGACAGCGCTTCCAGCTCTTTTTGCAGCACCAGCAGTTTTTCTTCCGTCTTCTTGCGCTCGCTGATATCGAACATGAAGCCGATCAGCGACTCGACCTCGCCCTGCGCATTGCGCACCACGTGGACGACATCGCGTATCCACACGTAGCCGTTTTCCTTGGTCAGCGCCCGGTAGTCGGCTTCGTGGTCGACCCCGGCCTTGGATTGCGCAACGCAGAAATTCACCACGTTGTCGCGATCCTCCGGATGGATGCGCTGCGCCCAGTCGTTGGCGGACGCCCAGCTTTCCTGGCTCCAGCCCAGCAAGGGCTCGATTTGCGGGCCGATGTAGGCAAATTGCATGGTGGCCCAGTCGATTTTCCACGGGATGGCCTTGGTCGACTCCAGAAGGGTTTTATAAACCGCGTTGTCGCTGCTGAGTTCGCTTACGTCGGACATGCCTCACGTCTCCTTGAACGGTGTCGGGGTAGGGGCGGCCGGGCGCATGGTGTCGGGACTCATCACCGCGGCCTGCCCATGGCGCTGGCAACAGTATGCCATTGCCACCGATGGCCGGGCTTGCATGGCCGCCGTGCGGCGGCCGTGGCTCACAGTGTCGTCTGCAATTGATGCAGTTCGGCGACAGTCATGGTGAAAACCAGCTTGTCGGCGCTCTCGTTCGCATAGCAATGCGGCATGTCGGTCCTGGCGACGGCAGAGCAGCCCTCAGCGATGATCAGTTCGGTGTTGTCCACCGTCAGCTTCAGCTGCCCTTGCTCGACATGAAAAAGCTCGAAGGTGCCGGCCGGGTGTCCGGCGGACTCGAAGCGCTCGCCCGGGTGCAGCTGCCAGCGCCACAGTTCGATCATGTTGGGGCCGCTGGTTCCGGCCAGCAGGCGGGCGCAGCCGCCAGCGGGGCCGCTCCACAGCGTCGGGATGTCCTTGCTGTCGATGAGATGGGCAGAGGGGGCGCTGGCCACGTTCACGATGTCGGCCACCGACACGCCCAGCGCCGCCGCGAGCTTGCACAGGATGGCGATGCTGGGATTGGCGATGCACTTCTCGATTTCGACCAGCATGCCCTTGCTGACGCCAGCGCGGCGGGACAGCTCGTCCAGCGAGAGCTTCTGCTGCTTTCTGTGCTGTTTGAGCTTGCCGGCAACCGCCGCGCTGACGAACTGCACATCGGCACCGGAGTCGGTCGATATATTGACTTTTTTGGTCATTGGTCACTAACATGGGATAAATAAGTCACCATAGGATTCTCCAGTGCGCGCCATCCTGCCGTCAATCGCACCAGCTATCGTTGAGCTGGCCCCCGATTTCCGGGCGCTCAGCATCAGCGTCGACGCTGCCGCCATCGTCAATCCGGGCATTGCCACCGCCGCACTCAGCCGGGCCTGCCAGTCGCTGTCCGCCGGCGAGGCCGTGTGGGCGGATGCCCACCTGCTGGCGTGGGCAGAGGTGTTCCGCAAGTTTGGCGCCAAGCCGCAGCGCACGCCTTGCTCGGCCGAAGCCCTGCGCAAGCGCGTGCTGCGCGACGGCAGCCTGCCGAGCATTGACCCGATCGTGGACCTCTACAACGCCATCAGCATCGAATACGCCGTCCCGGTCGGCGGTGAAAACTTTGCGGCATACGTCGGCGCGCCAAGGCTGGTCATCGCCGACGGCACCGAGCGCTTCGACACCATGAAGGACGGCGTGCTGGCCCACGAGTCGCCAGACGCCGGAGAAGTTGTGTGGCGTGACGATGTCGGCGTCACCTGCCGGCGCTGGAACTGGCGGCAAGGCGTCCGGACCCGGCTGAGTGCCGAGGCACAGCAGATGTGGTTCATCCTGGAAAGCCTGCCGGCCATGCCGCTGGCGGCGCTGCATGCCGCCGGTGAGCGGCTGGCGCAGGACCTGCAATACATGATGCCCGGTGCCCGCATCGATTCGCAGCTCATCGGCTGCGGGCCACAGTAAAGAAAGGCAAGGTCCGGCCATGCTTCCCTCCATTACCTTCCTGCTGGCCGCCGCGCTGCTGGCGATCACCCCCGGCCCCGGCATTGCCTATGTCGTCGCGCGCACGGTGGCCGGCGGCAAAGCCGAAGGCGTCGCCTCGTCGCTGGGAACCGCGCTCGGCGGCATGGCGCATGTCCTCGCCGCCGCGCTCGGCTTGTCGTTGCTGATTGCGCAGTCGGCGCTGGCTTACGCGCTGGTGCAATACCTCGGCGCGGCGTATCTGGTGTACCTCGGCATCCGGCTGCTGGCATCGCGCGCCGGGTCTGCGGCACTGCCGACGCTGCCGCGTGCCGGCGCCGGCAAGGCACTGCGCGACGGCGCCATCGTCGAAGTGCTGAACGTGAAGACGGCCATGTTCTTCCTTGCCTTCATCCCGCAATTTGTGTCCACGCAGCAGGCGCTGGCGCCGCAGTTCATCCTGCTCGGCAGCATCTGCGTGCTGCTGAATACCGCGGTTGACTTGATCGCGGTGGCGGCGGCCAGCTGCTTTGTCGCCTCCGGCGCCAGCAGGGCGGGCAGGGCGCGCTGGCTGTCGCGGCTATCCGGCACCATCATGCTGGCACTCGGCGTCATGGTCGCGCTGGCCCAGCGCTAGCGTTCACCCCCCCGGCGGCGGTCCGCAGCCGCCGCCATCACTCAGGCAGCCGGACGGCCGCCTGGCCAGCGCCACGATCCGGCCATCGAACCGCGCGGCCGCCGTCGAGACGATCCGGTCCTCCCCCTGGAGCCAGCATGTACCTACCCGCTCATTTCAACGAATCCCGCACCGAGATCCTGCAGCAATGCATCGCCCGGCATCCGTTTGGCACCCTGATTACGCACGGCAAGGGCGGGCTGGATGCCAATCACTTGCCGTTCGAGCTGGCGGCGCACGAAGGCACGCTCGGTGTCCTACGCGCCCACGTGGCCCGCGCCAATCCGCTATGGCAGCAGGTGGCGAATGGCGACGAAGTGCTGGTCGTCTTTCGTGCCGGCGATGGCTATGTCTCCCCGAACTGGTACCCGAGCAAACACGAGTCGCACCGGCAGGTGCCGACCTGGAACGACATCGTGGTCCATGCCTATGGCCGGATTCACGTTCACGATGACGAGCGCTTCGTGCGGGGCGTGGTCGCCCGCCTGACCCGCAGCCACGAGGCCGCGCAGGCCGAGCCGTGGCAGATGAGCGATGCCCCCAGCGACTATCTGGACGCCGCGCTCAAGTCTATCGTCGGCCTGCAGATTGAGATCACCCGCCTGCTTGGCAAGAGCAAGCTGGGACAGAACGAAATCGCCGGCGACATCCTCGGCGCCGGCCATGCGCTCAAGGGCTGCGGCAACCATCAAATCGGCGACGCCATGCTCGCCCACTGCGCCGCAAAGCCGGATTAGCCGCCCCCAAAGCAGAAAAGCCGGCCCTTGGGCAGGGGCCGGCCAGGATCGGCAATGAAAAGGCCGCGCGGCAACACGCTAGCCGGCGATAAAGTCGGCGAGCTGCTGCCACATGAACAGCGGGTTGGAATACATCGGAAAGTGGCCGCAATGTGGCACTTCGCAAAGCCGTACCCCGTACCGCTCGATATGCGCCAGGTAGCTGAGGCCGACATTCTGCGCGCCGTACATGAACATCTTGCTGCATGGCAAGGCGAGGAATTTCTCCATCAACTGGCCATGATCCGACAACGCCACCATGGAGCTGAAAATGCCGCGCACCGCGCCGGCGCGCACCTTGTGACGCAGGCTGGCGGCGTACAGCGCGCTGGCGTAGGCCGGCGCGTGGCGGGTGCGTTCAATGAAGTCATCGAAAAACGCCTCGGCGTCGGCATTCGGGTAATCGACGATCTGGCGGCTCAGAAAGCAGTCTTCCGGCGCGATATTGCCTTCGATATCGGTAAAGCTGAGCACGCGTTCGCCCAGCTGGCTGGCCAGCAGCAAGGCGGTGAGGCCGCCCATCGAGTGGCCGACCAGATGGAAGCGATCCACCCGGTAGTGCGCCAGCACCCGTAGCGCGGTGTGCAGCTGCAGGCTGATCGATACCTGCGCCAGATCGGCGCAAACCGTGTCGCCGCAGCCGGGCGCGTCATAGGCGATGAACGGGTGCCCGTCGAAGGCGGCGTGCCGCACGATGTCGGCGTAGTCCTCCTTGCTCGAGCCGAAGCCGTGCAGAAACAGGATCGGCGCCTTGTCGCCGCCACGGTGGAGGGCGGCGATGTCGACGGCCACGCCATCGATGTCGAACGCCAGCCGCTGGCTGGCAAATTGTTGGCTTGTCATGCTGTGTTCCAATAAGCAGCTGCGCTTGCGGCCAAGCTTGTGCACAAGGTTGGCCGCAAGCGCCGGGTTGCAGTTAACGGGGGCCCATCACCGCGGTGCAGAACTCGCCGATCGCCGAGCACGCCTGCTGCAGCGCGGCGTCGTCCAGCGCGTAGGCGATGCGGATATACGGCGCCAGGCCAAAGGCGCTGCCCTGTACCACGGCGACGCCGGCTTCATTCAGCAGCGCCATCGCCACGTCTTCGTCGCTGGCCAGCAATTTGCCGGCCGGGCTGGTCTTGCCCAGCAGTTCCTCGCAGCAGGCAAACACGTAGAACGCGCCGCCGGGCTGGGCGCAGGACAGCCCCGGCGTGGCGTTGAGCTGCCGCACCATGCGGTCGCGGCGGGTTTCGAAGACCTCGCGCGAGCGGCTGATGAAATCCTGTGGCCCGGTCAGCGCGGCCAGTGCCGCCTGCTGCGAGATGGCGCAGGCGCCGGAGGTCTGCTGCCCCTGCAGTTTTTCCATCGCCTGCAGCAGCCAGCGCGGGCCGGTGGCGTAGCCGATGCGCCAGCCGGTCATCGCGTAGGCCTTGGACACCCCGTTCATGGTCAGGGTGCGCGGCTGCAGCCGCGGTTCGACCTGCGCCAGGGTAAAGAACGGCTGGCCGTCGAACAGCAGGTGTTCGTAGATGTCGTCGGCCAGTACCAGCACGTGCGGGTGATCCAGCAGCACCTGCGCCAGCGCCTGCAGCTCGTCGCGGCCATATACCGCGCCGGTGGGGTTGGATGGCGAGTTCAGGATCAGCCAGCGCGTCTGCGGGGTGATGGCGGCGGCCAGCGTTGCCGCCGTCAGCTTGAAGCCGCTGTCGTGGCCGCAGGGCACCACCACCGGTCGCGCGCCGCACAGCTGCACGATTTCCGGGTAGCTCACCCAGTACGGCGCCGGCACGATCACCTCGTCGCCCTCATTCAGGGTGGCAGCCAGCGCGTTGAAAATCACCTGCTTGCCGCCGGAGCAGACAATGGTGTCCTGCCACTGCACGTCCAGCCCGTTTTCGCGGCGGAACTTGCTGGCCACCGCCTCGCGCAGCGCACGGGTGCCGGCCACCTGGGTGTAGCGGGTGTGGCCGCCGTTGATGGCGGCGATGGCGGCGGCGCGGATGTGTTCCGGGGTGTCGAAATCCGGTTCGCCGGCACACAGCGAGATGATGTGGATGCCGGCGGCGCGCAGCGCGGCCACGCGGTCCATCACCTTGTAGGTGGCGGAAGGTTTGGCCGTGGCCAGGTGTTTGTTCAGGTATTGGGTCGTCATGGTCATGCCCTCTCGCGGCAGTGGTCCAGCCCCATCAGCTGCAGGGTGGTCGCACCCTGGCTCAGCTGGCGCATCATCACGCTTTCCTTGGCGGCGCGTGCTTCGCCGGCCTGCATCGTGCCGGCCACCGCGGCGGCGGGCACGATGATCACGCCGTCATCGTCGGCCACCACCAGATCGCCGGCGGCCACCGGCACCCCGCCAAAAATCATCGGCAGGCCGACGGCCGGCGCGCTGGCCTTCACCGTGCCGCGCACCGATACGCCGCGGGCAAACACCGGAAAGCGGCGCTTGCCGATGGCGGCGACATCGCGCACGCCGCCATTGATCACCAGCCCGACGATGCCGGCGGCCTCGGCGGCGACGGTCAGCACCTCGCCCCAGTAGCCGGCGATGAAGTCGCCGGTGTCCACCACCAGCACGCTGCCACGCGGCGCGCGCTCCAGCGCGATGTGGATGGCCAGGTTGTCGCCGGGGGAGCAGACCAGCGGGTAGGCCGGCGCGGCGATGAAGGCGCCAGGCCAGAGGCTGCGAATCTGCGGGTCTACCGCGCAAGGTTGGCCGCAGGCCTCGTACAGCGTGGCGCTGCCTAGCACGGCGCAGCGTGCGGCCAACGTTGGCTTGTGTTCAGCGGTGTTCATCACGCTTTCCTTTGCAGTGTGTGGTAACCCAGCGCGGCGCGCGCGGCGGCCAGGGTGCTGCCCTGCGCCAGCTGCTGGCGGATCGCGGCTTCCACCGTCTCGATCTGCTGCGCCAGTGCCGCCACTTCGGCGGCGCGCTCGCGCGGCACCACCACCACGCCGTTGGCGTCGGCCACCACGATGTCGCGGGCGGCGACGCGGGCACTGCCGATCGACACCGTGCCGCCCACCGCCTCCACCTGCACCCGGTCCTTGCCGGTGCGCATGAAGCGGCCACGAGTGAACAGCGGATAGCCTTCGCCCAGCGCCTTGTTGACGTCGCGGCACACGCCGTCGATCACGGTGCCGGCGATCTGCCGCAGCCCGGCGTACTGGGTCATGATGTCGCCCCACACCGTGCAGTCGCTGCGGCCGTCGTTGTCGATCACCACCACGTCGCCGGCGGCAACCTCGTCGATGAAATCGCCGACGCTGCCGGCCGGGCTGCTGGCGGCCACGTACTTGACGGTAAACGCCGGCCCCACCACCACCTGGCGGTAATTATCCAGCGGCATAATGCCCAGGCACTGCCCCGGCAAGCCCAGCTTGTCCATGGCATCGGACACGCCGGCGGTATCCAGCCCGGCGAACAGGGCCACCAGTTCACGATCTGCTGCGTTCATTTGCCGGCCTCCTGCTGGATGGCGTCGAATTGCCGGTCGTGCATCACCTCTGCCACCGAACGGCCGCTGCGCACCGCCGCCACCATGCCGTGCTGGCGCCGTGCGATGCGCTCGGCCAGGTTCAGCACCGCCTCGATCTGTGCCGCCGGTACAAACACCGTGCCGCAGCGGTCGGCCAGCACGTAGTCGCCTTCCGCTACAGTCACGCCGGCCATGTTCACCGGCTGGCCGGACGACAGCTGGATCACGCGGTTGCGCGCGCTGATCATGGTGACGCCGCGGCCATACAGCGGGTAGCCGATGTCGGCGCTGCCGTCGATGTCGCGGCTGAGGCCGTCGATCACCGTGCCGCGCACGCCCTTCACCTGCGCGGCATTGGCCAGGATGTCGCCCCAGCAGGAAATGCCGTCCACGCCGCCGGCGATCACCAGCACGCGCTCCGTGCTGTCGATGGCGGCGATCACCGGCGAGATCAGGTGCACCGTCGGCGCGGCATCGCTCTTGCGGCCCAGCTGCACGGTACTGGCGCGGCCAACCAGCTTGGGGCAGTCCCACAGCGGGCGCAGGCCATAGGTGGCGCCGGGCAGATTGAGAAAATCGAGCGCATCGGACAGCGTGTTGCTGTCCTGCTGCTGCAAACGCGCGAGTAAAGAAGGCTGGCTCATCGGACTCTCCTGTTGGGGGCTTGTGTGCCGCTACTTTCCGCCCTACAGTTCGATAGGTAAATTCCGAAATTTGTAACGTTTACATACGCCAAACCTATCAAAAATCATGATCAACTTTCGTCTCATCCGCCACCTGTGGCTATTCCTGGCCGTGGCAGAGGAACAGCACTTCGGCCGCGCCGCCAAGCGCCTCGGCATGTCGCAACCGCCGCTGACCGAGCAGATCCAGATCCTGGAGCAGGCACTGAAGGTGAAGCTGTTCGAGCGTTCGCGCCGTGGCGCGCAGCTGACGGCGGTGGGACAGGCGATCCTGCCGGCGATGAAGAAATTCGCCGAACAGCTGGAAAGCCTGGAGCTGGCGGTACGCGAGGCGGCCGCCGGACAGATCGGCACCATCACCATCGGCGCGATCACCTCGGCGATTCTGGACGTGCTGCCGGGCCTGATCGAACAGATCAAGCAACAGCACCCGGGGCTGACGGTGGCGGTAAAGGAAATCGACAGCTACGAGGCGTTGCCGGCGCTGCACAGCGGCGATATCGACCTGGCGTTTGCGCGGCTGGAAGGCGATCTGGGCGAGCACATCAGTGCGCTGCCGCTACGCGCGGACCGGCTGGCGGTGGCGCTGCCGGCGACGCACCCGCTGTGCGGCCAGGCGCAGCTGGCGCTGCACGATCTGGCCGGCGAGGATTTCATCATGTTCGCGCGCAAGGTCAGCCCGATCTCGTTCGACCGGCTGACCGCGGCCTGCCACAGCAGCGGCTTTTCGCCGCGCATCCTGCACGAGGTGCGCTCGGTGACGTCACAGATCGCCTTTGTCGGCTGCAATCAGGGGGTGGCGCTGGTGCCGGCGTCGGTGCAGGGCATGGCGCCGGCCAGCGTGGTGATCCGGCCGCTGGCGGACGAGTTGCACGTGGTCACCACCGCCATGGCCTGGAACACGCAGCGGCAGAACCACCTGCTTGCCGCGGTGCTGGAGACGGTGCACAGCTACCGCGCGGCCAACGGCTGAGGCGCCGCGTTTGCGGCCAACCCTGGACGGCGAACGCTTAGCGGCGGCTGGCCAGCAGCACCCCGCTAATCACCAGCACCGTGCCGGCCAGCTGCGACAGCGACACCGCCTCGTGCAGCAGCCACCAGCCAAAAAAGATCGTCAGCACCGGCCCCAGCATGCCGATCAGCACCGCGCGGGCGGCGCCAATATGGCGGATCGCCAGCGACTGCCAGACGATGGGCAGGATGGTGGAAAACAGGGCCATGCCCAGGCCGTAGCCATAGACCGGCGCCGGCAGCAGCAACTGCTGCCACGGCCGGCTGAGCAGGAAGTGCAGCGCCACGGCCGCGGTCGCCACCAGGATGGACAGCAGCGAAAAGCGCATCGCCCCCAGCCGCTTGATGGCCACCTCCGAGCCGGCACTGTACAGCGCGTACAGCACCGCGCAGCCAAACACAAAACCGGCGCCGAGCGCCACGCTATGCACATCATTGCTCTGGCTGGCGTCATGCACGAAGGCAATCGCAATCCCGGCATAGGACAGCATCGCGGCCAGCATGATGCTGCGCTCCGCGGGTTTGCCCAGGAACAGCACGCCGATCAGGATGGTGAGGGTGGGGTAGGTGAACAGGATCAGCCGTTCCAGCCCGGCCGAGATGTATTGCAGGCCATAGAAATCGAGCATGCTGGAGCCGTAATAGCCGATGCCACCCAGCAACAGCAGCATGCCGACATCGCGTCGCGTCAGCCGCGGCATGCCCCGCAACACCGGCACACAGGCCACCATGACAAAGGGCAGGCAAAACACCATTCTCAGCGTCAGCAGGGTGACGGCATCCACCGGCGCGGTGGCGTAGGCAAGCTTGACGAAGATGGCCTTGAAGGAAAAGCCGAAGGCGGCCAGAAAGGCAAACATCACCCCCAGCCGGTCGGGCTTGCTCAGGATATTTCTCACTGGTGCGATCTCGAAAGCGGTCAGCCCCCATGCTCGTTGCTGACGCCGGCGCTGTGAAATACCTTTTGCCTAAGCTTGTGATAGGCGGAACAGATCAGACGGTGCCGCCCGCGCTGCGGCGGTAACCGGCCTTGCTAGTCATTAACCGTGGGCTGGAATATTACCGGTTAACGTCAACAGGCTGCTTCCAGAATGGAAGCAGCTTTTTTATTGGGCAAAAAACACAATATGCCAATGATTAACCTGCTGATCAAATGGGTATTTGATGATGCTATTTAATTGGTGAGTTGATTTTTTATTGGTGTTGGTTTTTTTGCTGTCGTGCTTTATTAATTCGCTGCCGGGTGTTTGTTTTCAATATTACCAGGGTATTTATTAAATACCTCGCGGGTATGGAATTGTTGGTAATTTGCTTTTGAACCTAGGTTCAACCGTCAGGAGGGGGCACACCCTCCATCCATACCAACCGGTTCGTCGGCTTGCGACGGACACACGACACATCTGCATCCCGCAGCGGATGACGCGAGAGAGAGCATGATAGACAAGACTGTATCTTCCCTTGAGGAGGCCGTGGCCGGCATCTTCGACGGGGCCACGGTGATGATCGGTGGCTTCGGCATCGCCGGCCAGCCGGCCGAGCTGATCGATGCGCTGATCGCCCACGGCGCCCGCGACCTCACCATCGTCAACAACAATGCCGGCAACGGCGAGATCGGCCTCGCGGCGCTGCTCAAGGCGCGGCGCGTGAAGAAGATCATCTGTTCCTTCCCGCGGCAGGCGGATTCCCAGGTGTTCGATGCGCTGTACCACGCCGGCGAGATCGAGCTGGAGCTGGTGCCGCAGGGCAATCTGGCGGCGCGCATCCAGGCCGCCGGCGCCGGCCTTGGCGCCATCTACACGCCGACCGGCTACGGCACCCTGCTGGCCGAGGGCAAGGAGGCGCGCGAGATCGACGGCAAACACTATGTGCTGGAGTACCCGATCCGGGCGGACTTTGCGCTGATCAAGGCCTTCCGTGGCGACCGCTGGGGCAACCTGGTGTACCGCAAAGCGGCGCGCAACTTCGGCCCCATCATGGCCGCCGCCGCGACCGTGACCATCGCCCAGGTGGGCGAGGTGGTGCCGCTGGGCGCGCTGGACCCGGAGTCCATCGTCACCCCCGGCATTTTCGTACAACGCGTCGTGGCAGTGCCGGGCCTCGCCCAGGCGCGTGTCGCCTGAGGGAGCAAGCGCATGAACAGACTGAACCGTAACCAGATGGCCGCCCGCGTGGCGCAGGACATTCCGGAAGGGGCCTACGTCAACCTCGGCATCGGCCTGCCGACCAAGGTGGCCAACTACCTGCCCGCCGACCGCGAGATTTTCCTGCACAGCGAAAACGGCCTGCTCGGGATGGGGCCGGCGCCGGCGCCGGGCATGGAAGACCCGGAGCTGATGAATGCCGGCAAGGAGCCGGTGACGCTGCTGCAAGGCGGCGCCTTTTTCCATCACGGTGATTCCTTCGCCATGATGCGCGGCGGCCATCTCGACATCTGCGTGCTGGGCGCCTTCCAGGTGTCGGCCGGCGGCGATCTGGCCAACTGGCACACCGGCGCCGCTGACGCCATCCCGGCGGTGGGCGGGGCGATGGATCTGGCCATCGGCGCCAAGCAGGTGTTCGTGATGATGGAGCACCTGAGCAAGAGCGGCGAATGCAAGATCGTGCCGTTCTGCACTTACCCGGTGACCGGCATCGGCTGCGTCGACCGCATCTACACCGACCTGGCGGTGATCGACATCACTGCGCACGGCCTGCTGGTGCGCGAAATGGTCGACGGCCTCGACTTTGCCGAGCTGCAGCGCCTGACGCCGGTGCCGCTGACGTTGGCCGCAACGGCCGCCACGGCCGTGGCCGCGTGAGGGGGATGACCATGCAACAGGCTTATATCTGCGATGCCATCCGCACCCCGTTCGGCCGCTACGGCGGCACCCTGTCCGGCATGCGCGCCGACGACCTGGGCGCCTTGCCGCTCAAGGCGCTGATGGCGCGCAACCCCAATGTCGACTGGGGCGCCATCGACGACGTGATCTACGGCTGCGCCAACCAGGCCGGCGAGGACAACCGCAACGTGGCGCGCATGTCCAGCTTGCTGGCCGGCCTGCCGCCGGAAGTGGCGGGCACCACGGTCAACCGCCTGTGCGGCTCCAGCCTCGACGCCGTCGGTATCGCCGCGCGCGCCATCAAGAGTGGCGAGACCGGGCTGCTGATCGCCGGCGGCGTGGAGAGCATGAGCCGCGCGCCGTTCGTGATGGGCAAGGCCGACACGGCGTTCTCGCGCAATATGAAGATCGAGGACACCACCATCGGCTGGCGTCTGGTCAACCCGCTGATGAAGGCGCAGTACGGCGTCGATTCGATGCCGGAAACCGCCGAGAACGTGGCGACCGATTTCAACATCAGCCGTGCCGACCAGGACGCTTTCGCGCTGCGCAGCCAGCAGCGCTACGCCGCCGCCCACGAGTGCGGCCGCTTCGCCGACGAGCTGATCCCGGTCAGCATTGCGCAGAAGAAAGGCGATCCGGTCATGTTCATCAAGGACGAGCATCCGCGAGCCACCACGCTGGAGGCGCTGGCCAGGCTCAAGGGCGTGGTGCGTGCCGATGGTACGGTGACCGCCGGTAATGCCTCCGGCGTCAACGACGGCGCCTGCGCGCTGCTACTGGCCAATGCCGCGACGGCGGCGCGCTACGGGCTGACGCCGCGCGCGCGCATCGTGGCGATGGCGACCGCCGGCGTGGCGCCGCGCATCATGGGCTTCGGCCCGGCGCCGGCGGTGCGCAAGGTGCTGGCCGTGGCCGGGCTGCGTCTGGACCAGATCGACCTGATCGAGCTGAACGAGGCCTTTGCCGCGCAGGCGCTGGCGGTCACACGCGATCTCGGTCTCGCCGACGACGACGCGCGCGTCAATCCCAACGGCGGCGCCATCGCCATCGGCCACCCGCTGGGCGCTTCCGGCGCGCGGCTGGTGACCACCGCCGCCTATCAGCTGGCGCGCAGCGGCGGCCGTTACGCGCTGTGTACCATGTGCATCGGCGTGGGGCAGGGCATCGCGCTGATCATCGAACGCGTTTAATCCACCGGCCCCACCGGCCTGCGGCCAACCTTGGTACGCCAGGGTTGGCCGCAGGCCGGCAGGGCCGCTATCCGGAGCATCATCTTGCCTTATCTCGATCTTGACGGACGGCGCCTGCACTACCGCCTCAACGGCGCGGCCGGCGCACCGGTACTGCTGCTGTCCAACTCGCTGGGCACCACCCTGGACATGTGGCAGCCGCAGCTGGCGGCGCTGGGCCAGCACTTCCGCCTGCTGCGCTACGACACCCGTGGCCACGGCGGCTCCACGCTGGGCAGCGGGCCCTGCAACATCCCGCAGCTGGGCGGCGACGTGCTGGCGCTGCTGGACGCGCTGGACATCGAGCGCGTGCATTTTTGTGGCATCTCGATGGGCGGGCTGACCGGGCAGTGGCTGGCCGTGCACGCGCAGCAGCGCCTGCACAAGCTGGTGTTGTGCAATACCGCGGCGCGCATCGGCAGTGCCGAAGGCTGGCACCGCCGCGCGGCGCTGGTGCGGCAGAGCGGCATGGCCGAGGTCGCCGCCGGCGCCGCCGCGCGCTGGTTCACCGCCGACTACCTCGCTACCGAGGCGACGGCGGTGGCCGGCCTGATCCGGCAGCTGGCCGATTGCGACGCGGCGGGTTACGCCGCCTGTTGCGACGCGCTGGCGACGGCCGACCTGCGCGACACCATCGCCGGCATCACGCTGCCGACGCTGGTGATCGCCGGCCTGCAGGACCCGGTGACGACGCCGGCCGACGCCGACTTCATCGCCGGCCGGATAGCAGGTGCGCAGCGCGTCGACCTGCTGGCCTCGCACCTGTCCTCCATCGAGGCTGCGGCGGCATTCAACAACGTACTGCTGCGCTTCCTGAACGCCTGACCCTGAGCCGGCGGCCGGCCGGTCCCCCCGCCCGTTAACCGTTCCGTGTTTATTCGCCATTCTTATTTATTCAAATAAAAGTGGCGAATAAACACGTCTGTTGTTTTCATTTTGTTTTATTGGCGGCCGCGTTTGCGTGAATACTGCGCGGGTATTATCGGATACTAAATCAGTATTAGACGCCGTTTTTATTTGACCGCAGCATGATTTCCTATATCGGGCACCGCTTTGGTGTGCCGGTTATTCAAGTGGCGGAGAAATCCGGCAAGAGATTTTCCGGCCACGTCAGTCTGGTGTCATTACACGCGGAGAGAGTCATGAGTCAGGAACGCATCAAGAAAACGGTCAATGTGCAGACATTGATCAACGAGCAGGGATTGTCCGGCTATCAGAAGCTGGTTTTGTTTTTCTGTTTTTCCATCCTCGCACTGGACGGGCTGGATACCGCCGCCGTCGGCTATATCGCACCGCTGCTGGTGGCCGAGTGGGGCATCGAGCGTTCCGCACTGGCGCCGGCGTTGAGCGCCGCGCTGTTCGGGCTGGCGTTTGGCGCGCTGGCCGCCGGCCCCTGTGCCGACCGCTTTGGCCGCAAGGTGACGCTGATCGTGGCGACCGTGTTTTTTGCGCTGTTCAGCCTGCTGACCGCGCTGGCCTATGACATCCCCAGCCTGGCCCTGATCCGCTTCCTGACCGGGCTGGGACTCGGCGCGGCGATGCCCAATGCGGTGACGCTGATGGCGGAGCTGGCGCCGGCGCGCTGCCGCTCGTTGGTGATCAATACCGTCTATGTCGGCTTTCCGCTGGGGGCGGCGGCGGGCGGTTTCGTGGCGGCGTGGCTGATCCCGCACTACGGCTGGCAGGGCATCTTCATCCTCGGCGGTGTGCTGCCCCTGCTGCTGTTGCCGTTCCTGATCCGCTCGCTGCCGGAGTCGGTGTCCTACATGACCGCGCGCGGCTATCCGCTGCCCCGCATCCGTGCGGTGCTGGAGCGCATCTGCCGCTGCGATCTGGGCCATGTCGAGCGCTTCGTGCTGGCCGAGGCGCCGGCAAAATCCGGCGACTCCTCGCTGCGCCTGATCCTGTCGCGCTCCTATGTGCTGGGCACGCTGATGCTGTGGATCACCTACTTCATGGGGCTGCTGATTTTCTATCTGCTGACCAGCTGGATGCCGCTGATGATGAAGGATGCCGGTTTTTCGATCGAAAAAGCGGCGCTGCTGACCGCGATCTTCCCGCTGGGCGGCGGCATCGGCACCCTGGTGAGCGGGGTGCTGATGGACAGGTTCAACCCGGGGCGGGTGCTGAGTGTTGTCTACGTGCTGGCGGCGCTGTTGCTGATCGCGGTCGGGCAGAGCATGGATAACGTGGCCGTGTTTGCGGTGCTGATCTTCCTGGCCGGGGTGATGGTGACCGGTGCCCAGGCCTCGCTGCCGGCACTGGCGGCGCCGATCTATCCGACCGCCGCGCGCGCCACCGGCATGGCGTGGATGCTGGGCATCGGCCGCTTTGGCGGTATCGCCGGGGCGTTGCTGGGCGGCGTGCTGCTGTCGATGAAGCTGCCGTTCAGCCAGATCGTGGTGCTGCTGGCGATCCCGGCGGCGCTGGCGATGCTGGCACTGTGGCTGCTGTCGCTCAGGATGGCGCGGCCGGCGGCGGATGCCACCGGGACGCTGGCGCGTTCCGCCAGCTGAGTCATCGCCGCGGCTGGCGCGAACCGCCGCCGGCTGGATGCTTCCACGTGCTCGCGGCCAACGTTGGCCGCGAGCGCGCGGTTTTCCCGGCTGGCGCCCGCCGCCGCGGCTTCGCAATCGACAGGCAAGGGAGTGATCACGATGGAAAGATGGAGCGCGACTTATCTGCGCGTATGGCCGGCGCTGCAGTTGCTGCTGTGCGGGGTGGCGCAATTCTGGGTCGGGGATGGCATCGCGCGCGGCGCGCTGCTGCTGGCCGGCGCGCTGGCGCTGGCGCAATGGCTGCACGGGGGCTGGCAGCGGCGTGAAGAACGGCGGCAGCAGGCGGCCGAGGGGGCAGCACCGCCGGTAGCGATGGCCTTGCCGGCGCTGCGCTTCCGGACGGAGGCGCAGCCGCCTGCCGTCGCGCCCGATTGTCCCGCGCCGCCTCCGGTCGTGCTGCCGGACGAGACGGCCGGCAAGCTGGCCGACGATGCGGCGCAGCTGTCCGCGCTGCAAGAACAGTCCTGGCACGACATGGCGCGGGCGAGCAGCGTGGCCAGCTCGTCCGGCAGTCTGGTCGCTGGCAGCGCGCGGGCGCTGGCCGAGGCGACGCAGCAGATCGATGCGCTGGCGGCGCACACCGAACACAGTGCCGAGGTGTTTCAGCAGTTGTCGGCGCAGTCGCAGCGCATCGGCCGCATCGTGGGCAGCATCCAGGACATTGCCAAGCAGACCAATCTGCTGGCGCTGAACGCGGCGATCGAGGCGGCGCGCGCCGGCGAGTACGGGCGCGGTTTTGCCGTGGTGGCGGACGAGGTGCGCCGCCTGTCCGAACGCGCCGCCGCGGCCAGCGACGAGATCGGCAACATCGCCGGCAACCTCAGTCAGGCGGCGGGGGCGGCCGAGGCCGGCGTGGCGCTGGCGCGCGGCCATGCCCAGGCCGGGCGCAGTCTTGCCGACGAGGCGCAGGCGGCGATGCAGCAGCTCATCCGCGACGCGGCGCTGCGGGTCGAGATCGTGCAGGGCATCATCGCCTCATTGCAGCAGCAGCGCCGCCTGGGCGAGGCGTTGCAGGGTGGGGTGGCGGCGTGGCAGCAGCAGTCCGCGCAGATACACGCCCGGCTGCAGCCGGCCGCGGCAAGCAGCGCCGTGGCTCAGTAGCGGATGTAGTCGATTTTCTCTTCTTCGTAGATGCGGATGATCATCTCGATCAGCAGCTTGATCTCGCGTGACTCATCCAGCAGTCGGGTGCTGAGGATGATGGGGGAGACCATGTTGTGGTCCTGCAGCGGCAGGTAGCACACGTCCTCGCGCTTCAGCCCCTGCACGCTGGCGGGCACGATGGCGACGCCTTCGCCGGCGGCCACCAGGCCGATGGCGACCTGCAGTTCGCGGGCCTCGTAGATCTTTTTCGGCTCCAGGCCGCGGTCGTGGAACGAGGCCAGTATCTGGTCGGCGAAGCTGGGCCGCGGTGCCTTCGGAAACACGATCAGCGTGTCGTCGACGAGATCCAGCAGGCTGATCACCGGCCTGTCGGTTAGCGCATGGCCCGACGGTAGCGCCGCGACTAGGCGCTCCTCGCGCAGCACGATGCGGCGCACATTGGGATCTTCATGGCGGATGCGGCCGAAGCCGACGTCGATCTTGCCTTCCTTCAGCGCGCTGATCTGCTCCATCGAGGTCATCTCGTGCAGCGTCAGCTCGGTGGTGTTCTGTTCGCTGCGGAAGCGGCGGATCACCTTGGGCAGCATGCCGTACAGGGTGGAGCCGACAAAACCGATCGACAGCTTGCGCTCGATGGTGCCGATGCGGCGCGTCATCGCCTCCAGCTCGCGGGTCTGCGACAGCAGCTGGCGGGCATGGGCATAGAAGAACTGGCCGGCCTCGGTCAGCGTCAGCGGCCGCGAGCCGCGCACCAGCAAGGGCACCCCCAGCTCCTCTTCCAGCTGCTGTATCTGCCGGCTCAGCGGCGGCTGCGCGATATGCAGGCGTTCGGCGGCGCGGGTGATGTTTCCCTCCTCCGCGACCACCACAAAATAGCGCAAATGGCGCAAATCCATCTTCATACCTCCAGGGTATAAAAAACATACTAAATCAGTGTTGGTCGCGGAAATTTTAGCCGTGTATTGTTGGTTTTGAAATTTCCAACACGAATTCTATACCGAAAAAACATGATCCGCTCAATAGAAACCATACTCGCAGACGTGCCCACCATACGCCCTCACAAGCTGTCGGTGGCCACGATGAGCACCCAAACGCTGGTCCTGATCCGCGTCCTTTGCGATGACGGCATCGAGGGTTGGGGGGAGGCGACCACCATCGGTGGCCTGAGCTACGGCGAGGAAAGCCCGGAAAGCATCAAGGCCAATATCGACACCCATATCGCACCGCAGATTGTCGGCATGGACGCGACCAGGGTGGCGCTGGTGATGGCCCGCATTCGCAAGACGATCCAGGGCAACCGCTTCGCCAAATGCGCGATCGAAACCGCGCTGCTGGATGCGCAGGCCAAGCGGCTGGGCATGCCGCTGAGCGAGTTGCTCGGCGGCCGGGTGCGCGACGCCTTGCCGGTGGCGTGGACGCTGGCCAGCGGCGATACCGCCCGCGACATTGCCGAGGCCGAGCAGATGCTGGCGCAGCGCCGGCACCGCATTTTCAAGCTGAAGATCGGCCTGCGCAGCGTGCAGGACGATGTGGCGCACGTGCTGGCGATCAAGAAGACACTGGGGGATGACGTCAGCGTGCGCGTCGACGTCAACCAGGCGTGGAGCGAGCTGGACGCGGTGTCCGGTATCGCGGCACTGGAGGACGGCGGCATCGACCTGATCGAGCAGCCGGTGCGCGCCGAACAGCGTGCGTCGCTGGCGCGGCTGGCCAGCCGTTTCAGCGTGCCGCTGATGGCCGACGAGGCCCTGCACGGCCCGCAGAGCGCCTTTGAGCTGGCCGCGTCGGCCGGCGCCGATGTGTTCGCGGTCAAGATCGCGCAGTCCGGCGGCCTGCTGCCGGCGCGGCTGGTCGGCGAGCTGGCGCAGCTGGCGGGCATAGGCCTGTACGGCGGCACCATGCTGGAAGGTGCCGTCGGCACCGCCGCCTCGGCGCACCTGTTTTCCACCTTTGCCTCGCTCAGCCACGGCACCGAGCTGTTCGGGCCGCTGCTGCTGACCGAGGAAATCCTGTGCGAACCGCTGCAGTACAAGGATTTCATGCTGCAGGTGCCGACCGGGCCGGGGCTGGGCATCCAGATCGACCGCGACAGGCTGGCCCGCCTGCGCCGCCAGTAACGCCGTCGTTGACCTTATCCCGAATCAGAAGAGGAGCAAACCATGCTGTTTCACGTACGAATGGACGTCAAGTTGCCTCACGACATGGCCGACAGCGTTGCGGCCAACCTGAAGCAAGTGGAGAAGGACAAGGCGCAGGCGCTGCAGCGCAGCGGCACCTGGCGCCATCTGTGGCGCATCGCCGGCCAGTACTCGAACGTCAGCATTTTTGACGTGGCGGATGTCGAGGAGCTGCACCAGCTGCTGTCCACGCTGCCACTGTTTCCGTACATGACCATCCAGGTCATGCCGCTGTGTCGTCATCCGTCTTCGGTGCATGACGACGACCGTTGAATGAACAAGGCCCGCAGAAGGCCTGAGCCGTAAACCCGCGTCAACCCGCAACCCCGAGTCACAACACAACAGCACTACAGAGGAGTACAAACATGAATCACGCAGAAATCGATGCCCTGGTAAAAAGCTTCATCGTCGATACCGCTACCGGCGACGTGAATCCACGGGTCCAGCAAGTGGTCGTGCGCCTGACCAGCGACCTGTTCAAGGCGATCGAGGATCTGGATCTCACCCCGAGCGAGATCTGGAAAGGTCTGGAGTACTTTGCCGAAGCCGGTGCCACCCACGAGCTGGGCCTCTTGGCGCCAGGTATCGGCCTGGAGCGTTTCATCGACATTCGCCAGGATGAGGCGGAGGCCCGCGCCGGCCTGAACGGCGGCACGCCGCGCACCATCGAAGGCCCGCTGTATGTGGCCGGCGCGCCGAAGAGCACCGGTTTTGCCCGTCTGGACGATGGCACCGAAGTCGAGCTGGGCGAAGTGCTGTTCATGCAGGGCACCGTTTACGGTGCCGACGGCAAGCCGCTGCCGGGCGCGCAGGTGGAGGTGTGGCACGCCAACCTGATGGGCAACTACTCCTTCTTCGACAAGAGCCAGTCCCATTTCAACCTGCGCCGCACCATCATCACCGACGAGCAGGGTCGCTACCAGTTCCGCAGCATCGTGCCGATGGGCTACGGCTGTCCGCCGGAAGGTACCACCCAGCGCCTGTTGAACCAGCTCGGCCGTCACGGCCGTCGCCCGGCGCACATCCACTTCTTCGTGTCGGCGGCGGAGCATCGCAAGCTGACCACCCAGATCAATATCGAGGGTGACGAATACTGCTGGGATGACTTCGCCTTCGCCAGTCGCGAAGGCCTGGTGCCGTCGGTGACCCGCATCAGCGATCCTGCCGAGCTGGACCAGAAACAGCTGAACAAGCCGTTCGCCGCCATCGATTTCGATTTCCACCTCTACGGTGAGACTGCCGTCGTACCGAGCAGCATCGTCGAGCGCCAGCGCGCCAGCGCCTGATCGATACCGGGCATCAAGCCACAGGGACGGATCACGCCAGGCGTGATCCATCTGACCAGACCGAGGAGTACGGAAATGATCCCCATCCATCCCGATGCCACGCCGAAGCTGCGGCAGCTGGACGACTACCTGATCGAGAACCCGCAGACCGGTGACTACCGCCTGCACCGCAGCGTCTTCACCGACGAGGCGCTGTTCGAACTCGAGATGAAGCACATCTTCGAAGGCAACTGGATCTATCTCGCGCACGAGAGCCAGATCCCGAACAACAACGATTACTACACCACCAATATGGGGCGCCAGCCGATCTTCATCGCGCGCAACCGCCAGGGTGAGCTGAACGCCTTCGTCAACGCCTGTACCCACCGCGGCGCGACGCTGTGCCGCCACAAGCGCGGCAACAAGGCGACCTATACCTGTCCGTTCCACGGCTGGACCTTCAACAACAGCGGCAAGCTGCTGAAGGTGAAAGATCCGGAAGACGCCGGCTACCCGGACTGCTTCAACAAGGAAGGCTCGCACGACCTGAAGAAGGTGGCGCGCTTCGAGAACTACCGCGGCTTCCTGTTCGGCAGCCTCAATGCGGACGTCAAGCCGCTGCAGGACTACCTCGGCGAGGCCACCAAGATCATCGACATGATCGTCGAGCAGTCGCCGGATGGGCTGGAAGTGCTGCGCGGCTCGTCCACCTACACCTTTGACGGCAACTGGAAGCTGACCGCCGAAAATGGCGCCGATGGTTACCACGTCTCGGCCGTGCACTGGAACTACGCCGCCACCACCAGCCACCGCAAGGAACAGAACGCGCGCGAAGACAACACCCGCGCGATGGATGCCGGCAAGTGGGGCAAGCAGGGCGGCGGCTTCTACGCCTTCGAGCACGGTCACATGCTGCTGTGGACACAGTGGGCGAACCCGGAAGACCGCCCGAACTTCGCGCGCCGCGACGAATACGCCGACAAGCTCGGCCCGGAGATGGCCGACTGGATGGTGCGCAACTCGCGCAACCTGTGCCTGTACCCGAACGTGTACCTGATGGACCAGTTCGGCTCGCAGATCCGCGTGGTGCGGCCGCTGTCGGTGGGCAAGTCCGAAGTGACCATCTACTGCATCGCACCCAAGGGCGAGCCGGCCGACGCCCGTGCACGCCGCATCCGCCAGTACGAGGACTTCTTCAACGCCAGCGGCATGGCCACGCCGGATGATCTGGAAGAGTTCCGCGCCTGCCAGCAAGGCTACGCCGGCCGTGCGGTGGAGTGGAACGACATGTGCCGGGGTTCGACGCACTGGGTGGAAGGGGCCGACGAAGCCGCGCGCAAGATCGGCCTGAAGCCGGTGCTCAGCGGGGTCAAGACCGAGGACGAGGGCCTGTACACGGTGCAGCACCGCTACTGGCTGGACGTGATGAAGAAAGCCGTTGCCGCGGAAGGGGGTCAGGCATGAGTACCGTGAACATGGAGCAGATCCGCACCTTTCTCTACCGCGAAAGCCGCCTGCTCGACGACGAGCAGTGGGATGACTGGCTGGCGTGCTACCACCCCGACGCCGAGTTCTGGATGCCCTCGTGGGACGACGACGACACCCTGGTCTCCGATCCGCAGCGCGAGATCTCGCTGATCTACTACCCGAATCGCCAGGGGCTGGAAGACCGCGTGTTCCGCATCAAGACCGAGCGCTCCAGCGCCACCATGCCGGACACCCGTACCAGCCACAACATCAGCAATATCGAGCTGGAGGCGCAGGACGGCGCACAGGTCACGGTGCGCTTCAACTGGCACACGCTGAGCCACCGTTACAAGACCGATTACAGCCACTTCGGCATGGCGCGCTACGTGATCGATTTTGCCGGGGACAGTCCGAAAATCCGCAACAAGTATGTGGTGCTGAAGAACGATTACATCCACCAGGTAATCGACATCTACCACATCTGATCCGCCAGGCAGGAATACACCATGAGTTACCAGATTGCACTTCAGTTTGAGGATGGCGTCACCCGTTTCATCAGCTGCAACGACAACGAGACGCTATCCGATGCCGCCTATCGCCAGAAGATCAACATCCCGCTGGATTGCCGTGATGGCGCCTGCGGCACCTGTCGCGGCCTGTGCGAGTCCGGCAGCTACGAGTTGCCGCCGTCCAGCTACATCGACGACGCGCTGACCGCAGAAGAGGCCGGCCAGGGCTATATCCTCGCCTGCCAGACGCGGCCGAAATCCGATTGCGTGATCCGGATCCCGGCCTCGTCACAGGCCTGCAAGACCGGCGTGACCACCTTTGACGGCACGCTGGCGGCGGTGGAGACCCTGTCCGATTCCACCATCGGCTTCGCCATCGAACTGGATGCTGCGGCCAACCTTGGTTTCCTGCCCGGCCAGTATGTGAAGGTCAACATCCCCGGCAGCGAGCTGTCGCGTGCCTACTCCTTCAGCTCGCCGCCTGGCGCCGCGCAGGCGGCCTTCGTGGTGCGCAATGTGCCGGGCGGCCGCATGAGCCAGTTCCTGAGCCACGACGCCCGCCCCGGCCAGCGCATCAGTTTCAGCGGCCCGTACGGCAGCTTCTATCTGCGCGAGGTGGTGCGTCCGGTGCTGTTCCTCGCCGGCGGCACCGGCATCGCGCCCTTCCTGTCGATGCTGGCGGTGCTGGCCGAATCCGGCAGCCCGCAGCCGCTGCGCATGGTGTTCGGCGTCACCAACGATGTCGATCTGGTGGCGCTGGAGCAGCTGGAGGCCGCCCATGTCCGCCTGCCGCAGTTCGAGTACCGCAGCTGCGTGGCGGCTGCCGACAGCGAACATCCACGCAAGGGTTACGTCACTGGGCACATCGACCCGGCGTGGCTCAATGGCGGCGATGTCGACATCTACCTGTGCGGCCCGGTGGCGATGGTCGATGCGGTGCGCCAGTGGCTGGCCGACTCGGGCATTACCCCGGCCAACTTCTACTACGAGAAATTCTCGGCCAGCAGCGAGGCGTGACGCGATGCGACAGCAACAACGTTTTGACGAAAAAGTAGTCATGGTGACCGGCGCGGCGCAGGGCATCGGCCGCGGCGTCGCCATCGGTGCGGCACAGGAGGGCGCCGCGCTGGTGCTGGTCGACCGCTCCGACTACGTGCACGAGGTGGCCGGCGAGATCAAGGCCGATGGCGGCCGCGCCATCGTGATCTCCGCCGATCTGGAAACCTACGCCGGCGCGCAGCAGGCGGTGACGGCGGCGCTGGACGAGTTCGGCCGCATCGACGTGCTGGTCAACAACGTCGGCGGCACCATCTGGGCCAAGCCGTACCAGGAGTACGACGAATCCCAGATCGAGGCCGAGATCCGTCGCTCGCTGTTCCCGACGCTGTGGTGCTGCCGTGCGGTGCTGCCGCCGATGATCGCGCGCCGGCAGGGGGTGATCGTGAACGTGTCGTCCATCGCCACCCGCGGCATCTACCGCATTCCGTACTCGGCGGCCAAGGGCGGCGTCAACGCGCTGACCGCCAGCCTCGCCTTCGAGCACGCCGGGGACGGCATCCGCGTCAATGCGGTGGCCACCGGCGGCACCGAGGCGCCGCCGCGCAAGGTGCCGCGCAACGCGGCGCCGATGAGCGCGCAGGAGGCCGGCTGGTATCAGGGCATCGTCGACCAGACCATCGCCTCCAGCCTGATGCACCGTTACGGCACGATCGCGGAGCAGGTGGCGGCGATCCTGTTCCTGGCGTCGGAGGAGTCCTCCTACATCACCGGCACGGTGTTGCCGGTCGGTGGTGGCGATCAGGGCTAGTTGTTTTTTTCGAGTTCCCCTTTCCTTGCTGCGCGTCTTTGGCCGTTCCCACGGCGAAGGGCGCGCCTTTTTTTGCCGGCAAGGTTGGCCGCAAGCGCGGGCGGGACAATGACAGAACGCAGCACTGCCGCGTGCGGCGGCGCAAGGCGTGAATATGGGAGGAGCGAAGATGTGGTTTAAGCAATGCACGACCCGCGGCTGCGGCGCGCTGACACGCCTGCGGCGGGACTGGTCGCTGTCAGCGGTCAGTGCCGGTTTTCTGGCGGTGCTGGTGTCCTACGCCGGGCCGCTGGTGATCTTTTTTCATGCGGCGGAAGTCGGGCATGTCGGCCGCGACATGGTGGCGTCGTGGGTGTGGGCGATTTCGATCGGCGCCGCGCTGTCCGGCATCTTGCTGAGCTGGACAACCAAGGTGCCGGTGATCACCGCCTGGTCTGCACCCGGCACCGCGCTGCTGGTGACGCTGTTCCCGGCGCTGCCACTGCCGCAGGTGGTGGGCGCCTACATCACCGCGGCGCTGATCCTCTTCCTGATCGGCTGGTCCGGCTACTTCGACCGCATCATGCAGCGGATTCCCCGCGGCATTGCGGCGGGGATGATGGCGGGCATCCTGTTCCAGTTCGGGGTGCAGGCGTTCAGCTCGGCGACGGCGGCGCCACTGCTGGGCATCAGCATGGTGCTGGCCTATCTGCTGTTCCGCCGCCTGTTGCCGCGCTACTGCATCGTGCTGGTGTTGCTGGTCGGCGTGCTGCTGTCGCTGGCGACCGGCACGCTGCATGGCGGCGGGGCGAGCTTCAGCCTGACGCGGCCGCAGTTCATCGCGCCGCAGTGGAGCATCGCGGCGACGCTGAGCCTGGCCATCCCGCTGGTCATCGTCAGCCTCACCGGACAGTTCCTGCCGGGGATGGCCATTCTGCGCGGTGCCGGCTATGCCATTGCGGCGCGGCCTATCCTGCTGGTCACCAGCGTGGCCTCGCTGCTGGTCGCCTGTTTGGGCGGGGTGACCATCGTGGTGGCCGCGATCACCGCGGCGCTGTGTACCGGCAAGGACGCGCACGAAGACCCGGACAAGCGCTATGTGGCGGGGATTGCCAATGGTGTGTTCTATCTGCTGGGCGGGCTGTTTTCGGGGGCGATCGTGCTGCTGTTCGCGGCGCTGTCCAAGGCGCTGGTCGCCATTCTGGCCGGGGTGGCGCTGATCGGCGCGATCACGGCCAACCTGCTGGCGGTGCTGCAGGACGAGGAGCAGCGCGAGGCGGCCATGATCACCTTCCTGGCGACCGCCTCCGGCATGAGCTACGCCGGACTGGGCGCCGCGTTCTGGGGCGTGCTGATCGGCAGCATCGCCAGCTATGTGCTGCGCAAGCCAAAGGCCGGCGGCCGCGTCAAGACGGGCACGGCTTGAGATTGAGATGGTAGACCAGGGCCGCGCCCGGGGCGGCATCGGTGGTGTCCAGCGACGCCATGGCCGCGCCGCGCCGCAGCTCGCCATCGAGGCTTAGGGTGATGCTGACATCAAGCCTCGCCGCCGCGCCGCAGCCGACCCGTTTCATTTGTCCGGCGCCGATGTTTTCCGTAAACAGGTAGTCGTTTTCATGCGGGCCTTTGATCTTGCGTTTGAAGGCGCGGCCGTGTGCGTTGTCGCGTGGCCCCAGGAAGTATTGCACGTCGAGTGCGGTTTCCTGTTTCGCCGCCAGTTTGGCAAAGCCGCGGTAGTCGACCCTGTAGACACCGATGGAATAACCGGCCGGTAAATTGAGCGGGGACGTGATGCGGCAGACTTTGCGTTGCGCGCCGCTCACGGCATTCGCGTTGTTGGCGACGGTGAACTGGTCAAACAAGATGCTCAGGGTGGTGCCATCAGGCGAGCTGATGACGGAGTAGCTGCCCGCGGGGCAACCGTTGCTTTCCTGGGCCTGTGCCGGCAGGCACAGCAGCCCGGCACAGGCGAGAAGACTACGCAGCAGCCAGGTCATGGTCGTTTCCTTTCATGAACCGGGCGGCGCCTGCTGCCAGGCACCGCCCGCGATGGGCTCAGCGGCAATTGCGCCACTGCAGGTGGTAGATGATCGAGGCATTGACGTCTTCGGAATCGATCGACGCCATGGCTTCCCTGTTGGAAACCGTGTTCACGCGCATGCTCGAGTTGGTGCGCAGGTTGACGTCCTCGCCACAACGCGACCAGATGATCGACTCGGCAGTCAGCGTGTTGCTGATCAGATAGTCTTCATCAATGGGACCGCGAAATCGCCGCTGGAAGGTCGGGCCACGGGTGCCGGCGAAGAAGTACTCGACGTTGAACTGCGAGGTCGCCGACTGCGGCAGGTGATTAAAGCCGCGGAAGTCGATTTTCAGGATCGACACGCTCAGTCCTTGCGGCACGTGCACGGGGATGGCGATGTTGCAGCTCTTGCGGTCAAAGCTTTTGCCGCTGCTTCCACCGACGCTGACCTGGTATTCGTCGAATAACAGACTCAAGGATTTGGCATCCGGACTCAGGGTGACATCGACCGTGCCGGCCGGACAGCCGGTCCCGCCGTAGCCTGGCTCGCCCAGCGCAATATCGTCGGCGTAAGCCGCCGTGCCGAGCAGCAGGGCGGTCATTAACAGAATGATTTTTTTCATGTTGCATCTCCTCGTATGACGAGTCCTGCTTGCGCAAGACGGCATGACCGGTGCGGCTTGGCGCGGAACGCGGTGCGTCACGCCTGATTGCCGTCGCTGGCCTTATCGCCGTTTGCCGCGTTGCCCCCGCGCGTACTGCCCTGGTCGGCGTTGGCGCCTGGGTTCATGCTGGCTTGGCTAGTTGCAGCTTGCGGCGCCGTGCTGTTGGCGTCTGTCTGCTGACGCACATAATCATCGACCGCCGTCGCCGCCGTGCCGCGCACGCAGGGGATGGGGTGCTGTAGCAGACGCCAGTAATGGATACGCGGGTGCCGTGCTGCGCACGCAGGGGATGGCCTGGGCAGCGGGCGCTGCCGGTGGGGCGGTTTGTGGCAGGGATTGTGGCCGGGGGCGCGCTGTGTGACAGCGGCGCCCCGTTTTTGTGGCGTGGGTGGCGGGTCGGGTTGGGAGGCGCCCGGCGCTTACACCGCGGGCGGCGCCACCGCGGCGGCTTGCAGGTGCTGCAGGATCACCTGCCCGCCGCACAGGATGTCATCGCTGATGGCGAGGGCGGCAGCCGGGCCGTCATGGGCGCGGATGGCGGCCAGCACCGGGTAGTGGAAGTCGAGCATGTCGTCGCCGCCGTCACCGTAGACGTCGGCAATCAGCGGCCCCATCTGCAGCCAGATGCGGTACAGGATGCCCTGCAGGAAGGGCATGCCGGCGATGTCGACCAGCGCGAAGTGAAAGCGCTGGTTCAGGTCGCAACCGCGGGCGGTATCGCCGTCGGCAATCGCCTGCTCGTTCTGCCGCACCAGCTCTTCCAGCTGCGCGATTTGCTCGGCGCTGGCATTTTGCGCCGCCATTTCTGCGGCCAACCCTTCCAGCTTGATGCGGATGGCGCGGATCTCCAGATAGCGCGCCACCGTCATGTGCGGCACGCGGATGTCGCGCGCCGATTTCATCGCCAGCGCCTGTTCCTGTACCAGCCGTAGGATGGCATCGCGCACCGGGGTAACGCTGGTGCCCAGCCGCGCCGCCAGCTCGCGGATCTTCAGGCGCTCGCCCGGCTTCAGCTTGCCCTGGATCAGGGCATTGCACAGCAGGTGGTAGACGGTGCTACCGAGGTTGTCGTGTTCCAGCGTGTCCAGCGCGTCGGTCATGGTGGGGCGTGCCGCAAGATTGAATGGCCCGATTCTAGCATCGGCATTAGCAAATATGATGCATCAAATAAACACAAGGTACGTGGCGCGCGGTGCGGCAAGGTTGGCCGCATGTCTAGTGCAGATGGATTTAGTGGGGGATGACTATCGCCTGGTCAATCCAATTGTCATGATATGATCTGCATCATCTTGCGGAGGATTCGACATGAAGAAGATGGTACTGGTGGCTAGCTTTATGGCGTTGGTGAGTGGGCTTGTTCAGGCAAATGAAGGGAAAGTGGAGTTCGGCTTCTTTGACACGGTGGTGAGTCAGGCGAAGAAATTCGAAGACGCTTTCCGGCAGAACGACCGTATTACCGGGGTCAACATTGATGGGCGATCGTTTGCACTTGGTGGTGAGTGGACTGTTCTGAATTCTTGGTCGTCAGTCCAAGACTACAAATCAGGCGACAAGAATGGATCATATGGGGTCTTGGTACTTGGCAGGATCAATAACAAAAAGTTAGAGGACACGCTCTATCTTAGTATCAGATTGCAGCCGCCGGTGATTGGCGAGTTCAAGACTGACATCAGCACCGTATGCGGCAGCAAGAACAACCCCGTGTTCGTTGAGGTTTCTCGGGCAGAAGACAAGTATCAGTCTTGCATGAAAATAATAATGGATTCGTATGTGGACAAGGGGTCTGATGCCGACCGGGTTGAACGTGCCGTCAAGGGGTATGCTGCCGCTTATGGACTCACGATTCAGCCAAATGGCGCAAAGATGTATAGCGTTGATATGTATGAATCCAAGAACGCGACCTCAATCTACGTTGACCGCTACGTGGCTAGCGACGGCTCCGACCTTGAGGAGCTGAAGCGATTCGCTCAGGACCTGCGCCACTCGATTCGCCGGTCATTCTTCGGAGAGTGAAGACCGGCCATCACTAGCAACAACCCGCTTCGGCGGGTTTTTTCATGCCGAGAGTCAAAAAATCGATGTGCTTGCAATTAAAAAATGCAACAAATATGATGCATCATAAATTGGGTGCCGCGATGTCACGGCACGCCAGCCAGCGCCGCACGGTCGGCATGGCCACCGGTCCGCCGCAACGGCCGCCACCACTGCAACCAGGAGTCTGCCATGCCGGATCAAAAGCGTTACATGCTGTTGACGGGGGCCAGCCGCGGCATCGGCCACGCCACCGTCAAGCTGTTTCAGGAGCACAACTGGCACATCTTTACCGTGTCGCGGCAGCCGTTCTCCGAGGACTGCCGCTGGCCGTCGGCGCGCGCCAGCCATGTGCAGGCCGATCTGGCCGACCTGTCCTGCCTCGATGCGCTGGTGGCCGAGGTGCGCAGCCGGCTGCCGGATGGCGAGCTGCACGCGCTGGTGAACAATGCCGGCATCTCGCCCAAGGGGCCCAACGGCGCGCGGTTGGGCATCCTGGACAGCGATATGGACACCTGGGGCCGGGTGCTGAACGTCAATCTGGTGTCCACCGCGCTGCTGGCGCGGGCGCTGTTTCCGGAGCTGAAAAAAGGGCAGGGCAGCATCGTCAACGTCACCTCCATCGCCGGTTCGCGCGTGCACCCGTTTGCCGGCGTCGCCTACGCCGCGTCCAAGGCTGGGCTGGCGGCGCTGACCCGCGAGCTGGCGCACGAGTTCGCGCCGCATGGCATCCGCGCCAATGCCATCGCCCCCGGCGAGATCGACACCGCCATCCTGTCGCCGGACACCGCCAAAATCGTCGAGCACGATGTGCCGATGCAGCGGCTGGGCACGCCGCACGAGGTGGCGGAGGCGATCTACTTCCTGTGTTCCAACCGTTCCTCGTATATCAACGGCTCGGAAATCCACATCAACGGAGGCCAGCATGTCTGACAGCATCGACCAGCTGTTTTCCACCATGGGCAGCGCCACCACGCCCGAGGCCGCCAGCCTGCTGCTGTGGCAGCACTACGGCCTGCGCGGCAACGCCAGCCCGCTCAACAGCGAGCGCGACCAGAACTTCCACATCCACGGCGACGACGGCCAGCAGTACGTGCTGAAGCTGACGCACCCGGCCGAGGCGCGCGGCGTCACCGATTTCCAGACCCGTGCGCTGCTGCATGCCGCCAGCCGCGACCCGGCACTACCGATCCCGCGGGTGATCCCGCGGCTGGATGGCGAGCCGTATGCGGCGATAACGCTGGCGGACGGCACGCAGCGGGTGCTGCGCCTGTTCAGCTACCTTGGCGGCCAACCTTTGCACCAGATCACGCGCAGTGCCGCCCAGCGCCGCGACCTGGGACAGACGCTGGCGCGGCTGGATCTGGCGCTCAGCGATTTTGAACACCCGTCCGCCGACCACGCGCTGCTGTGGGACATCCAGCACAGCGAGCGGCTGCAGCCGCTGCTGGCCGAACTGCCGCCGGGGCCGCAGACCGACACGCTGGCGGCGTTCGTCGCGCATTTCCGGCGCGAGATCCAGCCGGCGTTGGCCGGCCTGCGCCGGCAGGTGATCCACAACGACCTCAACCCCTACAACGTGCTGGTGGATGCGCAGGATCAGGTCACCACCAGTGGACTGATCGACTTTGGCGACATGGTGCAGGCGCCGCTGGTGTGTGAGCTGGCGGTGGCCTGTTCCTACCAGCTGTCCGGCAATGCCAACCCGCTGGATAGCGCCGCCGAGCTGATCGCCGGCTACCATGCGCTGTACCCGCTGCGGCGCGAGGAGGTCGAGCTACTGTACGAGCTGATCCTCACCCGGCTGTGCATGACGGTGACCATCACCGGCTGGCGCGCCAGCCGATATCCGGAAAACAAGACCTACATCCTGCGCAACAACGGCCTGAGCTGGGACGGCCTGCAACGGCTGCAAGCCGTCGGCCGCGAGCAGGCGCAGGTATTTTTGCTGCAGGTGTGCGGCATGAAAGGACAAGCATGAGCAGCAAGGACCAACGCATGGCCAATGCCTTCGACCCGGCCACCGCAGGCAGCCTGCCGGCGCGTGAGCAGGCGCTGATCCAGCGCCGGCAGCAGGTGCTGGGCCAGGCCTACCGGCTGTTCTATGAACAGCCGCTGCACGTGGTGCGCGGCGAGGGGGTGTGGCTGTACGATCCGGACGGCAACGCCTATCTGGACGTGTACAACAACGTCGCCTCGGTCGGGCACAGTCACCCGCGGGTGGTGGACGCCATCGCCCGCCAGGCGGCGACGCTGAACACCCACACCCGTTACCTCAACGACGTCATTCTCGACTACGCCGAGCGGCTGCTGGCGACGCTGCCGGGGGCCGTGAGCCAGGCGATGTTCACCTGCACCGGCAGCGAGGCCAACGATCTGGCGCTGCGGCTGGCGGCCAACTACAGCGGCGGTGCCGGCGTGATCGTCACTAGTCATGCCTATCACGGCGTTACCAGCAGCGTGGCGGAATGCTCGCCGGCCTTCGGCCACAACGTGCCGCTGGGCGTGCACGTGCGCACCGTGCCGGCGCCCGACGCTTACCGCTATCCGGACGAGGACGTGGGCGCACGCTTTACCCGCCACGTGGAGCAGGCCATCGCCGACCTGCAGCGGCACGGCATCCAGCCGGCGGCGTTGCTGGTGGATACGCTGTTTACCAGCGACGGCGTGTTTGCCGAGCCGGCAGGCTTTCTCGCCGGCGCGGTGGCGGCCATCCGCGCCGCCGGTGGGCTGTTCATCGCCGACGAAGTGCAGGCCGGCTTTGCCCGCAGCGGCAGCCACTTCTGGGGCTTCCAGCGCCACGGCATCACCCCGGACATCGTCACCATGGGCAAGCCGATGGGCAACGGCCACCCGATTGCCGGGCTGGCGGCACGGCCGGAGATCATCGACGCCTTCGGCCGCCAGGTGCGCTATTTCAATACCTTCGGCGGCAATCCGGTGTCCTGCGCCGCCGGCCTGGCGGTGCTGGACATCATCCGCGACGAGGGCCTGCAGCAGAATGCGCGCGACACCGGCGCCTACCTGAAGGCCGGCTTCGAAACGTTGGCCGCAAAGCATGAACTGATCGGCGATGTGCGCGCCGCCGGTTTTTTCCTGGGGGTGGAGCTGGTGAGCGACCGGCAGCGCAAGACCGCAGCCACGGCGGAAACCGCCCGCATCGTCAACGCGCTGCGCGAGCGCCGCATCCTGATCAGCGCCACCGGCCCTGCCGGCAACATTCTCAAGCTGCGGCCGCAGCTGCCGTTCTCGCGCGCCAACGCCGACCAGCTGCTGGGCACGCTGGACGAGGTGCTGGCCGGGCTGTAGCGCGGCTGACGCGGCGCCAGGGTGGTTCGGGGTTGCCGGCGGATGCCGCCGGGCTGTCCCGTCCGGCGGTGACAACGGTTTCAGCGCTGTAAAGCCAGCCGCCTCTGCGGTTGGTGGCGACTACGCTGGCGCTTGTCGTCATCGCCGCGCTGTTGTCGCTAACCTCGCTTGGCACCCGTTTCGGCTTCGTGTCCCCGCCAGTCCGCTTCGGTTTCGCTCCCGGTGCCAGGCGCAAAGCCGACAACGCCGCCGTTGATGGCTGGTTTGGCCAGTCCTTCGGGGGGATCGCGGTGTCCAGCGCCCCGGCCGATCGATTGGCCGTCGATGGTGCGCTCGCATCGATCAGCGGCGAGGCCACGGTGCCGCCCCGTTGCCGGTTCCGGCAAGGTGCATTCCATTAAAACGCCCCAGCGGGGGACAAACGTATTTGCTCACAGAATTTCGCGGACAGGAACTGGGCCAGCCGGTCAAGCAGTCGCGCCTGTGCTTTCACCACATCGCTCACCTGGCCACCGGTAACGGCCTCCCTGGCGTGGAACACCCCGGTCAGCAACGGCCGGTCCCGTCCCTTGGCAAGCAGGCGCCAGCCAGCCTCCAGCTCGGCCTCCTTGCCGGGGGCCAGCCGGAACACCCTCACATCAAGCAGGAGCGAAAAATCGGTCTGCGCCAAGCCGGGCTGCGGCCAAGCGTACACGGTGCCCAGGCCTGACTGGCGCGACAAATCCAGGGCCACCGCCTGCGCGAGCAGTCGCGGCAGGCTGGCGACCCAGCGCTGCTCCTCGGCCAACAGCAAACGGCCATCCGGCTGTTCCAGCACCAGCTGGGGATGGTCTACGCCAGCCGGCAAGGTCACCGGCCCCACCAGCAGACTGGCGCCGGAAGTCAGCTCGCCCGGAGCCGGTGCGATGGCGGCGAGGTCATGGAAGGTGGCTGGCACGGAGGCACAGCCCACCAGCATCAGTACCGCAAGGAGTGCGAAGCGGCATTTCATTGGGCGTCTCCTTGCTTGCCGCGAATCAGTGCTTCGGGATGACGGTCGAGATAGTCGACCAGGGCACGGACGCTGCGCGCGGTTTCGCTGACCTCAAGCGCGGCGTTGCGCATGTCCTGCTGTAGCGGCGAGTTGGCCTGCAGCACTTGCTGGGTGTCGTCCAGCGTCTTTTGCAGCTTGTCCAGTGTTTGCGTGGCCCGCGGCAGCATCTTGTCGTCGATGTTGCCCATCAGTTGGCGGGTGGCGGCCAGCATGGCGCGCAACTCGTGAACGGACTGGTCCAGTCCTGCGCTGATGGATTCCAGCGGCATCTTGTCCAGCTTGCGGGCGATGCGTTGCATCATGGCCTGCAGCTCTTCCAGATCGCCCGGGATGGTCGGCATCACGTCAATGTCCTGCTCGTGTCCCAGTTGTGCCGGCTTGGCGTCGCGGAAGAAGTCCAGCGCCACGAACAGCTGGCCGGTGATCAGGCTGCCGGAGCGCAATTGGGCGCGCAGGCCGTTTGTCACCATTTGCTTGAGCGACAGTTGCTGGCGAAGGCTGCGGTCCTTGTCGAGGTTGCTCGACATGGCCAGCAAGCGGCTGGGAAAGATGCGCACATCCACCAGCATGTTGAAATCCTTGCGCGCCTTGTCCTGTTCCAGGCCGATGGCCGTCACCTCGCCAATGACAATGCCACGGAAGTCCACCGGCGCACCCACGGAGAGGCCACGCACCGACTGCTGGAATTTGAGCCGTATCGGATACACCTCGTGATCCGCCGTGCGCATGGCCACATCGCGGGTTTCTGCCAGGCCGAATACCGCGTTTGCGGCGGCTGGCTGCGCGTTCTCGCCAGAGGAGGGCGACTCGAAGGCGATGCCTCCCAGCGCGATGGCCGTCAGAGACTGTGTGTTTACCTTCAGCCCGTTGGCGGAAATGGAAAGGTCTACACCGCTGGCGTGCCAGAAGCGGGTATCCGGCACCACGAAGCGGTCGTAGGGGGCGTTGATGAAGACGGTGAGGTCCAGCCCCTGCCCACTCTTGTCGAGGGCGTAGGCGACCACTTGTCCTACCGGAACCCGGCGGAAGTACACCGGCGCGCCGATGTCCAGCGAACCGAGATCGGCGGATTTCAGCACGAACTGCCTGCCCGGCAGGTCGCCGGTGATGATGGGAGGCACGTCCAGACCGGTGAAACGCTGGCTGCTGGTCTTGCTCCGCCCCGCATCCATGCCGATATAGGCGCCGGACAGCAGGGTGCCGAGACCGGACACGCTGCCGCCGGCGATGCGCGGCCGGACAATCCAGAAGCGACTGTCACTGGTGAGATAGGGCTCGGCTTCCTTGCTTATCTGCGCGGTGGCAATGATGCTCTTGCGGTCCTCGCTCACTTTTACCGAGGTCACCTCGCCGATGTCCACATCCCGGTACTTGATGCGCGTCTTGCCGGCCTCCAGGCCTTCGGCGTTGTGAAAAGCGATGGTAATGGTGGGGCCGCGCGACAGGATGGCTTGCACGGTCAGGTAGCCGCCTATCAGCGCGGCCACCACCGGGATCAGCCACACCAGCGAGGGTGACCAGCGCCGTCGTTCCTCCAGCCTGGCCTGCGGCAATTCCTGTTGCACCGGCTCGTCCGGCGCGTCGTCACGCTTGTCGATCATCATTTACCTCGATGGGATCCCAGATGAGCCTGGGGTCGAAACACATGGCGGACAGCATGGTGAGCACCACTACCGCGCCGAAGGCCATGGCGCCAGGGCCGGCCTTGATGCTGGCCAGCGACTGCAGCTGCACCAGCGACACCAGCAGCGCCACGACATAAATATCCAGCATCGACCACGGGCCGATGGCTTCCAGTAAGCGGTACAGTCGCGTGCGTTGTCGCGGCGCCCAGCGCGAGCGGCACTGTACGGTGACCAGCAACAGCAGCATGGCCAGAATCTTGAGCAGCGGCACCAGCACGCTGGCAATGAAGACCACCAGTGCCAGCGGCCAGGAGCCGCTTTGCCAGAGGAACACCACGCCGCTCATGATGGTGTCGCTCTGCGTACCGGACAGCATGACGGTTTCCATGATGGGCAGCAGATTGGCGGGCAGATAACAGATGATGGCCGCCAGCAGGAAGGCCCAGGCGTATTCCACGCTGCGCTTCTTGCGCGCCCTCACCTCGGCCCCGCAGCGTGGACAGACGGCCGCCGTGCCGAGACGCTCATTCACGCCCCGGCACAACAGGCCGCAAGCGTGACAATGCCACCAGCCGCGCGCGGCGGCGGAATTCAGCGGATAGCGCGGCATGCTTCGTATCGCTCCCACAGCAGGGCCGCGTCGAAGCGGCTGGCACTGGTGGCCAGCAGCACGATCAGCACGAAAAACGACCACAGCCCGATGCCGGGGTGCACCTGGGCCAGATGGGCCAACTTGACCAGCGACACCAGTACGCCGAGCAAGAATACTTCCACCATCCCCCAGGGGTGCAGCATCTGGATCGCGCGCATCACGCTGGGGAAGCCGCGCGGCACACGGCCCAGCGTCAATGGCAGCAATAGGTAGAGCAAGGCCAGCAACTCGATGCCCGGCAGCAGCACACCGGTGAACAGCACCAGCATGGCCACCGGCAGCATGTCCTGACGCATCAGCTGAGAGACGGTGCCCAGCAGCGTGGTGGCGGTGCGCACCCCGCCCACCTCCAGCCCCACCACGGGAAACACATTGGCCAGCGCGAAGACGAACAGGGTGGCCAACACCAGCGCCAGCGAGGTCTGCGGCTGATCACCCGGCGCGCGATGCAGCAGTGCGCCGCAGCGGCAGCAGACCACGTTTTGCGTGACGGCAACCGGCAGTACCTGCAGCAAGTCACATTCGTGGCAGGCGGTCTTGGCGTGATGATGCGTGCTGTTTTTACGATTCGACATCATTGGATGTTGGGCATTTTTTGAAAAGCAGGCACCAGATAAAAATCATTCAAATGAATGTCGCGGGTTGCTTATTTGACGAGAGTTCTTGTTGGTCTTTGTTCATGGAGTCAATCAGTAAATCCAGCGCCGCGCTCGAGACCTTGAAAATGCCATGGTAGGGTTGGGTTAATTCCAGTATCAGGAAATTTGTACTGGCAACGGCCAAGGACCCCATGGACAGCAGAAAAGCAGAAAACAAGCTGGCCTCACCTGTACAGCCATATAGAAAAAACAACAGGCATGCCCAGCCAAAAATGATGAATAGCAACAGTGACGGAACCTGGTTCGACAGGTTTCTGATGATATTGGATTGAGTGGTTACAAAATTACTGGAAAGTTGCCGGATGGCATTAATGTCATCTTGCGTTACGCCGGGCATGCTTTCCGCGATCTTGTTGATCTCGATCATGCCATCGATGTCGTCAGAAAGATTGGCATAGCCGACCTTTTTCCAGTGCGTGCCATTTTTTTCAGGCCAGTAGCGACAATGCAGGGCGATGACAATTTCCCTCAGGATGTGACGAGAGGCATTGTCCTTGGCTTGGAATCTCTTTAGCAGCAGATCGATATTGGCCAGGACGGTTACTAGTGAATTCAAGTCGGCCTGATGACCGTTAAAGGCATTGTAGGATGACGACACCAGCAAACCCAGAACGATAGCGAACAGCGTGCCAACCAGGCCCGATATGGAACGGGCCATGTCCATTGGAAAACTCATCTGGAACGGGATGAATTCATGAATGGACATGCCAAGAATCGCAAAACAAAGCACCATAAGGGCAACCAGGGCACAGCGGCTCAGCGTACTCATAGACACCCCATCTTATTTATCGTTACAGCCTGGCGGCTTCCTGGTGTGAAGTCCGGTAACCGGGGCATGGCCACCTTGTTGAACGAGTCGTTACGGTTTGCCCATTGTCCGTTCTTGTCCTCGTTACGCGTGCTTCGATCTCCGTTCCATACCAGACGATGGCAGGGGCGGACATTTCGCACCAAAGAGGGACGGCAAAGTCGGCACGCAGCGTGTCCGCTTGCCCCGTTACCCGTTAAATAACTATACCGTCTGGTAAAATTATGTTGGCAGAGCGGAACCACTGTCAAGGTCTAATGAAGCCAGGACGGGTGCAAGACTATGGCGTGGCAAGGCGGCGGGTTTGTGCCGCCTGTTGCCGGCAACGGCTGCGGCTTGCGACCGTCAGCAGATTCGTTCGGCGGCGACAACGGCTTCAGCCGCCGAGCAGCGCGATCACTTCCTCGTCTTCCACCTGCGGGAAGTGGCGGTAGAACTGGCCGACGGCTTGGAAGTAGGGCGGCGCGTGCAGGCAGACCACCTCGTCGGCCAGCGGGCGCACCAGCTCCAGCGCATCGGGCGAGGCCACCGGCACGGCACAGACCAGCCGCGCCGGCTTTTTGTGGCGCAGCGCGTGCAGTGCCGCCAGCATGGTGGCGCCGGTCGCCAGGCCGTCGTCGACCACGATCACCAGCCGGCCGGCGGGATCAAGCGGCGGCCGGATCGGGGTGTAGCTTTCCCGTCGCGCGTGGATGGTCGCCAGCTGCGTCTGTTTCTCGCGCTCGATGTAGTCCTGATCCGCGCCCATCGCCGCCGCGTAGGGCGCCAGGTAGGTCCAGCCGCTTTCGTCAATGGCACCGATGGCGGTTTCCGCATGGCGCGGCGCGCGCAGCTTGCGCACCAGCACGACATCGAAATCCCCGTCCAGCACGTCGGCGAGCAACCTGGCCATCGGCACCGCACCGCGCGGGATGGCCAGCAGCAGCGGGTGCTGGCCCCTGTAGGGCTGCAGCCGTGCGGCCAACTGGCGCGCGGCATCATCGCGGTCTGCAAACATGGCGTTTTCCGTCCGGGTCAGTGGGGCGATCGGGCTGCAAAAGCTCGATCTTGAAGTCGCTTTCAAACGGCGGCACATGGCACTCGATGATGTCCGGGGGCGCAATCTCCAGCCGGGTGCCGACCACGTCGGCGGCCAGCGGCAGACAGCGGCCGGCCCGCTCCACCAGCACGGCGACCCGGATGGCGGCGGGTTGCTTCTGCACCAGATAAGTCACCACCTTCAGGATGGAGTGCCCGCTGTAGAGCACGTCGTCGACCACCAGCAGGGTGTAGCCGGAGAGATCCAGCGCCGCGTGTTGCGCCTGCTCGGTAAGTTGTGTTTCCGGGTGCAGCAGGGTGAGGTCGTCGGCGTAGCGCTTGACCAGCAGGTCCAGCCGCAACGGCGGCGCCATGCCATGCACCGCCACCAGCCGCTCGGTGAGCAGGTCGGCCAGTGGCGCGCCACGGCGGCGGATGCCGATCACCGCCACGCGTTGCCGGCCGCGCAGCAAGCCGGCGCTCCGCGCGGCCATGGCATCGAGCAGATCCTTCAGTTGCGCCGCGTCAAACAGGCAGGTTCGTGAACCGGGTGTCATGGCGGGAGTCACCTCGCTGCAAGTTGGTGCCAGCGGCCGCATCGAAAGGTTGGCCGCAAGCGGGCGCGCGCGGCGTTTCCTGCTGCCTTTATCACAAGGCGGGCGTCATGCGCGCATGGCATCGCCCTTGTTGTTGCGGGCTGTCCTGTGTATAGCAAGCGGCCTGGCAGCGGGCAAGCCGGGGGCGGCGTGTCACGGAAGCCCCGGGTCAGATGCCCAGGACGGCATTGACCGGGATCGAGATGCGCGACTCGCTGCCGGCATGGGCTTCGGTGCCATGTTCCAGCCAGTTGGGGAACACCAGTAGCTGGCCGGCTTCCGGGGCAATGGAAATTTCGCTGCCGGCGTTGGGGCGCAAGCTGCCCTGCCACGGTGACAACAGCGCGCCGGGTCGCGGGTCACGCAGCACGATGGGCCCGCTGCCGGCGGGTACCTTCAGGTAGTAACAGGCGCTGAGCAGCGCACCGGCGTGATTGTGAAAAGTATTGTAGCCGCCAGCGTCGTGCACATTGGCCCAGGCTTTCAGCTGGTAGCGATGCAGTGGCGGGCCCATTTCGTTGAGGATGAAATCAAAAACGGTGCGCACCGCCTGTGCCAGCGGCAGAAAATGCGGGTCGTCAAACAGTGTCTGCGTACTGTTCCAGCCCATGCGGTTGGAGCGTCCCTCCGCAACCGGATTCTGCTGCCGCCACGATTCGATCTGTGCTGTCCATTGCGGCACGTGCTCGTTCAGGGTTGACAGGCTGACCGACCAGACCCGGGTCGGAAACAGCTCCATGTGGGCAAGATTGAGTTGCGGCATCGAGGTATTTTTCAAAGTTTGTTTATAAAGTGCGCTGCATACCGGCAGTGTTGCTGTGGTGGTCATGTGCAGGCAGTTTGTGCCCTTGGCGACGCAACGCCTGTATTGGCGGGCTGTCATCCCTGTTTTCGAGTATGGAAAACCACAGTAGGGATAATAAATTGCTCGATGTTATGACATTTTATTTTCAAGTTGTCTTTATGTAATCACAATGTCGCCACCTGTACCAGACTTAGGAATAGCCATGCCCACCCCATTCTCTGCCCGTCCTGCCTGCGGCCAACCTGCCAGCAAGCAAAAACCGCTGGTGCTGGCCACTGCCGCCGCCTGTTTTGCCTTGGCCGCCGGTTCGGCGCAAGCGGTCGGCTGCGCTACCTCCGTCACCACCGAGACAACCACGGCGGCGACGGTGTGTAGCAACCTGACCGTTAGCTCTGCCGGTGCCATCGATGTGAGCGGCAGCACTGCCGTTACGGTCAGCACTGGCAACGAGTTTTCTACCTCCATTGACAACAGTGGCCGCATCACCGGCAATACTGCGATTTATGTGCAGGATACCTCAGGTACTTACAGCACCCAGATCAACAACAACAGCAGCGGTATGATGGTGGGGCAGAACTATGCGGTGAACCGTGCAGGCAGCCCGGGGCAGAGCGTCAATATTTTTAACGAGGGCCAGATCGCTGGCTCCATCGTCGCCACCAACCTGACCAATGCTGGCGGTGGCGTGGTGACGCTCAAGAATGGCGCCGACAAGGACGACCTGCGCAATAGCGGTAGCGCCGGTTCAGCGCAGCTGAGCGGCACCTTCAGCCAGGAGTCCGGTGCCACGCTGCGGGTCGCCATTGTCTCCACCAGTGACGAGGGCAGCTACAGCTACCTGCAGGCGGCCAACGTTAACCTGAACGGCACGCTGGATGTGGACGTGAAAGCCAACAGCGGCCTGAGCCTGAGCTCGGGCCTCAACTCCTTCGGCATCATCCACGGGTCGAGCTCCCTCAACGGCACCTTCTCGCAGATCACCGACAACAGTGCGCTGTTCAACTTCGAGCAGCGGGTGCTCTCCAACACCCTGTATATCGATGCCGTGCGCGCACTGACGGTAGAGCAGGCGGCGCGTGACAACAGCAATACCCCGGGGCTGGGCGCGGCACAGGTGCTGGACTCCGGTGCCACCGGTCTGCAAGAAGTGGTCGATGCGCTGGGCCAGCTGGCTACGGCACAGGAAGTGTCCGACGCGGTGTCGCAGACCCTGCCGCTGCATACCGGTGCTTCCATCGCCGCGACGCAGGATGCGCTGTCCAGCGTCAACCAGATCGTGCAGGCACGTATCGAAGGCAGTACCGGCCTGTCGGCCGGTGACCAGGCGTTCAGCGACCGTTATGTGTGGGTAAAACCGTTCGGCTCCTGGGCGGAGCAGGAAAACCGTGACGGCGTGGCCGGCTATGATGCGCGCACCCGTGGTCTGACGCTCGGGGTCGACGGTGCCTTGTCGCCACAGCTGCGTCTGGGTGGCGCGCTGGCCTATGCCAATATCGATATCGACGGCAAGTCCACGGTCGCGAAGCAGAGCAGCGAAGTGGATGTCTATCAGCTGGTCGGCTACGGCAGCTACAGCCTGGACGAGCGCACCAACCTGAATTTCCAGGTGGACGTTGGCCAGGGCAACTCGCAGGGCGAGCGCCGGATCGCGTTCACCCAGTCCACGGCCTATTCCGACTATGACAGCTTCACCGCGCATGCCGGCCTGGGTATCGGTCGCAGCTATGCGCTGGATAGCAGTACCACGGTCATTCCGTCGCTGCGTGCCGACTACACCTGGATCAAGGATCAGGCCTACAGCGAAACCGGTGCCGGCGCACTGAACCTGCAGGTGCAAAGCCGTAAGTCGGACGCACTGGTACTGGCGCTGGAAGGCAAGCTGAACAAGGATCTTGGCAACGGCACCCAGCTGCAGGCCAACCTCGGCGTCGGTTACGATACCCTCAACGAGCGCTCGTCCATCGTGTCGGCCTTTGCTGGTGCGCCCAATGCGGCATTTGTCACCTACGGTGCAGAACCCAGCCCGTGGCAGGTGCGTGGCGGCTTCGGCCTGACCCACAAAACCGCCAGCGGCATGGAAATCACCGGCCGTTACGATGCGCTGTACAAGACCGACTTCCTGAACCAGACCGTGTCGGTCAAACTGCGCTGGATGTTCTAAGCCAGCCGGTTTTATGACTGACCATGGCAGTGGCGCGCGCCACTGCCATTTTTTATGCTTTTTTTCATGACCTACATACTCGAGTTGCAGCCTGCCCGTTCGCCGGTTTACCGCTACGGGCTGTCCCAGCCGGTTCAGACCCTCCGCTTCCGCTCTGCGGCGCTGGCGCCAGACGCCGACTGGCAGGCGGCCGACGCCTGGCTGGCGGCGACATTCCGGTTAGCGCTCACGCCCGCTGCCCTGGACCCCCTGTGGACGGCTGGCGAACAGTGCGTGGCGCAGTGGGCCTGGCGCGTGCTGCAGTTGGCCGCACAGCTGCAGCGGCTGGCACGCATCCCGGTATTCACGCCGGGGGTGATCACGCGGCTGCTGCCGGCGGTGGCGGATGGCTGGCAGGTAGAGGCGGCGATTGCGCAAGTGGCCTATTTTCCGGCGGCGGATGTCACACGCTGTTACGAGGCCGCCGCTATCGTGCTGAGCGGCTATCTGGCCAACCCCGGCCACTTTGCCGCGAGCGAAGTGTTGTACCGGCAACTGGAAGCGACGCTGATCGGGCCGTTGTGCCGGCACAATCCGACCGACGACACCACCTTGTCGCTGCTGGCCGCCGCCGCGGCGGCCAAACTGCCGTGGCAGCACCTGGGGCAGGGCGGCTACCAGATCGGCTGGGGCGGTCATGCGCGACGGCTGCAGCAGGGCGGGCTGGCGACGGATTCGATGCTCGGCATCCAGGTCAGCGGCAACAAGGTGCTGACCCGGCGCTGGCTGGCCAGTGCCGGCATGCCGGTGCCGGAGCAGCGGCTGGTGGCGACGGAGGCCGATGCGGTACAGGTATGGCGCGACATGGCGGCACCGCTGGTGTTCAAGCCGGCAAGCGGCGAGGGCGGGCAGGGGGTGAGCGTCGACGTGGCGAGCGAGGCCGACGCCCGCCAGGCCTTCCGGCTGGCGGCAACCGTGGCCGGCGAGGTGATTGTCGAGCGCCAGGTCGCCGGCGATACCCATCACCTGCAGGTGGTGGATGGCGAACTGCTGTTCGTGATGCGCCGCCGGCCGGCGGCGCTGGTCGCCGATGGCCGCCATGATCTCGCACACTGTCTGGCTGCGGAGAACCGCCGGCGACAGGAGGAGATGCTGTGGTGGCGCCTGCCACCGCTGCCGCAGGATCAGGTCGCGACCGCTTGCCTCGCCCGGCAGGGCCATGACTGGCACAGCATCCCGCCCGCCGGCACGTCGCTCTTCCTGCGCGACATCCCCAGCAATATCGACGGTGCAGAGGACGAGGATGTGACCCGGCTGGTACATCCGGACAACATCGCGCTGGCCTGTCGTGCCGCCCGCCGGCTGGGGCTGGCGATGGCCGGGGTGGACATCATTTCGCCTGATATCCGGCGCCCGTGGCATGAAAACGGCGCGGTAATCAACGAGGTCAATCATGCGCCGCAGCTGGGCGCCGGTACGCTATACCGGCGCTATCTGCCTGCCATGCTGCGGCAGCTGTGGCCCGCTGGCGGCCGCATCCCGGTCGAGGTCTATCTCGGCGCCGCGGCCGCACTGGCAACGGCACGCCAGCGGCAGGCGGCGTGGGCGGCGCAGGGCATCAGCTGCTTTATCTGCACGGACGAGTTCTGTCTCGATGCGCACGGCCAGCCGCTGGCGATGACGGGAGACGCGGCTCACCGGCTGCAGGCGCTGTTGCTGGAGCCGCGGGTGCAGGCCGTGCTGCTGGTGAGCAACGGCCGCTGGCTGGTGGCCGGGCTGCCGCTCGACCGCATTTCGCGGCTGGAGGTGGTGGCCGAGACCCCGTGCGGCCAAGCGCCGGTGGATGCCGGGCAATGGCTGGCGCTGCTGCAAGCGTATCTGCCACCCGCTGGAGAGGCGCAGCAATGACGATGACGACCTTGCCCTCCCTTGCTGACGGTACGGTCCGGCAGCCACAGCAGGTGTTGAGCATCCGCCTTGGCCCGCTGCCGGTCGACATGGACTGGCCATTGCTCGATGGCTGGCTGCACGCCTGGCTGGAGCAGCCGTTGGTCGAGCCAGCACTGCCGGATGCAGCGCATGATCCGGTCGAGGCGCAGCTGCAGCGCCTTGCCTGGCGCATTGCCGTCGCCACGCCGGCGCTGTTGCGCGCCTGCGGCATACCGCTGCTGGCCGACGGCAAGGTGCTGGCCATCACGCCGCCGCTGGATGGGGCGGCGACCTGGCAGTGTGATATCGCTTTTGCGCAACTGGATAGCGTACCGGCCGCGCTGCTGCTGCAGGCCTGTGACTGCTGTGTCCGCTGGCTGCAGGCGGTGGCATGGCAGGCGGCAGGCGGTGATCCGGTGGCGGCGTTTTTCCAGTCGCTGGTGCAGGGCACCCTGCCGCGGCTGCTGCCGCACGCCATAGCCGCGCCATCGGGCATGGCACTGCTGCAGGCTGCGGCCAACGCCGGCATCCCGTGGCGGCACGAGGGCAACGGCGTGTTCCAGCTGGGCTGGGGCGTGCATCTGCGGCACGCCTTCACCAGCCGGCTGGATAGCGATTCCTCGATCGGCATCCGCGCGGCGGGCAACAAGCAGCTGGCCGCGCAGTGGTTGCGGCAGGCGGGGCTGCCCACGGCTGTGCAGCGGCTGGCCGGCAACGGCGAGCAGGCCAGTGCCGCGGCGCAGGAGCTGGGCTGGCCGCTGGTGGTGAAACCGCTGGCGCGCGATCGTGGCGAAGGTGTCAGCACCGGGATCGGCAACCGCTCGCAGCTGCAGCTGGCGCTGGACAAGGCCGCGCATTTTGGCTGGCCGCTGCTGCTGGAGCAGCAGGCCCCCGGCGTCTGCCATCGCATTCTGGTGGTCGGAGGGCGGGTGATGTATGTGGTCAAGCGCCTGCCGGTGGCGGTGCAAGGCGATGGTGTGCACAGCGTCCAGGCGCTGATCGATGCGGCCAACTTGCAGCAGCTGGCCCTGCCGCCGTGGCGGCGCGCGCCGCCGTTGCGGGCCGATGACGACACCCGTGCCTGCCTGCGCGAGGCGGGGCTGCAGCTGACGTCGGTGCCGGCGGCGGGGGAGTGGATCGCATTGCGCGCGATCGAATCGTCGGCCGATGGCGGCCGCGACGAAGACATGCTGGCCGCCGCCCACCCGGACAATCTGGCGCTGGCGCTGCGTGCGGCGGCGCTGTTTGGCCTGGAGGTGGCCGGCATCGACATGATCACGCCTGACATCGGCCAGCCCTGGCATGCCAACGGCGCCATCATCAACGAGATCAATGCCGCGCCGGCGCTGGGCGCCAGCCAGAGTTCGCGCGACGCGATGCCGCGGCTGATGCAGCAGCTGTTCCCGACAGGGGGGCGTATCCCGGTCGAGCTGTTCGTCGGCGGTGCCATGGCCGAGGCGGCGGCACGGCAACGTCGCGACGAGCTGCAGCGTGCCGGGGTGGCGTGCTACTTCACCACCGCACAGCACAGCGAGGACGCCACCGGGCAGCGCCATCACCTGGCCTGCGACAGCCTGTACCAGCGCTGCCTGGCGCTCTTGAGCGACCGCAGCGTCGGCGCGCTGATGATCGCCGTCACGCCAGAGCAGTGGCGAGAAGAGGCGCTGCCGCTGGATCGGGTGGCGCGGGTATTGCAGTGTGCGGATGCCTGAGCCGTGAAGGTCACACACGGTTGGCGTTATCGGCACGCGGCTGTACTAAGAGCCGCTAACAAAACCCCTGATCCTGCGTTGCGCCTCCTTGTCGTACTACTTGTACTGCCTGCGTCGGCGCGCCTTGGCTCAGGTGCGCTGCGAGGTTTTGTTAGCGACTCTAAATCGCTGTTGCGGCCAACCTTGCTGATCATCCCTCACGCGAACGCGGCCGTCTCACGATCGCTGCACCAGGGTTGACAGCACGAAGCAGGTGTTGATGTTTTGCACGCCGGCGAGGGTGCTGATCTGGCTCCAGATCTGGTTGATGCGCTCGTGGGAGTCGGCCTCCAGCCGCACCATCAGGTCGATCTCGCCGCTGAGGATGGCGCACTCCACCACTTCCGGGATCTTGGCGAGCACGCTGGTGACATCGGCGCCGCGCATGCGGTCCTTGCGGTAGACCAGCATCACCGCGCGTACCGCGTGCGCGCTGGCGTTGCCGGCGCGGCGGATGGTGTAGCCGCTGATCACCTTTTGCCCTTCCAGGCGGTCGATGCGTTGCCGCACCGATTGCCGCGACAGGCCCAGCCGGGTGGCCAGCGTCGCCAGCGGAATGCGGGCGTCGGCAGTCAGCTCGTCGAGGATGTGCTGGTCGATGGCGTCGAGTTTCATGGTCGGTCAGCTCCGGAACGGGCGGCGGCGCCGCCCGCTAGGGGTCACAGTGTGGCAAGCGCCTGCAGTACGTCGCGCTTCAGGTCTTCGACATTCTCGATGCCGACCGAGTAGCGGACGAAGTTGAGCGGGATGTCGGCGGCCTGCATCTGCGCCGGGCTCATGGTGCCGGCCCACATCGCGGCGGTGTGGATGGCCAGCGAGTCGACGCCGCCGAGGTTGCCGGCGTTGTGCGGGATCTGCAGCGCGGCGACGAAGCGCTCGGCCTCGGCATAGCCGCCGCGCACGCCAAACGCCACCACGCCGCCGTAGCCCTGCATCTGCGTGCGCGCCAGTTCGTGCTGCGGGTGGCTCTCCAGCCCCGGGTAGTACACGCGCTCGACCTGCGGCTGCTGTTCCAGGAAGCGGGCCAGTGCCAGTGCATTGGCGTTGATGCGCTCGACGCGCATCGGCAGTGTGCGCAGGCCGCGCAGCAGCAGCCAGGCGTCCATCGGCGACAGCACCGCGCCCAGCGTGATGTGGGTGTGCCAGATTTCCTCGGCCAGCGCCTTGCTGGTGCAAATCACGCCGCCGCTCATGTCGTGGTGGCCGCCCAGGTATTTGGTGGCGCTGTGGATCACGATGTCCACGCCCAGCGCGTGCGGACGCTGGTTGATCGGCGAGGAGAAGGTGTTGTCGGCCACGGTCAGGATGCCGTGTGCGCGGGCCACGCGGGTGACGGCGGCGATGTCGGTCAGCATCAGCACCGGGTTGACCGGGCTTTCCAGCAGGATCAGCCGCGTGTTGGGGCGGATCGCCGCTTCGAAGGCGGCGGCGTCTTCCTGTTCTACCAGCGTCACCTCGATGCCGAAGCGCGGCAGCATGTCGTCCAGCAGCTTGCTGGTGCTCATGTAGTGCCGGCGCTGGCCGATGACGTGGTCGCCAGCCTTGACCAGCGCCAGCACCGTGGTGGCGATGGCGCCCATGCCGGAGGCGGTGACCAGTGCCGTCTCGGTGCCTTCCAGCTGCGCCATCACGGTTTTCACCCGTTCGTGCACCGGGTTGCCGTAGCGGGTGTAGTTGCGCGGGTGCTGCGGCTCGCTGGACATCGCGATGAACTCGGCGCTGTCCTCGGCCTTGAACACCGCCGAGTAGTGGATGGCCGGCGCGACGCCCTTTTCGCTGGTGACGTCGGCATCGGCATGGATCACCATGGTTTCCAGTTGATAGTCCATATTGTTCTCGCTGTGTTGGTTGCGCGCGGACACGGTCAGCGCGGTTGGTGTAGGTTCAGGCGCGCTTCGCCGTACTTGATCAGCAGCGACAGCACGGCGGCGATGACGATATAGAGCAGGCCGGCCAGCAGCAGCGCGTCGGTGGTGTAGGCCTCGATCGACAGCCGTCGCGCTACGCCGGTGAGGTCGAGCACGGTGATGGTGCTGGCCAGCGCGGTGGATTTCAGCTGCAGCACGATCTCGTTGCCCAGCGTCGGCGCGACGATGCCGATGGCACGCGGCACCACGATGTACCAGGTGACCATCAGCCGGCTCATGCCGAAGGCGGTGGCCGCCTCCTTTTCGCCGGCCGGCACGCCGAGAATGCCGCCGCGGATGTCTTCCGCCATGTACGCCGCCAGGTTCAGCGTCAGCGCCAAGAGCGCGCAGGAGAAGGCGTCGTCGAGCAGCAGCCACAGCACGGAATCGCGCACCCATTCAAACTGCGCCAGGCCGTAGTAGAGGATGAAGATCTGCACCAGCAGCGGCGTGCCGCGAAACGCGGACATGAACAGGCGGCAGGGCAGCGCGATCCAGCGCCGCGGCGAGGTGCGGGCCACCGCCAGCGGCACCGCCAGCGCGAAGCCGAGGACACAGGAGAACAGCAGCAACTGCAGCGAGATCCACAGTCCGTCGAGCAGCGCCGGCCACGATAGGCTCAGCAGCGAAGCAAGTTGATCCATGAGGGTTCCTTTCACGCCGGAGTGGCATAGCCGCGATTGGCGCGCTTTTCAAAGTAGGCAAACGCAGGGTTGGAGACGGCCAGCAGCAACAGGTAGACCACCGCCACCGCGGCGTAGAACACGAAGGGCTGCTTGGTGAATTGCGCGGCGATGCTGGCCTTGCGCAGCATGTCCTCCAGCCCGACGATCGACACCAGCGAGGTGTCCTTCAGCAGGTTCTGCCACATGTTGTTGAGGCTGGGCAGGCAGATGCGCCACGCTTGCGGCAGCTGCACGCACCAGAAGATCTGCCAGCGCGACAGGCCGTAGGAGCGTGCCGCCTCCAGCTGCCCCTTGGGCACCGCCAGGAAGGCGCCGCGGAACACCTCCGACGCGTAGGCGCCGAATACCAGCGCCAGCGCCACCACGCCGCCGGCAAACGGGCTGAGGCTCAGCGTGCCGGCGAAGTGGGTGTTGATCAGATTGGACAGGCCGAAGTAGCAGATCAGCAGGATCAGGAATTCGGGAATGCCGCGCAGGACGTTGCTGACCAGATAGGCGGCCTGCCGCAGCCAGCGCAGTGCCGACATCTTGGCAGCGGCGCCGGCCAGCCCCAGCAGCAGGCCGAAGCACAGCGAGGTGAACGCCAGTTCCAGGGTCAGGCCGGCGCCTTCCAGCAGCTGGGTGCTGTAGTCGAATAGTGCAGCCATGGAGAGTCTCCAGTGCGGGCCGCCGTGCTGGCGGCCCGGCGGGTGGGGTTATTGCGGCAGGATGCTGAACGGGAAGTAGCGCTTGTTGACGGTCTGGAAGTAGCCGTTCTGGTGCACGCCGAGAATGGCCAGGTCGAACTGCGCCTTGAGTTTGCTGTCGCCCTTGCGCACGGCAATGGCGGTGCCGGCGCCAAAGATGGCGTCATCGGTGATGGCCTGGCCGGCAAAGGCGAAGCCCGCCTGCTGGCCGCTCTTGGCCAGCCAGTCGTGGGCCACGGTGCTGTCGGCGAACACCGCCTGGATGCGACCGGATTCCAGATCCAGCCAGGCGGCGTCCAGCGACTGGTAGACCTTGACGTTGATGCCGCTGCTGCTCGTCGGCAGGCGGTTGCGGAAATAGCTTTCATGGGTGGAGGCGGTCTGCACGCCGACGGTCTTGCCGCGCAGCGTGGCCGGCTGGTGGCTGATGCCGCTGCCTTTCTTCGCTACCAGATGCACCGGCGCGGTGGTGAAGATGCGGCTGAAGTCCACCGACTTTTCCCGCTCCGCGGTACGCGACATCTGCGCCAGCACCGCATCGATCTGGCGGGCCTTCAGCGCCGGGATCAGCGCGTCGAAGTCCATGGTCACCCATTGACAGGTCACCTTCATCGCGGTGCACATCTTGTTGCCGATTTCGATCTCCATCCCCTGCAGCTTGCCGGAGGCGTCCTTGTATTCGAACGGGGCGTAGTCGGCGAGGGTGCCGATGCGGACCACCTGCTGCGCGTGGGCGGTGCTGATCAGGGTCAGGGCGGTGAGGGCGGAGAACACGAGCTTTTTCATGGCAATTTCCTTTGGGTGGGGGCGGCAATCACAGGATGCTGGACAGGAATTTCTGGAACCGTGGCGACTGCTGGCGGGTGAACACTTCGTCGGGGCAGCCGTCTTCCTCGATCTTGCCCTGGTGTACGAACACCACGCGGCTGGCGACTTCGCGCGCAAAGCCCATCTCGTGGGTGACCACCAGCATGGTGCGGCCGTCCTCGGCCAGCGCGCGCATCACCTTCAGCACCTCGCCCACCAGCTCCGGGTCCAGCGCCGAGGTCGGCTCGTCGAACAGCAGCACTTCCGGGTCGGTGGCCAGCGCGCGGGCAATGGCCACCCGCTGCTGCTGGCCGCCGGAGAGCTGGGCAGGGTAGGCGTGGCACTTGCCGGCCATGCCCACCTTTTCCAGCATCTCCAGCGCCTTGGCTTCGGCCTCCTGGCGGCCGAGGCCCAGCACCTTTTGCGGCACGAACATCACGTTCTGCAGCACCGTCATGTGCGCCCACAGATTGAACTGCTGGAACACCATCGCCAGTTTGCGGCGGATGCGGGTGATCTGCCGCGGGTCGGCCAGCGTCAGTCCGCCATCGCGCGTCGCCTTCATCTCCAGATGCTCGCCGTTGATGGTCAGGCGGCCGGCGTCCGGGGTTTCCAGCAGGTTGATACAGCGCAGCAGGGTGCTTTTGCCGGAGCCGCTGCTACCCAGGATCGAGATCACGTCGTGCTTGTGCGCGGTGAGCGAGATGCCTTTCAGGATCTCGACGCTGCCGAACGACTTGTGCAGGTCCTCGATGGCCAGCACCGGCGCTGGCGGCGAAAAAGCGGGATGGGCTAGGGATGTCATGGGTGATCCTCTCTTTCTCGATTTGTGGACGTCTTTTTTTGTGTGCAACTTCCGGCGGCGGCAGCGCCGCCGGCACGACGACTTGGAACCGCTTTCTAGTGCGCGCCCAGGCGCTTGCGTTTGAAACAGATCACCTTGGGCTGCGACATCTCGGCGATGGCGAAGCGCACCCCCTCGCGTCCCAGCGAGCCGTACTTGAAACCGCCGAACGGCATGCCGTCGAAGCGGAAGTCGGAGGAGTCGTTGATCATCACCCCGCCGGCCTGCAGCCGTTCCGCCACCCCCAGCGCCGTTTCCAGATGGCTGGTGAAGATGCCGGCCTGCAGGCTGCTGTCGCTATCGTTGGCCGCAGCCAGCGCGCTATCCAGATCGTCGAACGGGGCGACGATCACCACCGGCGCGAACACCTCCTCGCGCCAGACGCGGGCTGTGGTCGGCACGTCGGCGAGGATGGTCGGCGCGTACAGCGCACCCTGGCGCTGGTGGCCGCACAGCACGGTGGCACCCTCTGCGATCGCCTCGTCCACCCAGCTTTCGATGCGGCAGGCCTGCGCCTCGCTGATCATCGGCCCCATGTCGGTGGCTTCGTCCAGCGGGTCGCCCACCCGCATCGCGGCGGTCAGCTCGGTCAGGTAGCGGGTGAACAGCTCGTACACCGGGCGCGCAATCAGCAGGCGCTGGGTGCCGATGCAGTTCTGCCCGGCGGCCCAGAACGCGCCGGAGACACAGGATTCGGCGGCGTCGCGCAGGTCGCAGTCGGCCATCACGATCACCGGCGCGTTGCCGCCCAGGTCCATCGCCAGCTTCTTCAGCCCCGCCTCGCGGGTGATGGCTTCGCCGCTGACCGGGCCGCCGGTGAAGCTGACCATGCGGATCGCCTTGTCGCGCACCAGCGGCGCGGCCACCTCGCTGCCGCCGTGTACCAGCTGCAGCGCGTCGCGCGGCACGCCGGCCTGCCACAGGCACTCGGCCAGCCGCACCGCCGACAGCGGCGCCAGCAGCGACGGCTTGAGGATCACCGCATTGCCGGCGGCCAGCGCCGGACCCAGCTTGTGGGCGACCAGGTTGAGCGGGTCGTTGAACGGGGTGATGGCGAGGATCACGCCCAGCGGTTCGTGGGTGAAATAGCCGCTGCGGTCTTCGGCGCCGGCGTAGGCGTCGAACGGGATGATCTCGCCGCCGTGGCGCTTGGCCTCCTCCGCCGACAGCCGCAGCGTGTTGACGCAGCGCGCCACTTCCTTGCGCGCCTGGCGCAGCGCCTTGCCGGACTCCAGCACGATGGTGCGGGCAAACTCGGCGGCCTGCTGTTCGACCATGGTCGCGGCACGCTGCAACAACTCGGCGCGCTGGTGGCGCGGCAGCGCTGCGGCCAACGTTGCGCCGTGGCGGGCGCGGGTCACGACGGCCGGCAGCTCCTCGACCGCGGTCAGCTCGACGCTGCCGACCACGCTGCCGTCGAACGGCGACTGCACTTCGCAGTGCATGGCCTGGTGTTTGAGTGGCGCGTTCATGCTTGCACCTCCTGGCCGCGGGTCTGGCCGGCCAGCTCGATCAGGTCGGACAGCACGGCGAAGGCAGTTTCCACGCGCCCGGCGCCGGGGCCGCTGATGGTGACGCCGCCCAGCACGTCGGTGTCGAAGGTGATGGCGTTGGTGACGCCGCCGATCGCCGCCAGTGGGTGGCCGGCCGGCAGTTCGCGTGGCTCGACGCTGGCGCTGACGCTGCCGTCGGGGTGACGGGTGGCGGCGCCGACCAGTCGCCAGCTGCGTCCGGCGGCCTGCGCGGCTTGGATGTCGGCACTGGTGAGGCCGGTGATGCCGCGGCAGGCGACGTCGGCGCGGGTCAGCCCGGCCTGCCACAGCGTGTTGGCGAGGATCACCACTTTCAGCTGCACGTCGCCACCGCCGAGGTCGGCGCTGGGGTCGGCTTCGGCGTAGCCGAGTGCCTGCGCCTCGCGCACCGCGTCGTCGAAGTCGTGGCCCTGCGCCAGCCGCTCCAGCACGAAGTTGGAGGTGCCGTTGAGGATGCCGGCAAAGCCGTTGATCTCGCAGCCGCGCAGCGTGGTGCTGATCTGGCGCAGCACCGGCGTGCCGCTCATCACTGCACCCTCGTACTTGATGGCGGCGCCGTTGGCCGCAGCCAGCTGGGCAAGCGACTGCTGTGCCAGCGCGATCGGGCCCTTGTTGGTGGTGATCACGTGCTTGCCGTGGCTCAGTGCGGCACGGCAGTGCGACAGCGCCGGCTCGCCGGTGTGCGGGTCGGTGAAGGTGGCCTCGACCACCACGTCGACGTAGTCGGCGGTGACCAGCTCGAGGGTGGCGGCCAGGTCGATATGCTCGCTGATGCGGGTGGCGGGGTCGCGGCGCAGCGCGTCGGTGGCGAAGCCGCTGTCGGCGGTGGACAGCAGCGCGTCGAGATCGATGCCCTGCGGATTGCTGACCACGCCCAGGCGCAGGTCGGCCAGCGCGGTGATGCGGAAGTCGAGGCCGTTAAGCTTGCCTTGCTTGGCCTTGAGCAGGGCCACCAGGCCTTGGTTCACGCCGCCGAAACCAATCAGTGCCAATCGGAAAGTCATCGCTAGATCCCTTCGTGTTCGAGTGTGGAACTTCATGTTACGGCGGCAAAATGGCGCCAACAATCGACAAAATGAAGCTAAAAAAGATTATTTTGTTGCGATCTGGCTGCTATCGGCTGCGCTTTGCCCGTCGCCTTCCACCGGGATGAACAGCGAGGTTTTCAGGGTGTTGAGCACCACGTTGGTGGTGATGCGGCGGATCATCGGGTTGTTCTCCATCACCCGCGCCGTCAGGCGGTCGTAGGCCTCGACATCCTGCGCGGTGATGATGACGATCAGGTCGGCGGCGCCGGTCACGTAGTAGATCTGCTGGATGGCGTCGATCTGCTTCGCCCACTCGCGGAAGCGGTTGACGGTGTCGTAGTTGTCGCGCTCGATTTCCATGGCGGCGACAAAGCTCATCGGCCGCCCGACCAGCGCGCGGTCGAGCACGGCCACCTCGGCGGTGATGATCTTTTCCGCGCGCAGCCGCTTGAGGCGTTTCTGCACGGCGGAGGCGGACAGGCCGATGGCCTCGGCAATCACCTCTGCCTTGACCGAGCAGTCGCGCTGCATGATGGTGAGGATTTTCTGGTCGAACGAATCAAGCGTTGTGCTCATGGCGGGTACCGGAAAATTAGAGATAGAACGCGGTGGCCGTGTCGGCCCCCGCACAGCGGCGCACCTGGTCCAGCGCCTGGATCAGCGCGCGCTTGCGCTCGGCGTCGCCGCCGTCCAGGCGCACCACCGGCAGTTCGATGCGGTCAACGCCCGGCGGCAGCGGATAGGCCCGTTCCGAGCCTTGCTGGCGCTTGGCGATCAGCGCGCTGCCCTGCAGCGCCAGCAGCGTCATCTGCAGCGAGCAGGGGGTTGGCAGCGCCAGCGCGCCGGCCAGCGGCAGCAGCAGCGGGGGGATTTGTTGCAACAGCGGAATCTCGTACACCCCCGGCCACCAGGCGTGCGCGTGCGGCGGCCAGCAGCCGGTGGGCAGCACGGCGACCATTTCCACACTGCGGTCAGCGCGCAGCAGGGCATAGGCCTGCACCCGGCCGTCGGCGTCGGCAGCGGCGTGACAGCACAGGCCCGCCGGGTGCGGCACAGGCGGTGTCAGCGGGATGCCGGCCGGGCGCAATTGCTGCAGCAGTGCCAGCGCGTGCTGCCGCTGCGCGGCAGACAGCGGGTGACCGGCGACGCCGGGGGCCGGCAACAGCCGGCAGCGCCACTGCGGGCCGGGCGGCATCGCGACGCCGCCGTCGTGCAGCAACGGCAATTCGCCGGCAGAAAATGGTTCACGCATACGACCCCTCCCGTCTTGCTGCCGCCCCGGACCCGGGCTGTGGCAGCGACACCTTGACTGTCATTATGCAGAGAGCGATCGCGGCGAAAGCGCAATGTGATGCGCTTTTGTTACGCAGACGCGCAAATTTTCCGGTTTATGTTCCGTCTGGCTGCGTTGATGACGGCGGCAAACGTTGGCCGCGACAAAACAAAACCCGCACCGGGACGGGTGCGGGTTGCGGGGTTCAGGCCTGGTGCCGGTGGGGCTTACTTGAACGGGTAGATGTCGTTGCTGAAGTACTTGTCCTGGATCTTCTTGTAGGTGCCGTCCTTCAGGATTTTCTTCAATGCCACGTTGATCTTGGCCAGCAGTTCCTTGTTGCCTTTCTGTACCGCAATGCCGCAGCCCTGGTAGTACTTCGGATCGTTGAACACCGGGCCGACAAAGGCGTAGCCCTTGCCCTTGCCGGTTTTCAGGAAGTCTTCCTCACCGACGGTGGACTCCAGGAATACCGCGTCCAGACGCTGACTGGACAGGTCGAGGAAGGCGTCGGTGATCTTGCCGTAGACCTTGATCTGCGCGCCTTTCGGCTTCAGCTTGTCGTTGGCTTCCTGTTGCTGCACGGCGCTGCGCAGCACGCCGATGTTCTTGCCCTTGTACCAGGCGTCGTTGATCTGGGTGCCTTCCTTGGCCAGCAGGCGGCCGGGCACGTTGAAGTACATGTCGCTGAAATCGACGATCTTGGCGCGTTCCGCGGTGATGCTCATCGAGGCGATGGCGACTTCAAACTTCTTGGCCTGCAGCGCCGGCACGATGCCGTCGAAGTCCATCGCCTTCAGTTCGCACTGCAGCTTGGCCTCGGTACAGATGGCGCGGGCGATGTCCGGGTCGAAGCCGGTGATGCTGCCGTCGGCGGCCTGTTTCGAGAACGGCGGGTAGCTGACATCGGTGACGATGCGGATGGTTTGGGCTTGGGCCAGCAGTGGCAGCGAGCAGATGGCGGTCAGCGCCAGCAGGTGTTTGTAGTTCATGTTGTCTCCGTTTTCCTTTGTCGTTGCGGTGTGTGTCGCACTCCGCGGCTGTTTCTATCTTAATCGCGGACGCGTGCCAACCGTGCGTCAATTGTGTATACATTTGTGCGGCTTTTTTGCCAGTGCGACATGAAAAATCCGGCGGCGGCGCATTTCTGGCGCTTGACTGCCATCAATGCCGCGCTGGCGCGGGTGGCTACAATGGCCGCTGACCCGTCGCCATCCGGCGCGACACCGGGCCGGGACGGCTTCCCGGCACCACGCCCGCACCCCGCCATGGCCAAGAAATTCCCGCTGCACCCCAAGCACCCGGAGCGCATCTGCTGGGGCTGCGACAAGTACTGTCCGGCCAGCTCCTTGCAGTGTGGCAACGGTTCCGGCCGCACCCAGCACCCGGCCGAGATGCTCGGCGACGACTGGTATCTGTGGGGCGACTGGGGCATCACCCCGGACGACGATGCGGCGCAGCCGGCGCCCGCCACGCCGCCTGTCGCCAGCGGCAGCTGAACGCCGTCGCGGGCAAAGGTTGGCCGCAAGCCAGCGCCGGCCCGTGCCCATCGCGACCGCGGCCAGGCGCGGCCGCACCGCCCGCCACTTGCGTACAGGTGACATCGCTGTACAGAAGCGGCACCGTCACCGCTAGTCCTTTCCAGTAAGAAAAAATTTTATCTCATTGATAAGGCTGGACAATTTTTCGTGTCTGGTCGATTGTTGCGCCGCATCAAGCGCGCCGCCGGCCGTTGTGGGGCGCGGGGATTGCTGAAATGATGCGTACGCAACAGGCTGGGTGCGTCCGTTCGCGCCGCCGGCGCCGCTAAATGCCGTCACCGCGCCAGCGTGTCCCCCCGCCGTGCGCGTTGCCTGTCATCCCTATTCATCCGCTGCCATCGGCAGCGTCAGCCGCCAAGGAGTGAAGCATGTTCCTGCCCGTCATTGCCGCCCGGCAACAGCCCGTCCCGCCGTTCGCGGGGGCAGGCCGATGACGGCGCCGCTGCAGCTGGCGGTGCTGCTGCTGCCGCCGTGTTCGCCGTTCGGCATCGGCTGCTTTGCCGAACCGTTCCTGCAGGCCAACCGCCTGGCCGGCAAGACGCTGTACCAGTTGCGCTTCTATAGCTGGAACGGCCAGCCGCTGCCGATGGCCGGCGGCATGCGCTACCCGGTGAGCGGTGCGCTGCGCGATGCCGAAGCCTGCGACCAGCTGTTCGTGCTCAGCGAGGGCGTGCTGCCGTTCAGCGATGCCGCGCTGTGCTGCCATGCGCTGGCGCTGCTGGCGTCCCGCGTGTCGCTGCTGGGCGGGGTGCACTGCGGTGCCTGGTGGCTGGCCAGTGCCGGGCTGCTCGACGGCTACCACGCCACCATCCACTGGCCGGAACAGCCGGCCTTTGCCGAGCGCTTTCGCAGTGTGGTGGCGTCGCAGCACGTGTACGAGCTGGATCGCGGCCGCTTCACCTGTGCCGGCGGCCTGGCGCAGATCGACGGCACGCTGGCGCTGATCGGGCGCCAGCACGGCGTCGAGCTGGTGGAGTCCATCGCCGCGGTGCTGTGCGCCGAGCGTGTGCGCGGCAGCGACGAACGCCAGCGCGTGCCGCTGCTGGCGCGGGTCGGCGAGAAGCATCCCAAGCTCACCGAGGCGGTGATGCTGATGGAAGCCAATATCGAGGAACCGCTGACCACCGACGAGCTGGCGCGGCTCACCAACCAGTCGCGGCGCCAGCTGGCGCGCCTGTTCAAGCAATACCTCGACGACTCGCCGTCGCGCTACTACCTGCAGCTGCGGCTGGAGCGCGCGCGGCAGCTGCTGCGCAACACCGGCAAGTCGGTGGTGCAGATCGGCTTGCTGTGCGGCTTTTCTTCCGGGCCGCACTTTTCCACCGTGTACCGCACCCATTTCGGCATCTCGCCGCGCGAGGAGCGCTTCCCCGGCGACAGCGACCTCGCCGACGAGGGCTGAGCCGCCGCCTGCGGCCAACGTTGGCCGCAGGCGACCCCGCTGGCCCGAACAGTTCGTCGCCCGGATAAGCGCAGCGCCTCCGGGAACATCGGAACCCCTCCCGGATGCGCCTGTGGCTGATCCGGACGACTTGCTGACACGCGATGCTGCCAACCTTGCCCACTGCTGGCCCAAACAGAAAGCTGCGTGTCTTGATTCTGGACGGAAAGTTTGACGCACCTGCCTAGAATGGCTCCATCTCAACGCCAGATGAAGGATTCCCAGATGTCCGCTCCTGTTACCCGCCAAACCTTTGATGAAGTGATGGTTCCCAACTACGCCCCGGCCGCGTTCGTTCCGGTCAAGGGTGAAGGCTCCCGCCTGTGGGACCAGCAGGGCAAGGAATACATCGATTTCGCCAGCGGCATCGCCGTAACCAGCCTGGGCCATCTGCATCCGGAACTGACCAAGGTCTTGCACGAGCAGGTCGACCGCCTGTGGCACCTGTCCAATACCTTCACCAACGAGCCGGCACTGCGCCTGGCGCGCCGCCTGACCGAAACCACCTTTGCCGAGAAGGTGTTCTTCTGCAACTCCGGCGCCGAAGCCAACGAAGCCGCGCTGAAGCTGGCGCGTCGCTACGCCTTCGACCATTTCGGCGGCAGCAAGACCGGCATCGTGTCCTGCAAGCAGGCCTTCCACGGCCGCACCCTGTTCACCGTGTCGGTGGGCGGCCAGCCGAAGTACACCGAAGGCTTCGCCCCGCTGCCGGGTGACCTGAACCACATCGAATTCAACAATCTGGAAGCCGCCGAGGCCGCCATCAACGCCGGCACCTGCGCCGTGATCGTGGAGCCGGTACAGGGTGAAGGCGGCGTGCTGCCGGCCACCAAGGCCTACCTGCAGAAGCTGCGCGAGCTGTGCGACAAGCACAACGCGCTGCTGATTTTCGACGAAGTGCAGATCGGTGTCGGCCGCTCCGGCGCGCTGTACGCCTACCAGGCCTACGGCGTGACCCCGGACATCCTGACCAGCGCCAAGGCACTGGGCAACGGCTTCCCGGTCGCCGCGATGCTGACCAGCAACAAGGTTGCCGCCTCCTTCGTGGTCGGCACCCACGGCTCCACCTACGGCGGCAACCCGCTGGCTTGCTGCGTGGCCGACAAGGTGCTGGAACTGATCGACACCCCTGAAGTACTGGACGGCGTCAGCAAGCGTCACCAGCTGCTGAAGGACGGCCTGGCCGCCATCAACGCCAAGCACGGCGTGTTCAAGGAAGTGCGCGGCATGGGCCTCTTGATCGGTGCCGAGCTGCAGGGCGCGTTCCACAACAAGGCCAAGGACATCGTCAACGCCGCCGCCAAGCACGGCCTGATGGTACTGGTGGCCGGCACCAACGTGCTGCGCATCGTGCCGTCGCTGGTGATTCCGGAAGCCGACCTGCAGGAAGGCCTGGCGCGTCTGGATGCCACCATCGCCGAACTGGTGACCAAGGCGGAAACCGCCAAACAGGCGCAACCGGCCTAATGCCATACATGGCGGCGACCAAGTATCGCCGCCGTTTTTCCCTACAGAGGAAGAAGTCATGCTCCTAGTCCGTCCGAGCAAGCTGTCCGACCTGCCGCAGATTGAACGCATGGCGCGTTCCGACGGTCCGGTACTGCACTCCCTGCCGCCCGACCGCGATCGCCTGCAGCAGCGGGTGGATGATTCCGTGCATTCGCTGCGCGCTGACGTCGATTGCCCCGGCGAGGAAAGCTATCTGTTCGTGCTGGAAGACACCGCCACCGGCCAGCTGCACGGCACCGCCGGCATCATGGCGGTCGCCGGCTTTTCCGAGCCGTTCTACGCCTTTCGCAACGAAGTGCTGGTGCACGCCTCGCGCGAGCTGAAAGTGAACCACCGCGTGCACGCGCTGGTGACCTCGCACGAGCTGACCGGCCGCACCCGCCTCACCGGCTTCTACTTCGACGAAGCCGCGCTCGGTCGCGGCATGGCCGCGCCGCAGCTGCTGTCGCGCGCGCGCATGATGTTCATCGCCCAGCACCGCGAACGCTTCAACAACGAGATCTTCTCGGTGCTGCCTGGCGTCACCGACGACAACGGGCGCTCGCCGTTCTGGGACGCCGTCGGCTTCAAGTTCTTCCGTCGCGACTTTGCCGAGATGGAACTGGCTTCCGGTGGCCGCAGCCGCACCTTCATCGCCGAGATGATGCAGGTCGATCCGCTGTACGTGCCGCTGATCGCCGAAGAAGCGCAGCGCGTGATGGGCGAGCCGCACAGCGGCGCGCGCACCAACTACCGCTGCCACTTGGCCGAAGGCCTGGAGCCGGATCATTTCGTCGACCTGTTCGACGCCGGCCCGGTGCTGACCGCGCAGCTGGACGTGTGCCGCTCGGTGCGTTACAGCCGCCTGCACACCGCCCGCCGCGGCGTGGTCAGCGGTGCCACTGTGCCGTATCTGGTCAGCAACACGCTGACCGCCGAATTCCGTTGCCTGCTGGTGGATCTGCCGCCGCTGCAGGGCGACGAAGTCACGCTGCCGACCGCGGTAGCCGACGCGCTTGAGATCGTGGATGGCGACGCCGTGCGTTGCGTTCCGTTGCAGACCGAAGGGGGCCGCTGATGATCGTATTGAGAATGTGCCGGCCGGACGACGTCGACGCGCTGGTGATGCTGGGCCACAAGGCCGGCCCCGGCCTGACCACGCTGAAGCCGGACCCGGTCGCGCAGGGCGCGCGCCTTGAGCGCGTGCAGCGCACCATCGCCGGCGAACTGCCACTGGCCGAGCAGGGCTATCTGTTCGTGCTGGAAGACACGGCCAGCGGCAAGGTGGTGGGGGTGTGCGGCATCGAGGTCGCCGTCGGTCTCGACCAGGCGTTCTGGACCTACCGCATGGACACCTTCGTGCACGCCAGCCGCGAGCTGGGGCTGTGGACGCGCATGGACAAGCTGCACATGTCGCACGGCCTGACCGGCTATTCCGAGCTGTGCACGCTGTTCCTCGACCCGGATTTCCGCGTCAACGGCAACGGCTCGCTGCTGTCCAAGGCGCGCTTCATGTTCATCGGCCAGTTCCGCGAACGCTTTGCCGAGCGCATCTGCGCCGAAATGCGCGGCTACTTCGACGAAAACGGCGAATCGCCATTCTGGAAGGCGCTGGGCGCGCACTTCTACCGCATCGACTTTCACGAGGCCGACCGCCTGGTGGCGCTGGGCAAGAAGTCCTTCCTCGCCGAGCTGATGCCGCGCTACCCGGTGTACATCGACTTCCTGCCGCAGGACGCCCGCGACTGCATCGGCAAGGTGCACAAGGAAACCGAACCGGCGCGCCGCATGCTGGAAGTGGAAGGCCTGCGCCTGGAACAGCACGTGGACATCTTCGAAGGCGGCCCGGTGCTGGAAGCCCGCATCGACGACCTGCGCGTGATGCGCGACAGCCGGCTGTGCCAGGTGGAAATCGTGGCCGAAACCGCCGCCGACGCGCCGCGCCAGCTGGTGGCCAACGGCGAGCTGGCCGACTTCCGCGTGATCCTGGCTGCGGCCAACGTCAGCGATGGCGTGGTGCATCTCGGTGCCGAACAGGCGCGTGCGCTGCAGGTGAAAGCCGGCGACCGTGTGCGCGTGATGCCGCAGAACCCGGCCAAGTAAACCGAACACTTATTGCCGGCAGCACACGCTGCCGGTTGACCAACACAACCGGGTGCCTCGAAAAGCTAGCGTTTTCGAGGTGTCCAGACAGGATATACAGCAATGAGCCAACTCTTCATCGACGGCGCCTGGACCAGCGGTCGCGGCGCATCCTTCGTCTCGCTCAACCCGGCCAACGGCCAGCCGGTATGGGAAGGCCACGCCGCCTCTGCCGCCGACATCGGCGCCGCCTTTGCCGCCGCGCGCCGCGCGTTTGACGACTGGCGCTGCCGCTCGCTGGACGAGCGCATCGCGCTGGTACGCCGCTTTGCCGAAGTGCTGGGCGAGCACAAGGAAGAGATGGCCCGCGCCATCGGCGTGGAAACCGGCAAGCCGCTGTGGGAGTCGCGCCAGGAAGTGGCGGCGATGGTGGGCAAGATCGACATCTCCATCCGCGCCTACAACGAGCGCACCGGTGAAAAGCGCGGCGAGCTGGCCGGCGACGCCACCGTGCTGCGCCACCGTCCGCACGGCGTGCTGGCGGTGTACGGCCCGTACAACTTCCCCGGCCACCTGCCGAACGGCCACATCGTGCCAGCGCTGATCGCCGGCAACACCATCCTGTTCAAGCCATCGGAACTGACCCCGCTGGTGGCCGAGCTCACCGTCAAGCTGTGGGAAAAGGCCGGCGCGCCGGCTGGCGTGATCAACCTGCTGCAGGGCGAGCGCGATACCGGCATCGCCTTGGCGCAACACCCGATGCTGGACGGCCTGCTGTTCACCGGCAGCTCCGCCACCGGCGTGGCGCTGCACAAGCAGTTCGCCGGCCGCCCGGGCTTCATGCTGGCGCTGGAAATGGGCGGCAACAACCCGATGGTGGTGGCGGAAGTCGACAATCTGGACGGCGCCGTGCATCACGCCATCCAGTCGTCCTTCCTGTCGGCCGGCCAGCGCTGCACCTGCGCGCGCCGCCTGCTGGTGCCGCACGGCGAGTTCGGCGACCGTTTCATCGCCCGCTTTGCCGAAGTGGCCGCCAAGCTCACCGTCGGCGACTACGATGCCGAGCAGCAGCCGTTCATGGGCGCCATGGTGTCGCTGAAGGCGGCACAGGGCATGCTGGCGGCACAGGACAAGCTGCTGGCCATGGGCGCCAAGTCCATCCTGGCCATGCGCCAGCTGCAGGACGGCAAGGCCTTCGTGACCCCGGCCATCCTGGATGTGACCGCCATCGCCGGCCAGCTGCCGGACGAGGAGTACTTCGGCCCGCTGAGCCAGATCATCCGCTACCACGACTTCGACGAAGCGCTGCAGATCGCCAACCGTACCCAGTACGGCCTGTCCGCCGCGCTGCTGGCCGACGACGCGGCGCTGTGGCAGCGCTTCAACCGGGACATCCGCGCCGGCGTGGTGAACTGGAACAAGCCGACCAACGGCGCCTCCTCCGCCGCTCCGTTCGGTGGTACCGGCCTGTCCGGCAACCATCGCCCGGGCGCGTTCTACGCTGCCGACTACTGCGCCTACCCGATGGCATCGGTCGAGGCGGGCGAGCTGACGCTGCCGGCGCAGCTGTCGCCGGGCATGACTTTCTGAGGGTGTTGTTTCTGCTCATTGACAGCCCGCTTCGGCGGGCTTTTTTCATGCTGCGGCCAACGTTGTGCGGCCGACAAGGTTGGCCGCACGTGCCCAGATCCTGTTCAAAGTCTCGCGCGTTCACGCGAGACAAGGCGAAAACGACTGAGGACGCGGTGTTTGGCTGGACATGAACAAGCCTGCCGAAGGCATTTTCAACGCGGTATCGCCCCGTGAGAACCGCCGCAGCAGACATTGAACAGGCTCTCAGGACTTGCCACGCAGGTAGTCGGCGACCGCCGCCGGCGGCAAGGGGCGCGCCTCGAGAAAGCCCTGCATCTCGTCGCAGCCGTTGGCCAGCAGCCAGGCCTGCTGCGCCGGGGTTTCCACGCCCTCGGCCACGGTGTTGCAGGCCAGCTGTTGCGCCAGGGTGATGATGGTGCGCGCCACCGCGCGGCCTTCCTCGCGGTCGAGATTGCGCACGAAGGCGAGGTCGATCTTCAGCACCGACACCGGCAGCTGCTGCAGGTAGGCGAGCGAGGAGTAGCCGGTGCCGAAGTCGTCGAGCGCGAGGTGCAGCCCCAGCCCACGCAGCTGCTGCAGCACCGGCAGCGCCCATTGCAGGTTTTCCATCGCCGCGGTCTCGGTGATTTCCAGCTCCAGCTGTGCCGGTGCCACGCCGTGGCGCTGGCAGCTTTGCAGCAGCCAGTCCTGCAGCCCGGCATCGCCGAGCTGGCGCGGCGACAGGTTGATCGCCATGCGGCCAGCCTGGTAGCCGTCGCGCTGCCAGGCGGCACGCTGCGCGATGGCCTGATCCAGCGTCCAGCGCCCGAGGCGGAGGATGAAGCCGGTTTCTTCCGCCACCGGGATGAACTCGCCGGGGCTGATGGCGCCCTCGGCCGCCTGCCAGCGCAGCAGCGCCTCGAAGCCGGCGACGCTGCCGTCGCGCAGCCGCACCCGAGGCTGGTACACCATGGAAAATTGTTGCTGCTGCAGCGCCAGCGCCATCTGGCCGGCCAGCTGCAGCCAGCGTCGGGTACGTGCCGGTTCGCAGTCGCTGAACGCCACCACCGGCGTGCTGATGCTGCGCTTGGCGGCGGTCATCGCCATTTCGGCGTGCTGCAGCAGCTGGCTGGCCTGATCGCCGTCCTCCGGATAGCGGCAGTAGCCGGCACGGGCGCCGGCCTGAAGCTCGATGCCGCCGGGCAGCACGAACGGTGCGGCAAAGGCTTCCAGCAGTTGCTGCGCGCGCGGCAGCGGCTGGCGCTGGCCCGGCATCAGCACCGCGAAGCTGTCGCCCTGCAGCCGCGTCAGCTGCTCGTCGGGGTGCAGCAGGCCTTGCAGGCGCTGGCTGCTGGCCACCAGCAGCGCATCGCCGCTGTCGTGGCCGAACACCTGGTTGATGCGCCCCAGCGCGTCGATATTGCACAGCAGCAGCGCGCCGTGCGGGCACTGCTGCAGGCTGGCATCCAGCTGCTGGATGGTGGCATGGCGGTTGGGCAGTCCGGTCAGTTCGTCGTTGAGCGCCAGCCATTGCAGTTGCGAGGTCTGCTGCACCTGCACGCTGATGTCGCTGACAAAGGCCAGCACATAGGCGTGCTGGCCCCAGTGCAGCGGTGCCAGCTCGACGCTGGCGTGAAACTGGCTGCCGTCGCAGCGCTCGGCGGTCACCTGCTGGCGTTCGCTCATGCGGCGCACGCTGGCCGCGGCGTGGTAGCCGCTGCGGTGCTGGCGGTGTGCGCCGCGCAGTGCGCTGGGCACCAGCTGGTCGATGTGGCCGCCGTCGAGCGCGCCCGGCGCGGCATGGAACAGCTGTTCCGCCGCCGGATTGCTGCTGACGATGCGGCCGTCCTGATCCACCACCAGAATGCCCAGCGGTGCGCCGGAAACCAGCGCGTGCAGGCGGTTGCGCGCGTCCTCGTGCGCGGTCTTTTCCACGGCCAGTTGCTGGTAGGGTTGCAGCAGGCGGGTTTCGATCACCCCGCGCAGGAAGAAGCCCTGGCCGATGACCTTGAACACGTGGCCGAGGCCGTTGGCGACATCGTCCACCAGCTGGTAGAAGCAGAAAAACAGCTCGCCGAAGGCCAGCACCAGCAGGCCGGCGGTCAGCCACTGCCCGGCGAAGATGGACTGCTGCGCGCGGTGCACGCGAAAGGCCAGCAGCAGGTAGCCGCCCACCAGCAGCCACTCCAGCGCGATTTTCAGCGCGGTCAGGCCGCTACCGGGCTGGTACAGCACCGGCAGCCTGCCGTACAGGCCGACGCCGAGCAGCGCCACCAGCGCGCCGTACAGCCACAGCAGCGGAATGGCGCGTCGCTGTTGCGGGGGCGGCAGCAGCATGCACAGGATCGCCAGCGCCACCATCGCGCGCGCGCCCAGCCACAGCACGATGGCCTTTTGCGGGGTGTTGGTGGTGACGAAGGCCGGCAGCAGCGCGTAGGACACGGTGTGCAGGGTGTCCAGTGCCGCGATCACCGCGAAGCCGACCGCCAGCACCCGTAGCGGGCGGCTGCTGTCGGTGCGGAACCAGGCCATCACCGCCACCAGCAGGCTCATGGCGATGGACAGGATTTCCAGCATGGTGTGAATGGCGGCATAGCCGGGCAGGCGTGCCCAGCCCGGCGACACCAGTTGCAACAGCAGCATCAGCGAGATCAGGAAGCACAGCAGCAGCGCCAGCGGCAGCGGGGTCGCGGTGTTGGCAGACGGCGTACTGGCGGGCCAGGACAGAGATAGCATGCGGGCGGGCTTTCGGCTGGGGTCGCAAAATGATGATTCAGCATAGCCACCCGGTGCCGGCGGCGGCAAATTATCACTTTACCTTAAGTCATGCTTGCCATGCTGCTACGGCATGCTGGAACTTGATCTGACCCCACTGCCAGTGTGGCAATGCCGACAACGGCCGCAGCAGCCGTCCACCTGCGCCAGCAGCCATGTGCGAAAAGACGCACCTTGTCGACGTCGGGGTGGGGTAGAACCGTAGCCCGGATAAGCCACAGGCGCATCCGGGTAGGCGGTGTCTGATTTTCCCGGATGCGCTGCGTATATCCGGGCGACGAGAGCGCCACCTGTGCCCGCCGCCATCTGCGGAACACGTGCACCTTGTGGACGCCGGGGCGGGGTGGGCGTGTCTATAGTGTGATCAAGCTAACCGCAACAACAGGCGGACTACGCTGCAAGACGGCGGGCGCCGTTTTGGCACAAGCTGGAGACACGATCATGCCCAATACGCCGGAACCCGGATTGCTGCAGCTGTTGTATCTCTATTTCATCCCGTACTGGCTGTTTCGCGATGTCAGCCACGGCGATCAGATGCTGCGCGAGCAGAACTATCGCTATAACCGCGAGCAGCGCAAATACCTGCCCGGTTATCTGCTGAAGTGGGCGATCCTGTGTACGGTGCTGCTGGCCAGCCACCAGCTGGCCAGGGAGCTGATGGTGCTGGTGCCGGACTGGGACCACCTGTTCCGCATCTGGACACTGTTTTCCGGCATCAGCTTCGCGGTCGGCGTGGCGTTGATGTCCAACATCATGGTGGCCTGGAGCTTCCTGACCTTCATCCCCTGAGGTCTGCCCGTGCGGCGCAAGGTTGGCCGCATGGCCGTGTGCGCTTGCGGCCAAGTTTTTATGCGGCCTCGGGTTGCCTCGGGTCGCCCGGATAAGCCGCAGGCGCATCCGGGGAGTCGGTGCCTGATTTTCCCGGATGCGCTGCGCTTATCCGGGCTACGGGTTTATCCGGTTCACGAGTTTATCCGGGCGATGAGAGCGCCGCCTCCTCCTGTGCCGCCTGTGCCAGCAGCCAGTCGCGGAACACGCGCACCTTGTAGACGTCGGTGCGGGTGGCCGGGTGCACCAGATAGTAGGCGTGCTGGCTGCGCACCGGCTGGTCCAGCGCCAGCTGCAGCCGGCCGCTGGCCAGTTCCTCCGCCACCAGAAACTGCGGCAGCACCGCGATGCCGAGGCCGGAGATGGCGGCCTGGATCACCATGAAGAAGTGCTCGAAGCGCGGGCCGGACAGCAGGCTGGCCTGATGGGTGTCCATGTCCTGCAGCCCGGCGGCGGACAGCCAGTCGTTCCACGCCTGCGGCCGGGTGGTGTGCTGCAGCAGGGTGTAGTCCAGCAGCTCGCGCACATCACGCAGCGGTTTTTTCAGCAGGCCGGGCGCGCACACCGGCACGATGTCCTCGCCCATCAGCCGGTGGCAGATCGCCCCCGGCCACAGCGCCGGACCGAAGTGGATCGCCACGTCGGCCTCCACCTTGTCGAAATCGAACGGCCGCACCTGGGTCACCAGATTGAGCTGGATGTCCGGGTAGCGCGCGCTGAAATCCACCAGTCGCGGCACCAGCCAGCGCGAGCCGAAGGTGGGCAGCATCGCCACCGTCAGCACGCCGCCCTCGCCGCGATAGGCCATCAGCTGCAACGTGGCGGCCTCGGCGCGATCGAGCACGTCCTGCACCGCGGCGGCATAGGCCTCGCCGGCCACGGTCAGCACCAGCCGTTGTTTGACGCGCTCGAACAAGGGGCGGCCGATGAAGTCTTCCAGGCCCCGAATCTGGCGGCTGACCGCGCTTTGCGTCAGGTTCAGTTCTTCGGCGGCGCGGGTAAAGCTCAGGTGGCGCACGGCAGCTTCGAAACACTGCAGGGCCATCAGCGAGGGGAGGGTGCGGCGCATGGCGAGTTCATGAGTTTACGGAATGAAGTCAGCAGAATACATCGCTTGAGCGCGACAGGGAAAGCCGTGACACTTTGCTTCATCAACGCCGCAGCAAAGATCACCGACAGATCGCCGGCCATATCGCACACTCAGGGAAGGGTATTCACAAATGACACAAACTCAAGCGTCCGCCGCCAACAGCCAACTGCACAAACTGCTGGTACAGGTAGCCGGTGAAAAAGCCGCCGCCGAGCTGTTCACCATGATCAAGGTCGAAGACGTACTGCTGGCCGAGCCGGCCGGCGCCAGCGTATCGCGCCTGGTACTGGCGCAGGCGATGAACATGCTGCTGTTCGCGAAGAACCTGGAAGCGGTACCGGAAGGCAAGCGCTACGTGGCCGACAAGCTGGCCGCCGGTGGCCAGGTGGTGTTCGACCACGGCGCGCTGCGCACCGTGGCCGCGGCCAACACCGGCGCGCTGCCGCAGGGCGAGCTGGCGTTCAAGCGCGTGCTGGAGCCGCTGGGCTTTGCCGTCGCCGACGTGTACCCGCTGCCGCGCCTGAAGATGACCGGCCGCGCCTACTGTCATCAGGATGCACCGGAACAGGTGGCGCAGTTCTTCGTGTCCGAGCTGCACGTGGACCAGTTCTCGCCGGCCTTCCAGGCGGCGGTAGACAACGTGGTATCCACCTCGCGCGATCCGTTGTCCACCGCCGACAAGGCGCTGCTGGCCACGCTGTCCGACAACCGCGAACTGCCGTTCGCCGATGCAGCCAGCCTGCTGCCCAAGCTGGTGGGCTGCTTTGATGTGCAGCACGCCACCCCGACACTGGCCGACTACCACACCCTGCTGCAGGAATCCGCCGAAATGGCGTGGATCTCCACCGAGGGCAATGCCTTTAACCACGCCACCGACCACGTGGCTGACGTGTTCGCCACCGCCGACGAGCTGCGCGCCAAGGGCCAGCCGATCAAGGACAAGGTGGAAGTGTCTGCTAGCGGCCGCGTGCGCCAGACCGCGTTCAAGGCGGCACAGGTTGAGCGCGAGTTCATCGACGCCGACGGCCAGCGCGTCAGCCGCATCGTACCGGGCTCGTTCTACGAATTCATCACCCGCGACCGTTACACCGACGAAGCGGGCAACGACAAGCTGGATCTGCGCTTCGACAGCTCCAACGCGCAGGGCATCTTCAAGATGACCGCCGCCGCTTGCTGAGCGCAGTCCGATCTCTCTGGGTAACGGCTCCTAGTTGCCTGCTTGACCTGCCCTGCGTACCGGGGCAGGTCTTTTTCCGGCCTGCGGCCAATCTTTAGCCTGAACACACACATGATTCCCCGTCTGCATACCACCCCCACCAGCGACACGCTGTACCTCGACTTCTCGGCTGAACTGGCCGTGCGCGGCTTTGCCGGCGAGATCAGCCACGCTTATGCCGACCGGACCGTGCTGTCCACCGATAACTCCATCTACCAGGTGCTGCCGCAGCTGGTGGTGTTCCCGCGCGATAACGACGACGTAATCCGCATCGCCCGCCTGGCCGGCGAGCCGCGCTTCCAGGGGCTGAGCCTGAACGCCCGTGGCGGCGGCACCGGCACCAACGGCCAGTCGCTGGGCGAGGGCGTGATCGTGGATATCTCGCGCCACATGAACCGCATCCTGGAAATCAACGCCGCAGAGCGCTGGGTGCGGGTACAGGGCGGCGTGGTGAAAGACCAGCTCAATGCCGCGCTGAAGGCGCACGGGCTGTTCTTTGCGCCGGAGCTGTCCACCTCCAACCGGGCCACCATCGGCGGCATGATCAACACCGACGCCAGCGGCCAGGGCTCCTGCCTGTACGGCAAGACCCGCGACCACGTGCTGGAACTGGACACCGTGCTGCTGGACGGCACGCTGTGGCACTCCGCTCCGCTCCCCGAGGCCGAGTTTGCCGCCATCAGCCGCCGCGACGACCGCGTTGGCGCGGTGCATCGCCTGCTGGACGATATCCAGCGCGACGACGCGGCTCTGATCGCCGACAAGTTTCCCAAGCTCAACCGTTGCCTGACCGGCTACGACCTGGCGCATATCCGCGACGAGGCTGGCCGCTTCAACCTCAACAACATCCTGTGCGGTTCGGAAGGCACGCTGGGCTTCATTGTCGAGGCTCGCCTGAACGTGCTGCCGATCCCGCGTGCCAGCGCGCTGGTGAATGTGCGTTACACCAGTTTCGATGCCGCGCTGCGCGACGCGCCGGCGCTGATGCAGCTGGGTGCCGCTTCCATCGAAACGGTGGATTCCACGGTACTGAACCTGGCGCGGCAGGACATCGTGTGGCACGGCGTGCGCGAATTTTTTCCGGACGATGCCACCCCGGCGCAGGGCATCAACCTGGTGGAATTCCTCGCCGACAGCGATGCCGCACTGGAAGCCACGCTGGCGAATATCGGTGCGCAGCTGAGCGCCGAGGGCGACAGCCATGGCCGCCAGGGCCACACCGTGGCGCGCGGCGCCGCCGTTGGCCGCATCTGGGGCATGCGCAAGAAATCGGTGGGCCTGCTGGGCAACGTCAACGACAGCCGCCGGCCGATTCCGTTTGTGGAAGACACCGCGGTGCCACCGGAAAACCTGGCCGATTACATCGCCGAATTCCGCGCGCTGCTGGACAGCCACGGCGTGCGCTACGGCATGTTCGGCCATGTGGATGCCGGCGTGCTGCACGTGCGCCCGGCCATCGACATGAAAGACCCGGCGCAGGAAGGCCTGGTGCGCAGCATCACCGACGGCGTGGTGGCACTCACCCGGAAATACCACGGCCTGCTGTGGGGCGAGCACGGCAAGGGCGTGCGCTCCGAGTACGCGCCGGCCTTCTTCGGCCCGCTGTACCCGCGGCTGCAGCAGATCAAGGCGGCGTTCGACCCGTACAACCAGCTCAACCCGGGCAAGATCGCCGCGCCAACACCAGACGGCTTGTGGAAGGTGGACGGCGTCACCACCCGTGGTCAGCTGGACCGCACCATCCCCATCGCCGTGCGCCAGCACTACGACGAGGCGCTGCACTGCAACGGCAACGGCGCCTGCTACAACTTCGACCCCGACGACGCCATGTGCCCGTCGTGGAAGGGCACCCGCGAGCGGCGCCACTCGCCGAAAGGCCGCGCCTCGCTGCTGCGTGAATGGCTGCGCCAGCTGGCAGCGCAGGGCAGCGACCCGCTGAGCGCCAGCCGTGCGCTGCGCGCGCGCGGCTTTGTCGCCGGCCTGCCGGCGCGCATCGCCAACACCCTGGGCCAGCGCCGTGGCGAGGCCGACTTCTCGCACGAAGTGAAAGAGGCGATGGACGGCTGCCTGGCGTGCAAATCCTGTGTCGGCCAGTGCCCGGTGAAAGTGGACGTGCCAAGCTTCCGCGCCAAGTTCCTGGAGCTGTACTACGGCCGATACTTGCGCCCGCTCAAGGACTACCTGATCGGCGGGCTGGAACATACGCTGCCGCTGGCAGCACGCCTGCCGTGGCTGTACAACGGCGTGATCGGCAGCAAGGTTGGCCGCATGCTGCTGCGCCGGCTCAACCTGGTGGAAAGCCCGCTGTTGTCCGGCATCAACCTGCAAGCCGAGCTGGCACGCCGCGGCGTGGCGGTGGCCAGTGCACAGGCGCTGGCGGCCTTGTCGGCGGCGGAGCGCGCCCGCGCGGTGATCGTGGTGCAGGACGCGTTTACCAGCTACTTCGAAACCCCGCTGGTGCTGGACGTGTGCGCGCTGCTGCAGCGGCTGGGCTTTGTGCCGCTGCTGGCGCCGTTCCGCGCCAACGGCAAGCCGCTGCACGTGCATGGCTTCCTCGCCCGCTTCGAAAAAGTGGCTGCGGCCAACGTGGCCAGCCTGCAACAGCTGGCGGCCAGCGGCCTGCCGCTGGTGGGCATCGACCCGTCGATGACGCTGACTTACCGCAGCGAATACGCCAAGCTGGCATTGCCGGGCGAGTTGCCCAAGGTGCAGCTGCTGCAGGAATGGCTGGCCAGCCGACTGGCCGAGCTGCCGGCCGACGCGCGAGCTGCCCAAAGTGATGATATCGGGCGCGCAAGCTACACCCTGCTGCCGCACTGCACCGAGAAGACCAACGCCCCGGCGGCGGCGGGCGACTGGCAAAAGGTGTTCGCCGCCTGCGGCCTGAACCTGGCCACCCGCGCCAGCGGCTGCTGCGGCATGGCCGGCACCTTCGGCCACGAGGCCGACAAGCGCGCGCTGTCGGAAACCATCTATCGTCAGAGCTGGCAAGGCATTGTGGCCGGCCAGCGTGACGACAGCCCGCTGCTGGCTACCGGCTATTCCTGCCGCTGCCAGGTGGCGCTGATGGACGACGTGGCACTGCCGCACCCGGCCAGTGCGTTGTTGAGGGCTTTGACGCCGGCTGCCTGACCATAGGTTCTGCCAGCGCCGTTGTACTGCATTTTGTCGGGAGCATGGCTCCCGGCCGTGACTGTTTTGCGGTGGGCCGAAGCGGCCTGCCAGGCGGGCGCCTAGAAAATTTTCGAATCGCCAGACGCGTGGCTGCTAAGGTTGGCCGCGCGAGGACAACTCACCACCGACAAGGGGGTAATGCATGAACAGCAAGTTGGCAGGGCATCTGCTGGTGGAGTGCCTGGTGGCACAGGGTGTGGACATCGCCTTTGGCGTACCGGGCGAAAGCTACCTGGCGGTACTGGACGGCTTCTATCGCAGCCGCGAGCAGATCCGCTTCGTGGCCTGCCGTAACGAAGGCGGCGCCGCCTTCATGGCCGAGGCGCACGGCAAGCTCACGCGCCGCCCCGGCGTGTGCCTGGTCACGCGTGGCCCCGGTGCCACCAATGCCAGCATCGGCGTGCATACCGCGTTCCAGGATTCCACCCCCATGGTGCTGCTGGTGGGCGACGTGGGCAGCGATTGTCGCGACCGCGAAGCGTTCCAGGAGATGGACTACAGCGTGTACTTCGGCCCGTCCACCAAGGGCATGGCCAAGCGCGTGGAGCGCATCGACGACGCCAACCGCATCCCGGAATACATCAGCCGCGCCTTCGCCACCGCCATGAACGGTCGTCCCGGCCCGGTGGTGCTGGTGTTGCCGGAAGACATGCTGGTGCAGCCGGTGGCCGACAGCCTGGCGCCGCTGCCGCGGGTGGAGGCGGTGACCCCGTTCCCGGACCCGGCTGGCATCGCCGCGCTGCAACGCCTGCTGGAGCAGGCCGAGCGCCCGCTGCTGATCGCTGGCGGCAGCGGCTGGGACGCCGCAGGCGCCGCCGCGCTGCAAGCCTTTGCCGAGCGCTGGCAGCTGCCGGTGGGTAATGCCTTCCGCTTCCAGGACACCTTCGACAACCATCACCCGCTGTATGCCGGCGACGTCGGCATCGGCATCAACCCGGCGCTGGCGGCCAACATCCGCAACAGCGACCTGATCATCGCCATCGGCGCTCGGCTGGGCGAGATGACCACCGGCGGCTACACCCTGCTGCAGGCGCCGCGCAGCCAGCAGCAACTGGTGCACATCCTGCCGCAGGGCGACGAGCTGGACCGCGTGTACCAGGCCGACGTGGCGATCCAGTCCGGCGTCAATGCCGCCGCGCAGGCACTGGCCGCACTGCCCACGCCGTCCGCCGCCCCGCGCTGGCAGGCCTGGAGCCGGCAGCTGAACGCCGACTACCGCGCCAACCTGGTGCCGCAGCGTCTGGCCGGGCTGAGCGAAGGCATCAGCGGCGACATCGACCTGCCGCGCGTGATCGCCAGCCTGCAGCGCCAGCTGCCGGCCGACGCGGTCATCACCAACGGCGCCGGCAACTTCGCCAGCTGGATCCACCGCTACTTCCAGTACCACGGCGTGGTGAAAGGCCACAAAACCCAGCTGGCACCCACCAACGGCGCCATGGGCTACGGCGTGCCGGCCGGCATTGCTGCCAACCTCGCCACCGGCCGCACCGCCTTCACCATCGCCGGCGACGGCGACTTCCTGATGAACGGCCAGGAACTGGCTACCGCGCTGCAGCACGGCGGCAAATCCATCATCCTGCTGCTCAACAACGGCGTGTACGGCACCATCCGCATGCACCAGGAGCGCGAGTACCCCAACCGCATCAGCGGCACCCAGCTGGGCAACCCGGACTTCTGCCAGCTGGCCAGCGCCTACGGCTACGCCGCCGAGCGCATCGCCAGCAACGACGAGTTCGACGCTGCGCTGGAACGGGCACTGGCGCGCCCGAACGGCACTCTGCTGGAAATCCGCCTGTCGCCGGACATCATCAGCACCCGCGCCACGCTTACCACCATTACGGCAGCGGCACTGGCGCGCGACTGAGCTTTGCCAGACGTGAGGAAACCGGCCTGCGGGCCGGTTTTTTGTTGTGGCGCAAGGGAAGGTGGCACAAGAACGGGGCTGCTTGCCGGACTATCGGCTATGGTGAAGTTGTTCCGGCGGCCAACCCTGGCCGCCACACTCACCGAGGAAGCCATCATGCCGCTTTCCATGTACCAGGCCGCGATACCGCCGTTGTTGCGCGGGCTGGCCAATCTGTCCGCCATCCTCGACAAGGCGTTGCTGAATGCCGAAAGCCGCCATGTCGACGCCGCCGTCTTGCTGCAGGCGCGGCTGGCGCCGGACATGTTTCCACTGATTCGCCAGGTGCAGATTGCGGCGGATACCGCCAAGGGCTGCGGCGCACGGTTGGCCGGGGTGGAGGTCCCCAGTTATCCGGATACCGAAACCGGTTTCGACGAGTTGCAGCAGCGTATCGCCAGGACCGTGCTGTTTCTGCAGGGTCTGCAAGCGGCACAGTTCGACGGCAGCGAAGCGCGCGACATCGTGATGAAGTTTCCCAACCAGACGCTGAATTTCACCGGCCAGGACTACCTGCAGTATTTCGTGCTGCCCAACTTCTACTTCCACCTCACCACCGCCTACGACATCCTGCGTCACAACGGCGTGCCGCTGGGCAAGGGTGATTACCTGGGCGGCGGCTAAGAACCTGTTCAATGTCTGCTGCGATTGATTTCAATGGGGCGATACGGCGTTGAAAACGACTTCGGAATGCTCATTTACCCCATGTAAACTCCGCTTCCTCAGTCGTTTTCGCCTTGTCTCGCGTGAGCGCGCGAGACTTTGAACAGGTTCTAAGAGCCGCTAACCAAACCCCTGATCCTGCGTTGCGCCTCCTTGCCGTACGACTTGTACTGTTTGCGTCGGCGCGCCTTGGCTCAGGTGCGCTACGAGGTTTTGTTAGCGGCGCTAAGCGGCTGCTGCAAGCGGCATCTCGCCGCCGCCACGCCCGGTGCCGTTACAACGCAACGCGCTGCTGGTGTTCCGGCACCGTCGCGTGCCAGTGCAGCTCCAGGCTGATACGGCGGCGCAGCGCGTCGGCGGCGGCCGGTTCGCCGTGGATCACGAACACCTGTTGCGGCGCGGCGCTGAAGCCTGTCAGCCACTGCATGATCTCGTTGCTGTCGGCGTGGGCGGACAGGTGTTCCAGCGCCACCACTTCGGCATTGATCGGCACGTCCTGGCCGTGGATGCGCACCGAGTCGGCGCCGGCCACGATCAGTGCGCCGCGGGTGCCGCCAGCCTGGAAGCCGGAAAACAGCAGCGTGTTGCGCGGATTGGGCGCGAACGCCTTCAGGTGGTGCAGCACCCGGCCGCCGGTGGCCATGCCGCTGGCGGCGATGATGATAGCCGGCTCTTTGGTCTGGTTCAGGCGCTTGGATTCGTCGACCGAACGCACGATGTGGGCGACGCGGCACATGCCTTCGCACTCGCTTTCCGACAGCTTGTGCTGGTGGCGGAACTGCTGGTACAGCGCGGTGACGTCGCTGGCCATCGGGCTGTTGATGTACACCGGCAGTTTTTGCGGGATGCGGCCGCTCTGTTTCAGCTGGTAGATGTAGTACATCAGCAGCTGGGCGCGGGCGACGGCAAAGGACGGGATCACGGTGATGCCGTGGCGACCAACGGTGCGGTTGATGACCTCGGCCAGCACATCGGCTACCGCGGTGGCGGGGTGGCTGCGGTCGCCGTAGGTGGATTCCACCAGCAGGTAGTCGGCGTGCTGGATCGGCTGCGGCGGCAGCATGATCGGGTCGTGCTGGCGGCCGAGGTCGCCGGAGCAGACCAGGGTCTTGCCTTCGGCCTCGATGGTGACGGTGGCGGCGCCGAGGATGTGGCCGGCCGGGCGTAGCAGCAGCTGGATATCGGGGAAGATTTCGCGGCGCTGGTTGAACGGCAGCGGCCGCAGGTAGGCCAGCGCGCGTTCGGCGTCGGCCTCGGTGTATAGCGGCAGTGCCGGCTGGTGCTTGGAGTAGCCGCGGCGGTTGGCGTATTCGGCTTCTTCTTCCAGCAGGTAGCCACTGTCGGGCAGCAGGATCGCCGCCAGCTCGCAGCTGGCTTCGGTGGCGTACACCGGGCCGCGAAAGCCGTCGCGCACCAGCGCCGGCAGGTAGCCGCTGTGGTCGAGGTGGGCGTGGCTGAGCACCACCGCGTCGAGATCGGCCGGGGCGAACGGCAGCCCGGCCCAGTTGCGCAGCCGCAGCTGCTTGTAGCCCTGAAACAGGCCGCAATCGAGCAGGATCTTGCGGCCGCCGCATTCCAGCAGGTACTTGCTGCCGGTGACGGTGCCGGCGGCGCCGAGAAAGGTGAGGTGCATGAGCGTTTCCTGTGCCGCTGGGGCGCTGGTGGCAGGGCGTCGCGCAGTGGGGGCGGCGCGGCAGTTCACTCTTATATATAGTGAGTCGCCGCGCGGGCGGTGGTGCCGATTTGCGATGGCCTGCACCGCTTGGCCATTTCAGGTCAGGTAGATGGCGTGCGGTGGTGCTGCCGGCCGCGATGAGGCGTAAAACCAAAAAAGGTTGGCCGCAGCGCGGACGCTGCGGCCAACCTTGTCATGCTGCGGATGCCGTGGCTCAGATGCGGAAGCGCGCCACCATGTCATGCAGGTGGTTGGACAGCTGGTGCAGCTCGTCCACGGTGCGGGTGGCGTTCTGCACCGCCTGGTCGGTTTCGATCGCCATGTGGTTGGCGGTCTCCGCCGCGCGCGCCATATCGGTGGTGGCGATCGACTGCTCGCGGGTGGCGTCGGCGATATCGCGGATGGTCAGTACCACACGCGCCACCTCGTCCTCGATACCGGCCATCTGCCCGGCGACCTGGCGCGAGGCGCTGACCCCGTGGCGGACCGATTCCCGGGTGTGTTCCATATTGCCCAGCGCCGATTCCACGTCGTGGTGGGTGGCGTCGATCAGCTCGCCGATCTCCACCGTGGCCTTGGCGGTGCGCTCGGCCAGCTTGCGCACCTCGTCGGCGACCACCGCGAAGCCGCGTCCGGTCTCGCCGGCGCGTGCCGCCTCGATCGCCGCGTTCAGCGCCAGGAGGTTGGTCTGGTCGGCGATGTCCTTGATCACGTTGATGATCTGGTCCATCTGCGCCGAACGCTGCCCCAGGCCGCCCAGGGTGGTGGCCAGCTGGCCGACCTGGCCGGCGATGCGCTCGATGCCGCCGGCCAGCTCGCCCACCGCCTGCGCCGACTGGCGCGAGGTCTGCCCGGTCAGCACCACCACCTCTTCCGCCGAGGTGGCATTGCTGGCGATGTGGTTGATGCTGACGGTGATCTGTTCGATGGTGGCGGCGGTGGCGCTGGAGGCGTCGGCCTGCTGCTGCGAATCGCTGGCCAGCTGGCGGGTGATGCCGTTCAGCGCGTCGATGCCGCCGTTGAGCGACACCGAGTGCTCGCGCACTTCCAGGAACATCTGCCGCAGGCTGCCGATGAAGCGGTTGAACGCCTCGGCGGTCTGGCCAATCTCGTCCTGCTTGTCCACCACCAGCTGGTGGGTCAGGTCGCCGTCGCCGCTGGCGACATCCAGCAACGCATCGCGCAGCCGCACCAGGCTGGCCAGCAGGCGGGTGAGGGCGAAGTTGGCCAGCACGATGCCGGCTACCGCCACCACCAACCCGGCCAGCACCAGCGTCAGCAGCAGCTGGTTCAGCGGGGCCAGCATCACGTCCTTCTCTACCACCGTGCCCAGCACCCAGTCGCTGCCGGCGATACTGGCTACCTCGGCGTAGTGGCTGCGGCCGTCGATCTCCACTTCATGCAGCGTCGGGCTGTTGCCGGCGGCGCTGACCAGCGCGGCGTCAAAGCCCGGCATCACCTCTGCCACCGGCTTGAGGGTGGAGTCGGCCGCCGGGTGGCTGACGATCTTGCCGTCGCGCGTGACCAGGAAGGCGTAACCGTCACCGCGCAGCTTGATTGACTTCACCACGGTGGTGAGACCGTCCAGCGAGATGTCACCGCCGGCCACGCCGAGCTGCGCACCGTCGCGCATGATCGGGCTGGCGACAGTCACGCCCAGCTTTTGCGAGCTGGTGAACACATAAGGGGCGGTGATGGCGACCCCTTTTTGTGTGCTGGCCAGCTGGTACCACGGCCGCGCGGTCGGGTCGTAGCCGTCGGCCGCCAGCTTGTCAGGCGTGTGGTAGCGCATCGCCTTGTCGGCGTAGCCGGCAAAGGTCTGATCGAAACCACCGGCGTCCTTGCCCTGTTGCAGGAACGGGTACGGCGCGCTGGCATCGACATCGCCGAGGCGGTTGGCCGTCGCCTGGATGGCGTCGCGGCGCTGGGCCAGCCAGCGGCCGAGTGCCTCGCTGTTGCCGGCGATGGCGGCGTCCAGCTCCTGCTGCACGCCGTGGATGATCTCGCTGCGCATGCGCTGGTAGGCAAGGGCGGACAGCACCGCGATGGCAATCGCCAGCAGGATGGCGACAAAAAACAGGAGTCGCTGTTTTAACGACATGGCATTCCTCGTAATAACGGGGCAACGCGGCGACTCTGCTGGCCGCCTGGCGTTGCCGGGGTCGGGTGGGGTGTGTTGGGGGTGCCGCGTTCGCACTTTATTTTATGAATCTTTGTGATAAATCAGCGCGCGCGATGATAACAATCTATAACAGCTGCCGCCAGCCTGAAGTGCGGCATCGCGGCACGCGACAGTATTGCAACACGGCTTGTCAGTTTGATGACGGTAGCGCCGTACGTGCCAAGGTTGGCCGCAAGGCGCAGCGCCAGTGCCGGCGCGGCTTTTAGCCATATCCGGGCAATGGCCGGCCATCTCGATAAGTCACGCTAGCGAGTTGCGTCGCCGCCGGCCCGGACATAACGCCTGCAATTTTTTGTAAATAAGAAATTTGTACAATACAATAGCTATACAAAAGTACGATAACCCGTTCGTCACCACGAGAAAACGCCATGTTCAATACCCGGCTCAAACAGCAGATCGGCGAGCTGCAACAGCAGCTGCGCACCCAGCAGGCGATTGCCAGCGCGCTGGAGCGTTCCTTTGCCAGCGTCCATTTCGATGCGGAGCGCAGGGTGGTGGCGGCCAACCAGAACTTTCTGGACACGCTGGGTTACCGCCAGCTCGGCGATATCCTCGGCCAGCCGCACAGCCTGTTCTGCGCCAGCGACGATGTCGCCAGCCGTGACTACGCGCAGTTCTGGGCGCGGTTGCAGCGCGGCGAGCCGTTCCAGGGCAAGGTGCAGCGCGTTACCGCCGCAGGCGGGGTGGTGTGGCTGGAGGCGACCTACAGTCCGGTTGTCGACGCCGCCGGCCACATCAGCGGCTATGTGAAGTTTGCGACCGACATCACCGCCCGCGTGCGCGAAGCGGCGCACAACCGCTCGGTGCTGCAGGCGCTGGATCGTGCGATGGCGACCATCGAATTCAGCCCCGACGGCCGCATCGTCGGTGCCAACGACAACTTCCTGCGCACCATGGGTTACCGCCTGGAGCAGCTGCGCGGCCAGCATCACCGCCTGCTGTGCGAGCGCGAGTTCGGTGACAGCGCCGAGTACGAGCAGCTGTGGCAGCGCCTGCGCCGCGGCGAGTTCTTTGCCGGCCAGATCCGGCGCCGCCACCACGACGGCCGCACGGTGTGGCTGGAGGCTAGCTACAACCCGGTGCTGGACGAAAACCAGCAGGTGGTCAGCGTGATCAAGTTCGCCACCGACATCAGCGCCCGCGTCGAGCAGGTGCAGCAGGAGCGCGACAGCGCCCAGTTTGCCTACAGCTCGTCACGGCAGACGCTGGACTGGTCGGACAGCGGCGTGGCCGGCATCAGCCAGAGCGTGGACGAGATCCGGCAGATGGCCGGCAGCATCGAGGCGGCCAGCCACACGGTGCAGCAGCTGGGCGCGCGCTCGCTGCAGATCACCTCCATCGTGCAGACCATCAAGGACATCGCCGACCAGACCAACCTCTTGGCGCTGAACGCGGCGATCGAGGCGGCGCGTGCCGGCGAGACCGGGCGCGGCTTCGCGGTGGTGGCCGACGAGGTGCGCAAGCTGGCGGAGCGCACCACCGCGTCGACCACCGAAATTGCCGCCATGGTCGGCGACATCCAGCAACAGACCGGCAGCGCGGTGCAAAGCATGGCGCAGATCCTGCAACAGGCGCAGCACAGCGTGACGCTGACGCAGCGCGCCGGCAGCACCATCGCGCAGATCCGCGACGGCGCCCACGCGGTGGTGGAAGCCATCGGCCGCTTTACCCACCTCAAGTCCTGAGCCGGCGCCGCTCGGCGGCCAGGTGGCTGGCGCTCAGTCGAGCTGCGGCGTGCGCTGTAGCCGGCCGGTATCAAAGCCCTGCTGCCGCAGCCGCGCCAGCAGCGCGGCGTAGGCGGCCGGCGTCACGCTGCGGCTGCGCGCCAGCACCCACAGGTAGTCACGCTTCGGCTCGCTGACGGCGACCAGCTGGTAGTCCTCGTCCAGATCGATCACCCAGTAATCCCCCCACACCCACGGCAACCATGACAGCCAGGCCGGCGCGAAGCGCACCTGCAGCTTTGGCGAGCTGGCACCGCCGATTTGCCGCGCGCTGCCGCTGGCGCTGCTGATGTCGCCATTGGCCAGCCGGCAGCGATTGTCCACCGTCACCGTGCCGTCCGCCTGCAGCCGGTAACGGGCGCTGGCATTGGCGACGCACTTTTGCTGAAACCAGTTGGGAAAGCGGGCGATCTCGTACCAGGTGCCCATGTAGCGCGGCACATCCAGCGCGGCAATGGTTTGGAGGCGGCCGTCGCCGGCAATGCCCGCCGGCTGCGGGCTGGCGCAGGCCGGCAGGGTGGCGAGGCACAGCAGGGCGGCAACAAGGGTCTTTTTCATGAGCGGATTCCCGGCGGGCTGGCCAGCCGCGAGACCGATGCTGGGCGCGGCAATGGCGTGATAAAGAAAATAAAACTATCTGAAAAAAACATTCAATTGGAATTAGCTATCGCAATCCGGCATGATCCATCCGTCGACAACGACTCACCCATTCAAGGAGCGAAGCATGTCCATCATCAACAGCCAGATCAAACCGTTTGCCAGCAAAGCCTTCCACAACGGCCAGTTTATCGACGTGACTGACCAGACGCTGCTGGGCAAGTGGTCGGTGGTGTTCTTCTACCCGGCCGACTTCACCTTCGTGTGCCCGACCGAACTGGGCGACCTGGCTGACCTGTATCCGCAGTTCCGTGATATGGGCGTGGAAATCTACTCGGTGTCCACCGACACCCACTTTACCCACAAAGCGTGGCACGACACCTCCGACACCATCAAGAAGATCCAGTATCCGATGCTGGCCGACCCGACGCACCTGATCTCGCGCAACTTCGGTGTGCTGATCGAGGAAGCCGGCCTGGCCGATCGCGGCACCTTCGTGATCGATCCGGAAGGCAAGATCCAGATCGTGGAAATCAGCGCCGGCGGCGTGGGCCGCGATGCCTCCGAGCTGCTGCGCAAGATCAAGGCGGCCCAGTACGTGGCGGCGCACCCGGGTGAAGTGTGCCCGGCCAAGTGGAAAGAAGGCGATGCCACGCTGGCACCGTCGCTGGACCTGGTAGGCAAGATCTAAGCAAAGCTGCTGCGTGCCCGTGATTGCGGCTTGGGCGCTGCTCGGCATCCTCATGTACTCAACGTACATTCCGGTGCCTGCGCTGCGGCCGCACCGCACTGACGGGCACTCGTGACGCTTTGCTGCGTTTCCGCCGCCCTTCGGCCCGATAGCTTTGTCGGCGGCGCGGCGCGGGGGCTTGCCGTACTACATGTACTGTCTGCGCCCCCGCTTGCTTGCCTTCGCGCTCACGGGTCGAATCATCGACGGAAACCAGGTGGCAGCCCCACACAAAGAAGTACCCGACATTCATTGCCGGGTGCCCCGGAAAACGGCCTTGCGGCCAACCTTAGCGCCACGAACAACACCTCGCAGAGAACCTGAGCCAAGGCGCGCCGACGCAGACAGTACACGTCGTGCGGCAAGGAGGCGCAACGCAGGATCAGGGGGGTTGTTAGCGGCTCGTAGAGGCCACTTTCCCGGGTACCCGTATACCAAGGAGCACACCATGCTGGACAACAATATCAAGACGCAACTGCAAGCTTACCTGACCAACCTGCAGCACCCGATCGAGCTGGTGGCCTCGCTGGGCAACGGCCCGAAAGACGAGGAAGTACGCGGCCTGATCGCCGAGATCGCCGCGCTGTCCGACAAGGTCAGCGCCCGCTTTGACGGTAATGATGCGCGCAAGCCGTCGTTCACTGTTGGCCGCAACGGCGAGGCCGCCAGCCGTGTGCAGTTTGCCGGCGTGCCGATGGGCCACGAGTTCACCTCGCTGGTGCTGGCGCTGCTGCAGGTAGGCGGTCATCCGTCCAAGGCCGGCCAGGACCTGATCCAGCAGGTGAAAGACCTGAGCGGTGAATACACGTTCGAGACCTATATCTCGCTGTCGTGCCAGAACTGCCCGGATGTGGTGCAGGCACTGAACCTGATGGCGGTGCTCAACCCCGGCATCCGCCACACCATGATCGACGGCGCGCTGTTCCAGGACGAAGTGACTACCCGCCAGATCATGTCGGTGCCCACCGTGTACCTGAATGGTGAAGTGTTCGGCCAGGGCCGCATGGGGCTGGAAGAAATCGTCGCCAAGCTGGACACCGGCGCCGCCGCCCGCGATGCGGCCAACATCGACCGGAAAGACGCCTTCGACGTACTGGTGGTCGGCGGTGGCCCGGCCGGTGCCGCGGCGGCCATCTACACTGCGCGCAAGGGCATCCGCACCGGCGTGGTGGCGGAGCGTTTCGGCGGCCAGGTGCTGGACACCATGAGCATCGAGAACTTCATCTCGATGAAAGAGACCGAAGGCCCGAAACTGGCGATGGCGCTGGAACAGCACGTCAAGGAGTACGACGTGGACGTGATGAACCTGCAGCGCGCCAGCAAGCTGGTGGCCGCCAGCGAAAGTGCCAGCGGCCTCACCGAAATCCAGTTGCAAAGCGGTGCTGTGCTGCGCGCCAAAACGGTGATCATCGCCACCGGTGCGCGCTGGCGCGAGATGAACGTGCCGGGCGAACAGGCCTACCGCAACAAGGGCGTGGCCTACTGCCCGCACTGCGACGGCCCGCTGTTCAAGGGCAAGCGCGTGGCGGTGATCGGCGGCGGCAACTCCGGGGTGGAAGCGGCCATCGATCTGGCCGGTATCGTGTCGCACGTGACGCTGCTGGAGTTCGGCGATGCGATGCGTGCCGACGCGGTGCTGCAGAACAAATTGCGTAGCCTGCCCAATGTGACGGTCATCCTGCAGGCGCAGACGACCGAAGTCACCGGCGACGGCAGCAAGGTCAACGGTCTGGCCTACCTCGACCGCGTCAGCGGCGACGCCCGCCACATCGCGCTGGAAGGCATCTTCGTGCAGATCGGCCTGCTGCCGAACACCGACTGGCTGCGCGGCAGCGTGGAGCTGTCCAGCCGTGGCGAGATCCTGGTGGGCCGCCATCAGGACACCACCGTGCCCGGCGTGTTCGCCGCCGGTGACGTGACCGACGTGCCATACAAGCAGATCATCATCGCCATGGGCGAGGGCGCCAAGGCCGCGCTCGGCGCCTTCGATCACCTGATCCGCAGCGGCGTGTCCGCCGACTGAGCCAAAGGTTGGTGCCGCAGCTTGCGGCCAACCTTGGCATCCCAGATGCAAGCCCCGTATCGGATGATGCGGGGCTTTTTGTCGTGTGCCGGCGCTCGTACCGCGGCCTATACTGCATTGCGCACCCCGCGTGCGGCTGGCCAGCCGCCGCGGCGGTCAGCTCGTGGCGCCCGCCGCTAGTCACAACTGTCTTTTTCGTCGTTCCGCGTGGTGATTTCTGCCGCAAAAATGCTGATCAATACTGATTTTCCTGCCAGCTTTCCTGATGTTATATTTTCAACAGTTGCTTGAATCTGTTTTTACTGTAACCTACGATGAAGCGTAGCAAACCCAGCCGGCATCAGAGAGGAGGGCTTTCATCACGGTCTGGGATTGTCAGGACGAGGTGTAGTACCGATAGAGCTTTGGCGGTGGTGCCGGCGCTTGCTGGCGCAATCGCCTCCATGCAAGAAGCCATGCGGTGTGAACGTTATCGGCACGTGCCATGAGGTGGGAATCACGCGTGCGATTCCTTGGCAGGAACCGCCTCTACATTGCGATCTAATGGAGGCACAAAATGTTCTCATTAACCAAGCTAAGAAAGGCGCTGTCCGCCTTCGCCCTGTGCTGTCTGGGCGTCATGGGCATGGGCATCACGCCGTTCGCCTTAGCAGATAACCCGGCAACCTATTTCCAACTTGACGGCGACATGAAGGGCGGCACCCAAGAGAAGCCGGACTGGAGTGATGTCTTTGACAGCAATCTCCCTGCTGTCGGCGCCACCCCGAAAGCGTCGCTGCCTAGCGGCTTCAGTTCGCCAACCTTCGTCGTTGACTTTTTTCCGGCCACCAGCAACGACAACAGCCTGTTCGCTACCGGGAGTAAGGATACCCTGAACATCACCCCGGGCTGGCAGTGCAAGAAGACCAACAACGTCAATGACAAGACTGATATCAACAATGCCTACGCGGTTGCCTACATCAATCCAAACAATCACCTGATTGTCTACTTTGCTCTGGATGTGGCCTCCAATGACGGTACCAAGGATGTCGGTTTCTGGTTCCTCAAGGACCCGGATGTCAGCTGCCCTGCCGGTAGCGGCACAACCTCATTCGTCGGCAATCACACCGATGGCGACGTATTGATCGTGTCCGAATTTACCAATGGTGGCCGCGTCAGCGAGATCAAGGCCTACCGCTGGAACGGCGGCGCGAATGGTTCGCTTGGCACGTCACCGATCGCCTCTGGTGGCGAGTGCAACGGCGATGCTTTTAACGTTTGTGCCAGGGTCAACACTGCCGTGCTCAACGGCGATGGCGCCAATGCCGATGTGCCTTGGCTGGTAAAAAGCAAGACCTCCAATCCTAGCGGCCCTGCCTACACCAGCAGCAAGGATCTGGATATCGGCATGTTCTTCGAAGGCGGCATTGACCTGACTGCGGTCGGTATCTCCGGATGCTTCAACCGCTATCTGGCCGATACCCGTTCGTCGACCTCGCTCGGTGCCACCATCTTCGACTTTGCGCTGGGTGATTTCTCCAACTGCAGTATTGGCGCGGCCAAGGCGTGCACCCAGGCAACCGTGAATAGCGACTTTGCCACCTTTACCAGTCCGTTTACGGCCACGGTCACCAACTCCAGCCCAACCGGAACCGTCTATGACGTAACCATTAACGAGAGCTTCAACTTTGCCAATACCGGCGAAACCAGCTGCACCATCACCAGCAACACTGGCGATCAGAATGTCAACGGCACCGAACTCATTACCGGCACGCCGGTGAAAGTGGCCAGCAGCCTGGCTCCGGGAGCGAGCGTAACCGTCGGCATTTCGTGTGTCGGCAGCCTGAACAGCTTCCAAAATGCTATCCATGCTGCGGCCGGTTCTGCACCAGGGCAGAGCGATATCACGAAGGATGCGGTGGTCAGTGCCGTCAGCGCGAGCGCTTGCCAGGCGACAGTGACGGCGGATCTGGATATCACCAAGGTCTGCAAAGGGATGCAGCTGGTGGCCGGTACCAATGGTCTGCTGGCGCTGCAAACCGATGTCAGAGTCGAGGTGACCAATCCGAGCACTTCCAACCAGTCGGTGACCATCACGACTCCGGTTGATACCAAGGTCAGCACGCTGAACCAGGTTGATTGCATCACTGGCCTGGCCAAGTCGGATCTGGTACTGGCACCAAACGAGACTGCCTGCTTCCTGGGTAGTTACAACCCGACCAATGCCGATCTGGTCAATCCGCCGTCCAGCGCCGCGTTCACCGATGGCGTGAGTGTAACGGGCGAGGGCAGCATCAATGGCACCTTCACCGCAGGTCCGGTGAATGCCACCTGCTACCTGTGCGATACCGACCTTGATGGTATTCCGGATGTCACTGATACCAGTGACTGACCGGCCGGGACTGCAGTAAACAAACCGCCTTTCCTGAGCATTGGGAAAAGCCAGGGCGATGGGTCGCAAGACCCATCGCCCTTTTCATCTGGCGTCGGCACCACGGGCGCCGTCCCCTGCGCTTACTTGCTGCGTCCCTTGGCCCTGGTCGTGGTGGTCGTGCTGCTGCCGATCACGTAGCTTGACGCGCCGCTGCCACTGTATGCGGTGGCACTGCTGTTGCTGGCCTTGGCTCCGATGCTGTAGCTCCCGGCCAGCGCCGAGCCTGGCGAGGTGACCGTCAGGGTGGTCGATGCGCTGCTGCCGGCGGCGAGGCTCAGGCTGGCGTTTTTCCAGCTGCCGCTCCAGCCGCTGGGCAGGCTGCCTTGCAGGCTGAAACTGGCGGCGCTGCAGCTACTGCTGTCGTTATTGGTGACCGCGACGGTGTAGGTCACCGCGGTGCCGGCTACGACCGTGCTGCCTGGCGACGACATCACCAGCGACGGGTTGGCGCGGGTGCAGGTGCTCTTGGCAAACGTGACATCCACGCCGATGCCGCTGCTGTTGGCCCAGGTCGGGGTGATGGTCACGCCTGCGCTGGTGTCGGTATAGCTTTGTCCGATCACCAGGGCCGGGTCGGCCAGATCGGCGGTGGCAGAGTAGGACAAGCTGCCCGGCGTCATGTCCAGTGCGTAGCTGCTCGACGCGGCACCATCCGTGCCGGTGCGTACCCACACCCCCGCAAAGATATTGCCCGGCTGATAAATGCTGTTGGTGCTGAAGTAGTAGTCAACCCCGATCGGTTGGCGGTACTCAAGGTAATACCAGGTCTTGGCGCCGGTGACCGGGTCGGTACTCTTGAGAATCTTCAGCCCCTTGGCGTTGCTGCCGCTCGTCTCGATCGGCTCGATCACATAGCTGCCGCTGTTCTGCACCGTGGTAATGGCAGGAGAGGCGCTGTAGTTCAACCAGCCCAGCCTTTCCTTCTGGAAGGCATTCAGATGCCCCGTTTGCCATCCCATGATATCGACGCGGTCGCCATACTCGACATAGGTGCAGCTGTTGCCGGTGGCGCTGACATCGCAGTCCAGGCCGTGCGAATGCCACAAGCCGAGAGCGTGGCCCAGCTCGTGCCCGACCACACTGAGCGACATGGTGCCGTTGATGAAGGACTGCGAGGGAACGCTGCCCACCGAGGACAGGCCGCCCCAGCTGCAGCTGCTGGTATTGGGAAACGCATACACAACGCGGGCATAGCCGGAGAGATCAACCCCGGCGGCACTGGCCGCCGCCTTGGCGGCGCTGGCGATGTTGTCGCTGTTGCAGGTATCGGTGCTGTTGAGCGGCAGCGTGTACCAGCCGAATACCTTGCCGCTGAACGAGGTCTGCTGGTAAGAGTTTTCCAGGTAGAAATTGTTGACGGAGCCGCTGGCGCTGCCGAACACGAAGCTGTGCCACTGCTCAGGCGTCCAGGGCTTGTTGGCAGGCTGATCCTGGAAGTTGACCAGCAGCACCGCCGTACTTTGCACCCCCAGGGCATTGATCCCCGTCGCCGGTGCCGCCAGGTACTGGTAGCTGGTGTCGCCACCGGTTTCCAGCATCAGGCTGTTGCCGCTCAGCGTGCCCTGTACCCGTACCTTGCTGCCCGGCTCATGCTGAGGCTGTTTTGTCTTGAATTTAAGCTCGTAGCGTTGCCCCGCTTCGGTCTTCAGGAACTGCCGCGAGTGGCTCTTCTTGTTCTTGAAGTCATCTTCGGTCCACAGCTCCAGCTCGCCTTCAAGCTGGATTGGCTTGGCGGCCACGCTGGCTGGCAGGGCCGGTGTTGTCTTGCCTGACGCCAGGGTGATACCTGGTGCCGCAAGCAGCAGAAGCAGCAAGCAGGCGCCCGGCAACATCGTCGGCAGGCCGAAACGTTGGCCGCAGGCACGCATTGCGCGTTGAAGCATGACATTCCTCTCATCATCAAAAGAAAAGCCCATCCCCCGCAACTGCCTACACCACTCATGACCATACTCGTAGAAGGCACATTTTCTGAAAACAGACTAAATGTTTTCATTGATGCAGTTTTATTAGTATCAGCGTCTGCTTGAAAGTGTTTTGTTGCGTGTGTGCAGCTGTGCACCGGTTAACTGCGGCTCCGGGCGGCGGGTGATGAATATTCCGAGAATTTACTTAATATTGAAGAGCGAACTATACACAAGAAACTGGTAATGGCAATATTGCCAAAAATCAATCGATGAAATATATAAATGTGATTGTTTTTATTGTTGTTTTTTGATTTTGTCATGATGGATTGTTTATTTTATATTAAACAAAATGATATTAATCATTCCGATATTTTATTGATTCAAACTGCTGTTTTTTAATTCATAAGCAATATACATTGCTTGGTGGCAATAAATAACCCGGAATAGATTAAAAGTAAACTTGGAAGGGTGATGCCAGGACGACAGCGCCGCACGCCGGCGCGCAGCGTGCATGCGGCGGGGCAGGAGGCGGGATCGGAACGGGGCAGGGAATGTGGCGCGGCGGCAGCGGGTCTGCGGCCAACGTTGGCGGTGCGGAGAAGGAAATGCGGGTGCGCGCGCGCCAAGCCGCTTGGCCGTGCGGTGGCGACGGCGCTGCCAACGCCGCGCCGGCACATCGTGCCGGCGGGAGGTGTGGCGCGCCGGACTAGCCGCTGTTGCGGCTAGCCGGTACCAGACGGCAGTCGTGCTGTGGGGCTTGTCGGCGAGGCCGGTTCAGGGCGTGGTGTTGCCCAGCAGCTGCTCTATTCGTGCCGCCGGTATCGCCCCGGCAACGCGCTCGTTATTGGCGAAGATCAGCGTCGGCGTGCCGGTAATGCGGTGGGTGCGCGCCAGTTTGGCCAGATTGGTGATCGGGGTGTCGCACTCGCCGCTGCCCTCCGGCACGGTGTTGTCGTGCACCGACGCCAGCCAGGCCTTGGCGCGGTCCGGTGCGCACCAGATCTTGCGCGACTTCAGCGTGGCACCGGGGTGCAGCTGTTCGATGGGGTACAGGAACACGTAGATGGTGACATCGTTGACCTTCTGCAGCTCGCGTTCCAGCTGCTTGCAGAACGGGCAATCCGGGTCCTCGAATACGGCGACCTGGCGCTTGCCGTTGCCCCTGACGATCTTGATCGCCTGCTCGAAAGGCAGCTTGTTGAAGCTGATCTCGGACAGCACTTTCATGCGCTCGGCGCTCAGGCTTTGCCGGGTCTGGGCATTGATCAGATTGCCCTGGATCGCGTAGCTGACCTTTTCATCGACATAGAATAACTGGCCGATGGCATAAACCTCGTACAAGCCGGTCAGCGCCTCCTTTTTCACCGAGGACACCTCTGCGCCGGGGAAGCGTTCTTCGAATGAGCGTTTCACCGATTGCTCGTCCGCCACCGCCAGTGCCGACAGCAAGGCGGTAATCAGCAGTGAACTGCGCAGCAGCATTCTCATGATGAATCTCCCGATGGCCGATAAATGCAGAAAAGATCAATCCGATATAGTTCAGATTGGGTTTTGCTGCCGACTATTCATCATCCGTAATGGGCAGATTCATGTTTTATGGTGATTGTTTGTCATGGCGGGTTTTTATCGGGATCACCGCAATGCGCTGGCACGGCGGTCGCGCGGCCATCCCCGGTCACCGCTCGGTCAATGATGTTCGCCGTGCAGTGGTGGCCGGTTGCAGTGCCGGCTTGCGGCCAACCTTGTCGCCGCGGCGAGCCGCGGTGGCCTGGCCGGCAGCTGGTAAAGCGTGGTGCTGATGCCGGCATGGTGATCATTATTTTTAATCGAATGGTATTTCAATAGTAATACTGCTTGAGCGTCATGTTGCCGTGCTCATTCACCTTGGCGCACCGTTTGCCGGTCAAGCCTTCGCCACGCTGGCAAGGCGTCATGACGCTGCTTCAAGTTTTTAACATGTCATGAAATTTAAAATCAGCGCGCGGGTTTTTGCTGAATGGCGCCGTACAAGACGGTGCAATCCGCCGCGCTGCCTGGCCGTGGCGTGCACCTTGCCGGTGCTGCCGCTGGCACCGCTACGGGGCAGACCAGGCTTGGCGCGGCGCGGTATCGGCGGGTTGTGCCGAGTGGTGGCGGCGGCCATTGCCTGCCGGATGGGGGGCGGCCTCACCTGCTGCGGACATGGCTGAAATGCACTCTGCGGCGGGTGTTAAATATTGGTTATTTTCTTTGTAGAAAACTTTATTGCTTATTGCGTGTTGTTGGTATTTTTAACATCAATAAATTATTTGATTTTCATGAGCTGGCCACTAAGATCAATTTGAGTTTGCAGCAATGCGGTGGTGGCGGTCCGGGCCGGGGAGGCGGCGGATTGGCGATTGCGGCTGATTACAAAGCGATCATAAGGGGAAGTGAGCCATGGGAAGCCGTCAGTCAATTGCGCGTTTGCTGCGCCTGAATCTGGGTGACACCACGCGGCAGATACTGGACCAGGCCGTCGATGCCGTGGTCAGTATTGATGACAATAACAATATTACCTATTTCAACCCCGCCGCCGAACGGCTGTGGGGCTACAGCGCGCTGGAGGTGCTGGGCCAGAACGTGAAGCTGCTGGTGCCGCAGCTGATCCGCCACGATCACGACCGGCTGGTGAACGCCAACCGCGAAACCGGCGTCGACAAGATCGTCGGCAGCAGCCGCGAGGTGCTGATCGAGCGCAAGGACGGCGGCAAGGTGTGGGGCAGCCTGTCGCTGTCCAAGGTGCAGCAGGGCAAGTCGATCACCTATACCGCCTTTGTGCGCGACATCACCACCGAACACACGGCGCGCGAAAGCATCCGGCAGACGCTGGAGCAGGCGCTGGACGCGGTGGTCAGCATCGACGAGCACAACCTGATCACCTTTTTCAATGCCGCGGCCGAGCGGCTGTGGGGCTACGCGCGCAGCGAGGTGCTGGGGCAGAACATCAAGATGCTGGTGCCCAAGGACATCCAGGGCAGCCACGATGGCTACGTCAACGCCAACCGCCACACCGGCCAGGACAAGATCGTCGGCACCAGCCGCGACGTGCCGGTCTTCCGCAAGGACGGCACCCAGCTGTGGGGCAACCTGTCGCTGTCCAAGGTGGAGATCGAGGGCCGCATCACCTACACCGCCTTCGTCAAGGACATCACCAAGGAGCGCCAGGTGCGCGAGGCGCTGAACCAGACGCTGGAGCAGGCGCTGGACGCGGTGGTCAGCATCGATCCGGACAACAACGTCACCTTCTTCAACGCGGCGGCGGAGCGGCTGTGGGGCTACGAGCGGCGGGAGGTGATCGGCCACAACGTGAAGATGCTGGTGCCGCAGATGATCCAGTCGCAGCACGACGAGCTGGTCAACGCCAACCGCCGCACCGGCGTCGACAAGATCGTCGGCACCAGCCGCGAGGTCTGCATCGAGCGCAAGGACGGCAGCAAGGTGTGGGGCAGCCTGTCGCTGTCGCGGGTGCGCTGCGGCGATCGCATCAGCTACACCGCCTTCGTCAAGGACGTGACCCGCGAGCGCGAGGCGCGCGAGATGATGAACCAGACGCTGGAGCAGGCGCTGGATGCGGTGGTCTGCATCGACGAGCACAACCTGATCACCTTTTTCAACGCGGCGGCGGAGCGGCTGTGGGGCTACGAGCGCCGCGAGGTGATCGGCCACAACGTGAAAATGCTGGTGCCGCAGGCGATCCAGAGCAATCACGACCATCTGGTCAACGCCAACCGCAGCAGCGGCCAGGACAAGATCGTCGGCACCAGCCGCGAGGTCAGCATAGAGCGCAAGGACGGCAGCAAGGTGTGGGGCATGCTGTCGCTGTCCAAGATCCGGCTGGAAGGGCGCATTGCCTACACCGCGTTCGTGAAGAACGTGCAGGGCGAGCACGAGAGCCGCGACACCACCGACGGCGCGATGAACGCGGTGCTGGCCTCCAGCAACCAGATCGGCCAGATCGTGTCGGTGATCGACGAGATCGCGGCGCAGACCAATCTGCTGTCGCTGAACGCGGCGATCGAGGCGGCGCGGGCCGGCGAGGCCGGGCGCGGCTTTGCCGTGGTGGCGGACGAGGTGCGCAAGCTGGCCTCGCGCTCGTCGTCCTCGGCCAAGGAGATCAACGGCCTGGTGGATGAAACCAAGCAGCGCATCAGCGAGCTGGCCAATTCGCTGCAACGGCTGTCCGGCTAGCGCGCAGCGGCTGTTTCCGGTCCTGCACGCCGACCGTCTGCCGACGGTCGGCGTTGTCATTGGCGCGCCGCGCACCGCCGACGATTTTGCTGCCGCAGCGGGATCCGGCCGCACAGGGCCACGCGCCCGTGCGCCGCTGGCGCGCTTGCCAGGGCGACAGACACGCCCGGTATCGGGTCCGCCCGTAGCCCGCACTCGCGCGCCTGACAAGTGCCGGCGGTCGCGGCATGATGGTGGCGGGCCGCAGCATGCTTGCGGCCAACCTTTGGAGCCGCCATGTCCTTGCTTGCCACCGCCCGGCGCTGGGCGCATCAACTCAAGCGCGATGTCGTCACCGTCTACTTTGCCGCGCGCCATCCGGCCACGCCGCGCTGGCTGCGGCTGCTGGCCTTACTGGTGGCCGCCTACGCGCTGAGCCCGATCGACCTGATCCCCGATTTCGTGCCGCTGCTCGGTTATGTCGATGACTTGCTGCTGCTGCCGCTGGGTTTGCTGCTGGTGCTGCGCTGCCTGCCGCCGGCGGTGCTGGTCGCCTGTCGCGAACAGGCGGCACAGCTGCTGACGCGGCCACGCAGCCGCCGCGCGGCGGTGGTGATCGTCGGCCTGTGGCTGGGCAGCGCGCTGGCGCTGGCGTGGTATTGCTGGCCGCGCTGAGCGCCTTGGCGCCGCTTCACCCCCGGTGGCGACTCGATCCCAATGGCGCGATACGGCGTCAAGTACCAGTCAGGCATGTGCCGTTAGCACTGCTAAACACCGCTGCCGCGGCCGTTGTCGCCTTGTCTCGCGTGCGCTGGTGAGGCGGTGAGCACGCTGCTTACAGCAGCATTTTCAGCGCCAGCCCGAGCACGGCGCAGCCGGCGATGACGTGGATCACGTTGCGCTTGAAGCGGAACAGTGCCACCGCCGCCAGCAGCGCAATCAGCAGCGACGGCCAGTCGAGGCCGCCAGCAAAGCCGTGCGGCCACAGCACGTGGTAGCCGAAGAACAGCGCCAGATTGAGGATCACGCCGACCACGGCGGCGGTGATGGCGGTCAGCGGCGCGGTGAACTTGAGGTCGCCATGGGTGGCTTCCACCAGCGGCCCGCCGGCGAGGATGAACAGGAAGGAGGGCAGGAAGGTGAACCAGGTCACCACGCCGGCGGCGACAGCCCCGGCAGCAAACAGAGCCTCCGGCCCGAACAGCGCCTGGCCGTAGGCGCCGACAAAACCGACAAAGGCCACCACCATGATCAGCGGCCCCGGCGTGGTTTCGCCCAGCGCCAGGCCGTCGATCATCTGCGTCGCCGTCAGCCAGCCGAAGTGTTCCACCGCCCCCTGGTAGACATAGGGCAGCACCGCGTAGGCGCCGCCGAAGGTCAGCAGCGCCGCCTTGCTGAAGAACCAGCCCATCTGCGGCAGCGTGTGCGGCCAACCATAAGTCAGCGTCAGCAGCACCATCGGCAGCAGCCACAGCAGCGCACCCACCGCCAGCACCAGTCCCAGCCGGCGCCAGCAAAAGCGCGCGTGCGGTGGTGACGGCGTGTCGTCGTCGATCAGCGCGGCGCCGAACGACTGGCCGGCGGCAGCGTGTCCCCCCGCGCCGTGGAAGGCGGCCGGTACCAGACGGCCGCCGACATGGCCGGCCAGCGCGGCCGCGGCCACGATCAGCGGGAACGGCAGCCGTAGCACGAAGATGGCGACAAAGGATGCCGCCGCGATGCCCCACAGCAGCCGGTGGCGCAGCGCACGCAGGCCGATGCGGTGCGCGGCCTGCAGCACGATGGCGGTGACCGCCGGCTTGATGCCGTAGAACAGGCCGGCCACCAGCGGCACCTCGCCAAAGGCGACGTACAGCCACGACAGCAGGATCAGCAGCAACAGCGACGGCAGCACGAACAGGGTGCCGGCGATGATGCCGCCCACGCTGCGGTGCATCAGCCAGCCGATGTAGGTGGCCAGCTGCTGCGCCTCCGGGCCGGGCAGCAGCATGCAGTAGTTCAGCGCGTGCAGGAAACGGCGCTCGGACAGCCAGCGCCGCTTCTCCACCAGCTCCTGGTGCATGATGGCGATCTGCCCGGCCGGGCCGCCAAAGCTGATCAGCCCCAGCTTGAGCCAGAAACGGAAGGCCTGCCACAGGCTGACGGGGGCGGGGGGCTCGCTCACGGCGAGCTTGGCGGTGGCGGTGTCGGGTGGTGTCATGGCGGTGGATGGTCGAGGGTGACAGGTGCGGGCGCTCGCCCGGGCTTTCGGCAATGCGGCTTGCGGCCAACGTTGGCCGCATAGCGCTGCCGGTCGGCGGTACTGCACGGATGGCGCAGGCGGTTTTTGGCAACGGCCTGCCAGCTTAGCGCGTTTGGCGCCGCCCCGAAACGCTGCCGTCCGCCGCTGGCCAGCGCGCCCGTGCCGGCGATGGGCGAAGGCGGCGCCATTATCTATGCTGTATAAAAGCCACGCCCGGGCGCGGCCGGCTGCATCGCCGGCCACCGCTTCGGGTAACATGCCGCAAGGTAGGCGGCTGGCCGGTGCGCGGGTACTGGCGCGCCGCCGCCGCGACCGTTGCACCTGTCCCCCTCGCCGGTGTGCCGAAGCGGCGTCAATCAAGGATCAATGTGGCATGACAGGTCATCCCCGTAATCGTTTTATCCTGCTGTCGATCGCCAGCTACGTCGTGTGCGGGCTGTTGTGGATCCTGTTGTCCGACCACCTGTTGCTGCTGTTTGCCGATGCCGACGCGCTGACCCGGTTGTCGACCGCCAAGGGCGTGTTCTTCGTCATCGCCACCGCGGCATTGTTCTTTTTCCTGCTGCGCGCGGTGCCGCCGCTTGATGCGACGCAGCGCGAATCGCTGCTCGGCAGCCTGACGCTCAGCATCGACCGTGAGCGGCGGCCGCACTGGCTGCTGTATGTGTTCGCGGTGGTGATCACCGCCGCGGTCATGCTGCTGCGCCTCAACATCCCGGTCGATTTCGCCGTGCGGCCGATGCTGATCCTGTTCATGCTGCCGATCGTGCTGTGCGCGCTGCTCGGCGGCCTCGGGCCGGGGCTGTTTGCCACCGCGCTCGCCGCGCTGGCCACCGATCTGGCGGCCGAGCCGCACTTCCACAGCGCGGCCTCATCGCCCTACGTGCAGCTGCAATGGGCGTCGCTGGTGCTCAACGGCATCGGCGTCAGCCTGCTCAGCGCCTTGCTGCGCCAGTCGCTGGCCAAGCAGGAGGTCAACCGCCGCCTGCTGGATGCGGTGGTGTCCGGCACCACCGACGCGGTGTTCGTCAAGGACGAGCAGGGCCGCTACCTGCTGGTCAATGCCGCCGCCGCCGCCTTTGTCGGCAAGCCGGTGCGCGACATCCTCGGCCGCGACGACCGTGAGGTGTTCGATGCCGCCTCGGCGCAGGCGCTGATGAGCAAGGACCGCGAGGTGATGGCCGCCGGCGCGGTGCAGACCGCCGAAGAGCGGCTGACGCTGCCGGACGGCAAGGCGATGGTGTTCCTGGTCACCAAGGGGCCGATGTTCGATGGCAACGGCCGCATCAACGGCCTGTTCGGCATCTCGCGCGACATTACCGAGCGCAAGCGCATCGACGACGAGCTGCGCTATGTGCTGAACGAGGCCAGCGATGCGATCTGGGTGACCGCGGCCGACGGCCGCTTCCTGTTTGCCAACCCGGCCGCCTGCCGCCTGAGCGGCCACCCGCTGCCACTGCTGGAGCAGCTGCACTTTGTCGAGATCCTGGCAGCCGAGAGCCAGGCCGAGCTGCCGGCGCACCTGCAGCAGCTGCAGGCCGCCGCCTTCCTGCGCCGCGAATGGCAGCTGCGCCATGCCGACGGCCATCAGCTCACCGTCGAGCTGACCACCGGCCGCATGCAGGATGGCCGCTACATGATCTTCGGCCGCGACCTCACCGAGAAAATGCGCGCCGAGCTGGCGCTGCAGGAGCGCGAGCAGCAGCTGGCGCGGGTGATCGACGGCTCCGACCAGGGCTACTGGGACTGGAACCTGCAAACCAATGCGTTCGAGGTCAGCGCGCGCTGGGAAACCATGCTCGGCTACACGCCGGGGGAAATGGTGATCACCGTCGAGCGCTGGCCGGATTACGTGCATCCGGAAGACCTGCCGCGGGCGATCGACTCCATCCAGCGCCATCTGTCCGGCGCGGCGCCCAGCCACGAGGTGGAAATCCGCTGCCTGTGCAAATCCGGCGCCTGGCGCTGGATGCTGTCGCGCGGCCGCATCGTGTCGTGGGACGCGCACGGCCTGCCGCTGATGATGTCCGGCACCCATACCGACATCACCGAGCGCAAGCTGTTCGAGCTGGCGCTGAAAGAGGCGGCGGTGGTGTTCGACAGCAGCTACGAGGGCATCATGGTGGTCAACCCGGCCGGGCGGATCACCAAGGTCAACGCCGCCTTCTCGCGCATTACCGGCTACCGCGCGGACGAGGCGGTCGGCCAGTCGCCGAAGCTGCTGTCGTCCGGCCAGCACGACGCCGCCTTTTACCGCGAGATGTGGGATTCGGTGCGGCAGCATGATTTCTGGCGCGGCGAAATCTGGAACCGGCGCCGGAACGGTGACTGCTATCCCGAGCTGCTGTCGATCTCGGTGGTGCGCGACGAGCTGGGCCAGGTGCGCCACTACGTTGGCATCTTCTCCGACATCAGCCAGCTGAAGGCGCACGAGGCCGAGCTGGAGCGCATCGCCCACTTCGACCCGCTGACCGGCCTGCCGAACCGGCGCCTGCTGTCGGACAGGCTGGGGCAGGCGATCCGGCACACCGCGCGCAGCGGCAAATCCTGCGCCGTGTGCTTCCTCGACCTTGACGGCTTCAAGGCGATCAACGACCAGTACGGCCATGCCGCCGGCGACCAGCTGCTGATCGGCGTCACCGACAACCTGAAGGCGGTGCTGCGCGCCGACGACACCCTGGCGCGGCTGGGCGGCGACGAATTCGTGGTGCTGCTGGTGGACGTGGCCGGTACGGAGGAGTGCGCGCTGGTGCTGGAGCGACTGCTGGCGGCGATCCAGCAGGAAGTCTGCCTTGGCGATGCGGTGGTGCGCGCCTCGGCCAGCATCGGCGTCAGCCTGTATCCGCAGGACAATGCCGACGCCGATACCCTGCTGCGCCATGCCGACCAGGCGATGTACCTGGCCAAGGATGCCGGCAAGAACCGCTACCAGATGTTCGACCCGGAAAGCGACCGCAAGGCGCAGGCGCACCGCAAGGAGCTGGAGCTGCTGCGCCACGCGCTGGACAACGGCGAGTTCGTGCTCTACTACCAGCCGAAGGTGGATCTGGAGAATGGCGACATCATCGGCGCCGAGGCGCTGATCCGCTGGCGCCACCCCGAGCGCGGCCTGCTGGCGCCGGACGCATTCCTGCCGCTGCTGCACGGCAGCGAGCTGGAGAACGCGGTCGACGAGTGGGTGATCAACACCGCGCTGGCGCAGGCGTCGGCGTGGCACGACGCCGGGCTGGTGATGCGCGTCAGCGTCAATGTCAGCGCCGGCTACCTGCTGGCGCCGACCTTCTATGCCGATCTGGCACGCGCGCTGCACCGCCACGGCAATGTGCCGCCGGCGCACCTGGAGCTGGAGGTGCTGGAGACGGCGGCCATCGCCGACATGGAGCAGGCGGTCGCCATCCTGCAGCGCTGCCGCCAGCTGGGCGTGCACTTTGCGCTGGATGACTTCGGCACCGGCTATTCGTCGCTGACCTATCTGCGCAAGCTGCCGGTCGACACCCTCAAGATCGACCAGAGCTTCGTGCGCGACATGCTCACCGATGCCGACGATCTGGGCATCGTCGAGGGCGTGATCCAGCTGGCGACGGTGTTCGAGCGGCAGGTGATCGCCGAAGGGGTGGAAACGCTGCAGCACGGCGCGGTGCTGCGCCGGCTCGGCTGCCGGCTGGTGCAGGGCTACGGCATTGCGCGGCCGCTGGCCGCCGACGCCTTCCCGCACTGGTGCCGGCAGTGGCAGAGCGATGCCGCCTGGCGCGCACTCACCGAGGCCTCCTGAGCGCCTGTTCACAGTCGCGTGCAGTCACGCCAGACCAGGAAAAACGACTTAGGAAGCAGCTGTTAGCCGGGTATAAACAAGCATGCCGAAGGCGCTGTATCGCCCCATTGTCATCCGTCGCCGCAGACATTGAACCGCTTTTGAGCGCCGGCGTAGGTCGCCGGCGCATTGTCCATCCCAATTTTCCGGGTTGATTACGCCATGCCGAGATTTGCCTTTGCCCCGCCGCATCCCCGCCTCGCCCTGCGCGTGGCGCTCAGCCACCACGTCGCCAACGGCCTGTCGGCGGCACTGGGGCTGCTGCTGATCTCCGCCGCGGTGCACCTGTGGCTGGGCGCCCTGGCCGCGGCGGCGGCCTCGGTCGGCGTGGTGGTGTGCATTCCGCCGGACCAGCCGGCGCCGCGGCGCGGCAAGCTGCGGCAACTGCTGCCGGCGGCGCTGCTCGGCCTGCCGCTGTTCCTCGGCACGCGCTTGCTGCACGGCGATGCGCTGCAGCTGGGCTTGCTGCTGCTGCCGGCCACCTTCATCGCCTTTCTCGCCGCCGCGTGGGGCAAGCGCGGCATTCCGCTGTCGGTGTCGATCATGTTCGCGATGCTGTTCGCGATGGCGATGCCGGCGCACGACGGCACCGCGCCGGTGCTGGCCAGCAGCCTGCACTTCGCGCTCGGCGCCGGCCTGTACCTGCTGTGGGCGACGCTGGCCAATGCCTTGCTGAATGGCCGCTACCGGGTGGTGCTGCTGGCCGACACCCTGCTGGCGCTGGCGGAGCTGATGCGGCTGCAGGCGCAGCAATTCCTGCCGCCGGACAGCGACGAGCGGCGCCGGGCGCCGTTGATCGGCCGCCTGCTGCGCGAGCAGGCGGCGCTGACCGACCAGCTGCAGAGCGCGCGCAACATCCTGCTGGAGTCGCCGCGCACGCCACGGCGGCAGCAGCTGGCGGCGATGCTGCTGCAGGTGCTGGAAATGCGCGACCACCTGCTGGCCTGCGAGCTGGATCTGGACGCACTGAAATCCCGCCCCGGCCACGCGCCGGTGCTGGGCGTGCTGCACGAGGTGCTGCAAACGTTGGCCGCAGACATCGCGCAGCTGGCCGACAAGCTGCTGTACGGGCGCACGCCGTCGCCGGTTGCCAGCCTGCGGCCGCTGCTGGCCACGCTGCACTGGGCGGAAGCGGAAGCGGCCGCCGAGTCGCAGGCGCCGTCGGCGGCGATGCTGGCGCGCGGGCTGGCCAACCGTGTCGGCAACATCAACGACGAGGTGGTGCGGCTGGTGGCGCTGGCGCGCGGCGAGCAGGCGCCGGATCTGACCGGGGTACGCGCCAGCTGGCAACTGTTCGTCAGCCCCACCGCGTGGTCGTGGCGGCCGTTCGTCGGGCTGTGGCGCTGGGATGCGCCGCCGCTGCGCCACGCCATTCGCGCCGCGCTGGCGGTCGGCGCCGCCTACGCGCTGGCGCAGGTGCTGCCGTGGGTGGCGCACGATTACTGGATCCTGCTGACCATCGTGGTGGTGCTGCGCGGCAGCCTGGCGCAGACGCTGGAACGGCGTAACAGCCGTGTCGCCGGCACCCTGCTCGGTTGCGTGATCGCCGGCGCACTGCTGGCGCTGCAGCCGTCGTCGTGGCTGTTGCTGCTGGCGGTCACGCTCGCACAGGCTTTCGCCCACGCCTTTGCCGTGCGCCGCTATCTGGTGACGGCGGTGGCCGCCACCGTGCTCGGCCTGTTGCAGGCCCACATGCTGCATGCCGGCGCCAGCCCGGTGTTCGGCGTGCCGGAGCGCATTGCCGACACCCTGCTCGGTGTCGCCATCGCCTGGGCGTGCAGCTATGTGCTGCCGTCGTGGGAGCGGCACCAGATCCCGGCGCTGGTGGCGCGTACCCTCAGCGCGCAGGCACGCCATGCCTGCGTGGCGCTGGGGCTGGGCCAGTTGCAGGCGATCGACAACGAGCCGGAGCTGGCCTGGCGTCTGGCGCGGCGCGAGGCCTACGACAGCCTGTCGGCGCTGGTGCAGGCGACGCAGCGCTCGCTGGCGGAGCCGCGCGCGGTGCGGCCGCCGCTGGCGCCGCTGGGCTTGCTGCTGGCGCACAGTTACCAGCTGCTGGCACAGCTGACGGCGGTGAAGAGCATGCTGCTGTTGCGTCGCGACCGTCTGCAGCCGGAGCAGATCCGCCAGCCGCTGCAGCAGGCGGCGCTGTCCATCGACAGCACGCTGCAGCACGCCGGCGGCGCGGCGGTCGCGGCGGCGGAAGCGGCACCGGGGCCGGTGCTGCTGCCCGATCCGTTCGAGAGCGATCTCAGCCCGTGGCTGCTGCGCCGGCTGGAGCTGGCGACCCGCCTCGCCGGCCAGCTGCGGCAGGATGCCGATCAGGTGCTGGCGCCGGCAACCCCGACACCGGCAAGCCAGGCTGCGGCCGAATAAGGCTGAACAAGGCTGAACTGGCGGTCGCTTTCAGCCCCGCCAGGCGGCGACGCGTTTGCTGCCTTCCAGCAGCAGCAGGGTGGCGCAGCCGAGGGCAAATGCCGCCAGCCACAGCCCCGGCGCCGGCGGCACGAAGCCGAAGGCGCCGGCCAACGCCGGGATGCTGGTGATCAGCAGCAGGCTGAGCAGGGTGCCGCCCAGCACCCACGCCGCCACCGCCGACAGGCCCCCGAACAGTGCCTGCCAGCCGCTTTGTGCCGAGCGGTTGGGCAGGATCAGCAGCGCATTGGCGCTGACCAGCACGATGAAGGTCAGCGCCCGCGCGGTGGCGTCGTCGAGCGCCGCCGCCAGGCTGGCGGCGTAGGCGACGCCGCAGCTGAGCAGCACCAGCGCACCCTGCGCCAGCGCCAGAAGCAGTTGCGGCCGCGACAGCAGCGTTTCGCCGGCGCGGCGCGGCGGCTGCTGCATCTGCTGCGGCCGTTCCGGCTCGGCCTCGAACACGATGGAGCAGGCCGGGTCGATCACCAGTTCCAGAAAGGCGATGTGGATCGGCGCCAGGATCAGCGGCATGCCGAACAGCAGCGGCAGCATCGACAGCCCGATGATCGGCACGTGCACCGCCAGCGTGTAGCTCATCGCCTGGCGCAGGTTGGCGAAGATGCGCCGCCCGAGGCGGATCGCGGTCACGATGGCGGTGAAGTCGTCGTCCAGCAGCACCAGCGCGGCGGCCTCGCGCGCCACGTCGGTGCCGCGCTTGCCCATCGCGATGCCGATGTGCGCCGCCTTCAGCGCCGGCGCGTCGTTGACGCCGTCGCCGGTCATCGCCACCACCTCGCCGGCGGCCTTCAGCGCGTTGACGATGGCCAGCTTTTGCTGCGGCGTGACCCGTGCGAACACGTTGATGCCGGCCAGTTGCCGGCCAAGGTTGGCCGCATCGTCGCCCAGCGCCGCAAGCTCGCTGCCGGTCAGCGTGCCGCGGCTGGCGATGCCGGCCTGGCGGGCGATGGCGCGCGCGGTGTGCGGGTGATCGCCGGTGATCATCAGCACGCGGATGCCGGCCTGCTGGCACTCGCGGATGGCGGCGGGCACCTCCGGGCGCAGCGGATCGGCAAAGCCGACCAGGCCGAGCAGCTCGAAGTCGAAGTCATGCTGCAGCGACGGCCACTCCTGGTGCGGACTGTGGCGTGCCTTGGCGATGCCCAGCACGCGCAGGCCGCGATCGGCCAGCGTCGCCGCGTCCGCGATCAGGCGCGCGCGCGCCGCGTCCGGCAGGTGGCACAGCTCGGCAATCGCCTCCGGTGCGCCCTTGGTGGCGACCACGTCGTCGTCGTCGTCGCCGTCCTGCCGCCACAGGTGCGACATCGCCAGCAGCGCCGGCGACAGCTCGTACTCGCGCGCCAGCGACCACGCCGGGTGCAGGTGTTCGGTATCGGCCAGATAGGTGCGCGCATAGTGGTGGAAGGCCTGTTCCATCGGGTCGTGCGGTTCGATCTCGCTGGCCAGCACCGCGTATTCCAGCAGCTCGTGATAGGCCTCAGGCAGCTCGCCGCCGGGTAGCTGGCCGGTGTCCAGCAGCTGGCCGTCCACCGCCAGCGCCGCCAGCGCCATGCGGTTCTGCGTCAGGGTGCCGGTCTTGTCGACACACAGCACCGTGGTTTCCCCCAGCGTCTCGATGGCGTTCAGGCGCCGGGTCAGCACCTGGTGGCTGGCGATGCGGCGCGCGCCCAGCGCCAGGAACACGATCATGATCACCGGGAATTCCTGCGGCAGGATGCCCATCGCCAGCGTGATGCCGGCCAAGAGCGCGTCCAGCCAGCTGTCGCGCAGCAGCCAGTACAGCAGCGCCAGCAGCAGGCACAGGCCGACGCCCAAGAGCGCCAGCTGCCGCGTCAGCCGCGCGATCTCGTCGCGCAGTGGCGAGGCTTCGACGGCGATGGTGGTCAGCGATTTGCCGATGCGGCCCAGCTCGGTGTGCTGGCCGGTGGCGCACACCTGCAGCAGCCCCTGGCCGCGCACCACCAGCGTGCCGGCGTAGGCCGGCTCGCGCTGGCCGAATTTGGCCACCGGCTCCGATTCGCCGCTGAGCATGGATTCGTCGGTGGCCAGCTCGTGCGCCTGCAGCACCACACCGTCGGCCGGAATGCGGTCGCCCTCGCTGAGGATCAGGATGTCGTCGCGCACCACCTCGCGTCCGGCGATGCGCTGCGCCTCGCCGTCGCGGATCACCAGTGCGCGAGGGCTGGACAGGTCGCGCAGCGCCTCCAGCGCGTTCTCGGTGCGCCGCTCCTGCACGATGGTGACCGTCATGATGATGGCGACGAAACCGAGCAGGATCAGCGCCTCGTGCGCGTCACCCATCGCCAGATAGATGGCACCGGCGCCAAGCAGCAGCAGGAACATCGGTTCGCGCACCACCTCGCCGGCGATGGCGGCCAGGCTGCGGCGCTGCTCGGTGCCCAGCTCGTTGGCGCCTTCGGCGGCCAGCCGGGCGCGGGCCACGCTGTGGCTGAGTCCGCGGGGAGGGGCTTCGCTCATGACGGCTCCGGCAGGGGAAACAGGGCAGGGGTGCGTATAGCGGTTATAGCAGTCGGCACCGCGACTGGCGGTAGGGAGAGGCGTTCGCTTTTGGCGGATGGCGCCGGCGGATGGCTTACCGCTGGCGTGGGGAATGCAGGGAATGCAGGGAATGCAAGGAGTACAAAGCGTGCAGGAAACGGCTCAGTCGCCGGGCAGCGTCTCGCGCGGCAGTTGCAGCCGCTGGCGCAGGCGCTCAAACACGCCTTCGCGCTGCAGCTGGCGGAACAGGCGGGCATAACGGCGGCTTAGTTGCGGCGCGGTGCCGGGGCTGAACGCGAGGTATAGCGGGTTGGACAGTGCCGGCAGCGGTAGCACCGGCTGCAGCAGGCGCGGGTCCAGGCCCAGTTCGCGTGTCCGCCAGGCCAGCACCAGATGATTGGAGAACGGCAGCAGGTCGATGCGGCCGGCGTACAGCTTGCGGATATTGGACAGGTCGTCGCTGCTTTGCTGCAGGTTGCGCTCGTAGGCAAAGCCCTGTTGCAGCAGGTAGTCCGCCTTCATGTCCCGCGCGGTCACGCCCAGCTGCCAGCGCTGGGCTTCTTGCAGCGTGGCGGGGTTGACTTCGGGGCGGTCGGCCAGGCGCCACAGTCTGGCGTCACCGCTGGCGATGCGGCCGATCCAGCCGTAGCGCGCTTCGCGTTGCGGCGTGCGGCCAAGGCAGAAAATCAGCAGCCCGGGCGTGGTTTCCGCCATCTGGTAGGCGCGCGGCCACGGCAGGAACTGCACCGCCAGCGTATCGCCGTTGCGCGCTGCCAGCGCTTGCGCCGCTTCCAGCGCCAGCCCCCACGGTGCCGGCTGCTCGCTCTGGAACGGTGGAAATTCGGTGGTGACGGCGTGGATGACGGCCGCCGTGGCCGGGGTGGACAGCAACAGCAGGCACAGCAACAGCGATAACAGCGGGCGCGGCATCATGATGCCCTGATGATTTTTTGACAAACGGCAGCATGAACGCAAGCCGGGCAATCTTCAAGCATTCCAGCATGGCGCAGCGCAGCGTAAGTCCCTAAAATGGGGCGGTTATCCCCACAGCCGCTACGCTGGAGAACACATCAATGGCTATCATCCGTCAGGAAGACTTTATCCAGAGCATCGCCGATGCTTTTCAGTACATCAGTTGCTATCACCCCAAGGATTACATTGACGCGCTGTACAAGGCGTATCAGCACGAGGAAAGCCCTGCCGCCAAGGACGCGATGGCGCAGATCCTGATCAACAGCCGCATGTGTGCCGAAGGCCGCCGCCCGATCTGCCAGGATACCGGTATCGCCGTGGTGTTCCTGAAGGTTGGCATGAAGGTGCAGTGGGACAGCACCCTGTCGGTACAGGAAATGGTCAACGAAGGCGTGCGTCGCGCCTACAACAACCCGGACAACAAGCTGCGCGCCTCGGTGCTGCTGGATCCGGCCGGCCTGCGCAAGAACTCCAAGGACAACACCCCGGCGGTGGTGCACTTCGAGATCGTCGAAGGCGACGGCGTGGAAGTGATCTGCGCCGCCAAGGGTGGCGGCTCGGAGAACAAGTCCAAGTTCTACGCGCTGAACCCGTCCGACAGCATCGTGGACTGGGTGATCAAGACCGTGCCGACCATGGGCGCCGGCTGGTGTCCGCCGGGCATCCTCGGTATCGGCATCGGTGGTACGCCGGAAAAGGCGATGCTGCTGGCGAAAGAGTCGCTGATGGACCACGTCGACATCCACGAGCTGAAGGCGAAAGCCGCCAGCGGCGCGGAACTGACCAAGGTCGAAGCGCTGCGTCTGGAAATCTTCGAGAAGGTCAACGCGCTGGGTATCGGCGCGCAGGGCCTGGGTGGCCTGACCACGGTGCTGGACGTGAAGATCCTCGACTACCCGACCCACGCGGCATCGCTGCCGGTGGCGATGATCCCGAACTGCGCCGCCACCCGCCACATCCACTTCCATCTCGATGGCAGCGGCCCGGCACACCTGGAAACGCCGAAGCTGGAAGACTGGCCGGAAATCACCTACGACACCAGCAACGGCAAGCGTGTCGATCTGAACAACATCACCCCGGAAGAAGTGGCCAGCTGGCAGCCGGGCGACGTGCTGCTGCTCAACGGCAAGATCCTGACCGGCCGTGACGCCGCGCACAAGCGCATGATCGACATGCTGAACAAGGGCGAGAAGCTGCCGGTGGACTTCACCAACCGCTTCATCTACTACGTCGGCCCGGTGGACCCGGTGCGTGACGAAGTGGTCGGCCCGGCCGGCCCGACCACCGCCACCCGCATGGACAAGTTCACCCGCCAGATGCTGGAGCAGACCGGCCTCTTGGGCATGATCGGCAAGGCTGAGCGCGGCCCGGCGGCGATCGACGCGATCCGCGACAACAAGGCGGTGTACCTGATGGCGGTCGGCGGTTCGGCCTACCTGGTGTCCAAGGCGATCAAGGCGTCCAAGGTGGTCGGCTTCGAGGATCTGGGCATGGAAGCGATCTACGAGTTCGACGTGCAGGACATGCCGGTGACCGTGGCCGTGGACTCCTGTGGCACTTCGGTGCACAACACCGGTCCGGCCGAATGGCGCGTCAAGATCGGCAAGATTCCGGTCAGCGCTGCCTGATGGCGACGCGCTCCTGTTAGCCAAGCTGTTTCGGCCGCGGTCGGCAGGAAGGCAAACCGGCACCCCCGCTTGCGATGCAGGCGGGGGTGTCTTTTTTGGTGTGCAGCAATCAGCTCATGGTGCGCTCCAGTGGACTGACTACTCCGCGTCCACCCCGATTCAGAACATGGGTGTAGATCATCGCGGTTTGCACATCCTTGTGCCCTAACAGCTCCTGCACCGTGCGGATATCTTGGTGCTTGAGGCGGATGCGGTTGCGCACCTGATTGAGCAGCTTGGGAGGAGGTATGGACATGACGTATTTCCCGAAAATTTATTTCTTATTCTTTTGTCATTGATCATTCTATGGCAAGCTGTCCAGCATGATTGTTACCATGTATTTTGGATGGTGACGTAAATAAATACGTCTTTTGAGACGTCTAATACAAAGTTAGGCCTTCCTCTAATGCACAAAATCCTTACCCCCCACATCAAAGGCATGCAAAAAATATTCCTCACGCTTTCATTTGCATTGGCTTCCGTATCGCTCTTTGCGGGTACCGCTGAGAAAATCTGTCCGCTTCCAATCGGTTTGCAAACATCAACTAGTGTCTCGAAAGAAGCCATAAATGCCAAAAAAATGGGCATATCAAAATCTGCGCTTCAATTAAAAATCCCCAAAGCAACGCCCGATAACGAATGGCTTACCTCGTTGATGCGCGAAATAGTTGATGAGGTATATGACTACCCGACATTACGACCAGAAGTTTATGCGGCATACCGCTTCGAAGGTTGCTTCGTCAAACAACAGCATCAAGATCAGGCGGCCTATCTTGACTTCGCAAAAGCACATCTCCTACTACAAGAGTGCGAGTTAATTCCTGAGGAAGGCGCTAGGCCACCTTGCGCAATGAGGGTGGTACACAAGATTTCAGGTATACCTGAATAACTTAACAAGCGGTTCAAATCGTTCGCTTCGCTCTCTGGGACGGCGTGCCGCCGCCCAATTCACGGCATCATGAATCGCCTCATTGCCAAATAGCTTATCGCCTTGGGGTGGGTTGGCCCCACTTGGCAAGAGAGCAAATACTGGAGTGCAAGTGTCTATGCCAGCATCGCACATAAGCCGCAGGCTGCGGCCAACGTTGGCCGCAGACAAGAAAACCGCCTGTCCCCGTTATGGGGGCAGGCGGTTTTTCATGGGTTTGCCGGCGGCTTAGCGCGTGGCGTACACCCACTGCTTGCCCTTGGCGTCAAACGCCATCACCTGGTAGGGCTGCTTGACGCCGGTTTCCATGCCGGGGCTGCCCTGTGGCATGCCGGCCACCGCCAGGCCGCGAATGGCCGGTTTCTCGCGCAGTACTTTCTGCACCAGGTCGGCCGGCACGTGGCCCTCGAACACGTAGCCGCCGATGCTGGCGGTGTGGCAGGAGCGCAGCTTGTCCGGCACCTGCAGCTTGTCCTTGATCGCGGCCATGTCGCTGCGGTTTTCGCTGTGCAGCGGCAATTGCTGGCTGGCCATGTGCTCGGCCCACTTGCTGCAACAGCCGCAGTTGGGGTCCTTGAACAGGGTGGCGACCGGTGCGGCCAGCACCGGCAGGGAAAGCGCCAGCAGGGTGCCGGCGCGGAACAGGGATCGGATCAGCATGGGGAGCCTCGTCGGGAATAGGGGGGCAGGTGGCCAGTGACAGACCCTGGCCGACGTCACTGGTTCCCGTCGTGCTCAGGCGATCAGGCGGTCAGCTGCACGCTGCTGCCGTTATTGCTGTCGTCGTCGCTGCTGTAGGCGCGCAGCATCGCCATCAGCCGCATCATGATGCGACCATCCTGCTCGCTGTCGGCACTGGCCACGCCGCTGTCCTCGCTGCTGGTACCGCTGCTGCTGCGTTGCGCCTCTTCGTAGGCGATGCTTTCCGCGAAGCTGACCTTGCCGTCCTGGTTGCTGTCGGCGCTGTCGAAGTTTTCCGCCAGCGCGGCAAAGCGGGCCGCAGCGACGTTGTCGCCGGCCTCGCTGGCGTCGGCGGCCATCGCCGACAACTGTTCCTGTTCCAGCCCGGCGTCGTCCTCGCCGCCGGCGGGCGGTGGCGGCATACCCTGCATGCCGCCGGCCATCATCATGCCGCCCATGCCCTGGCTGCGCATGGCGTTGAACTGGCTGTCCAGCTCTTCCGCCAGCTGTTTCAGGCGTGTGCTCAGCTCGCTCTTGCTGACCTTGCCGTCGCTGTCGGTATCCAGCGCCGCGAACACGTCCTCGTTGTCCGAGCCAAAATCGCTGGCTTCGAGATAACCCTGGTTGTCGGTATCCAGCTTGCTGAAGATCTCGCTGGCCATCTGCTCGCCGTCCGGGCGTTTCATCGCGCGCGGACCGCCACCCATGCCACTCATGCCGGGCAGGTAGCTGCTGCCGACACTGCTGATTGCGCTGCTCATTGTCATGCTCCTCGTCTCGCCTGCGGAATCCCCGCCGGCCATGCGGCGCTGCTGCGGGTGATGACAATTTATAGGCAGTGTGTCAACGGCATTTATCCGCTTTGTATCAAAGCTGATACAAAGCGCCGTGCGCGTCGCGCGGCAGGGTCAGGCGCGCGATCAGGCCGCCCTGCGGCGCATTGTGCAGCGTCAGCGTGCCGCCCATGCGCCGCGCCGCGTCGCGGGCGATGGCGAGGCCGAGGCCGACGCCGCCGGTGTGGCGGTTGCGCGATTCTTCCAGCCGCACGAAGGGCTCGAATACCGAGCTCATGCGGTTTTCCGGAATGCCGGGGCCGTGGTCGCGGATCTCGATGCCCACCGTATCGCCGGTTTGCTGCAGGTGGATGTCGGCGCGCTCGCCGTAGCGCAGCGCGTTTTCCAGCAGGTTGTCGAGGCAGCGGCGCAGGCTGCCCGGCAACGTCAGCAGGCTGTCGGCGTGGCCGTCGACGCTGACGTGGTGGCCCTGTTCCTGCGCGTCTTCGGCCAGCACCTGCAACAGCGCGGTGATGTCCAGCATCTGCCAGCTTTCCTGCTGCGATTCGTCGCGCAGGTAGGCCAGCGTCGCGTCCAGCATCGCGGTCATGTCGTCGATGTCCTTGCCCAGCCTGGCCTGCAGCGCGGTGTCGTCCAGCTGCGCGCTGCGCAGGCGGATGCGGGTCAGCGGCGTGCGCAGGTCGTGCGATACCGCGGCCAGGAAACGGCTGCGCTCCGCCATCTGCTGGCGCAGCTTGTCCTGCATGCGGTTGAACAGCCGCGCCGCCTGCCGCGTTTCCTGCGGCCCGCTTTCCTCGATTGGCGGTGCCTCCAGATTGTCGCCCAGCCGCGCCGCGGCCTGGGTCAGCTGCTGAATGGGGCGCGCCAGCCGTCGTGCGCCGTACCAGGCCAGCAGGCCGATGATTGCCAGCGTCACCAGCTGTGCCAGCCAGAACGGTGCCGGAAAGCGGTTGCGATTGTCCGGTGGCGGTGGCTGTCGCGCGGCGTCGCCGGGCGCCAGGGTTGGCCGCAGACTGGTGCCGGGGGCAGCACGCTCCAGTGGCGGGCGTGGCGGCGGCTCGTCACGCGAAAAGTGTGGTCCGAAAAACAGCAGCAGGCTGGTCATCACCAGATGGGTAGTCAGCAGCGCCGCCACCACCAGCCCGAACAGGCGGGTGAAGACGGTATCGGGAATCAGGCGTTTCATTGGCGTACCTTGCAGTCAAACAGGTAACCCTCGCCGCGCACCGTTTTCAGCAGGCGCGGCGCTTTCGGGTCGTCGCCCAGCTTCTGGCGCAGGCGTGATACCAGCAGGTCGATGCTGCGGTCGAAGGCCTCCACCGTGCGTCCGCGCGCCGCATCCAGCAGCTGCTCACGGCTGAGGATGCGCTGCGGCCGTTCCAGAAAGGTGCACAGCAGGCGGTATTCGGCGTTCGACAGCGGCACCAGCAGCTGCTGCGGGGTGGTGAGTTCGCGTTTCAGGTGGCTCAGCATCCAGCCGTCGAAGTGCACGTCCTGCTGCGGATTAGCACTGCCGCCGGCGGCACTGCGCAGGCTGCGGCGCAGCACGGTGTGGATGCGCGCCACCAGCTCGCGCGGGTCGAACGGCTTCACCACGTAGTCGTCGGCGCCCAGCTCCAGCCCCACCACGCGGTCGGTGGCCTCGCCGCGCGCGGTGAGCATGATGATCGGCAGCTCGCCCTCGCTGCGAATCTGGCGGCACAGCGCCAGGCCGTCCTCGCCGGGCAGCATCAGGTCCAGGATCACCAGGTCGAAGCGCTGTTCGGCCAGCGCCGCGCGCATCGCCACGCCGTCGCCGACGCAGGTGCAGTGCATGGCGTAGGCCTGCAGGTACTGGCCGAGCAGGCTGCGGATCTCCGGATCATCGTCAACAATCAACAGGCGGGTGGCGGGGCTGGTCATGCGGGCTTCCGTTTCGGTTCGGTGGTGAGCAGCCGTGATTATGGCTGATCCTGCGGCGCCGCCGGCGCGGCAAGTTCGCTGTTCATGTGCGCCAGCAGGCATTGCCGTACCAGACTGGCCTGTTGCACGTCGAGACTGTCGAGGAAGGCGAGCCACGCCGCGGGCAGGGCGCCCGCGCTGTCGCTGGCCGTCACGCTGGCGCGCAGCGCCGCCGACAGGCTGCTGCTGCCGTCTTCCAGCTGCCGGCGCAGGGTCAGCTGCGCCTGTTGCCGCGTCTGGCGGCGGGTGGCCTGCTCGCTGAGTTCGGCGATGTCGGCCTTCAGCCACAGTGCCTGCTGTCTGGCGTCCAGTTGCAGATAGGGCAGCAGCGGCTCCAGCTGGCCGGCGAGGCTAGGTCGCGGGTGGTGGGCGCCGCTCTGGTGGGGCGGCGGAGCGGCCGGCGGCAGCTGCGCCAGCGCGCCGTGCAGCACGGTCAGGCAGAGCAGGGTGGCGAGCAGGCGCGGCAGGGCAGTGCGTTGCATCATGGCTTCCTTTGCGTAGGGACGGGGACAGGGGACGGGGGCATCCCCACAGCCTGCAGTGTCCGCCGCCGCCGTGTCGGTGCGTTGTCGGCTTTGTATCGGGGCTGACACAGTCGCGCCGCCTTGGTGTAGTGATGGTTCGGTGATGGCGCAATCGGTCCGCAGGCGGTCGGCTTTGCGCCTCGCGGCCAACGTTGGCCGCAGCCACAATGGCGTTGTTCCCCTGCCACTACCAAGGAAGCTGCCATGTCCCGTTCCGCCCTGCTTGTGATTGATGTCCAGGATTCCTTCCTGCAACGCCCGTACTGGGATGCCGCCGCCTTGCCCGCGTTTCGGGACAAGCTGCTGGCGCTGATCGCCGGCGCCCGTGCGCGCGGCCTACCGGTGGTGCATGTGCTGCACGAGGAGGGTGACGGCCCGTTCGGTGCCGCCTCCGGCCTGGTGCGGCCGATGGCGTGGCTGCCGGACGGCGCCGATGTGACCTTTACCAAGCACGTGCACAACGCGTTTACCGATACCGGCCTGCAGGCGTGGCTGGCGGCGCGCGGCATCGACCGCCTGATCGTCAGCGGCATCCGCAGCGAGCAGTGCTGCGAAACCACCACCCGCGTCGGCAGCGATCTCGGCTTTGCCGTCGATTACGTGTCGGAGGCGACGCTGACCTTTGCGATGACCCATCCCGTCAGCGGCCGGGTCTACAGCCCGGAGGACATCATCGCCCGCACCGAGCTGGTGCTGGCCGGCCGCTTTGCCGAAATCCACAGCGTCGACAGCGTGCTGGCACGGCTGGACGCGGAGGAGGCCTGCCATGCTTGAGCTGCGCCCCGGCTGCGAGGCCTGCGATACCGACTTGCCCGGCGACAGCGAGCAGGCGCTGATCTGCAGTTTCGAGTGCACCTTCTGCCACGACTGCGCGGCAAAGCTGCACCAGCTGTGCCCCAATTGCGGCGGCGAGCTGCTGCCGCGGCCGCGGCGGGTGGGCGCGAAACTGGCGGCCAACCCGGCCAGCAGCCAGCGCGTGGTCAAGCCGCGCCAGCTGTAGCCGTGCAATCGTGAACACACTGTTGCTGTTGCCACTGGCATCGGTGGCGTAAGGTAACAGACTGGGTTCACCCGCCCGGCCGCCGCGGTGGCCGGGCACAACTTCGCAGGAGCAAAGGCCATGAACTGGCAAGACCGACTGATCGCCCTCGCCATCGTCGCGGTGTGGGGCTTCAATTTCGTGGTGATCAAGTGGGGCGTGGCCGGCGTGCCGCCCTTCCTGCTCGGCGCGCTGCGCTTTGCCGCGGCGGCGGGCATCGGCCTCTTGTTCGTGCGCCGCCCCAACATCCCGTGGCGCTGGCTGGCGCTGTATGGCCTGACCATGGGGCTGGGACAGTTTGCCTGCCTGTTTTCGGCGATGAAACTGGGCATGCCGGCCGGCCTCGCCTCCATCGTGCTGCAGTCGTCCGCCTTCTTCACCCTGCTGATCGGCATGGCCTGGCTGCGCGAGCGCTTCAGCGGCTGGCAGCTGGGCGGGCTGGTCGTCGGCGGCTGCGGCCTGTACCTGATCGGCGGCCTCGGCGCCGCCGGCCTGCCGCTGGCCGGCTTTGTGCTGACCCTGTGCGCCGCCGCCTGCTGGGCGTTTTCCAATGTGGTGGTGCGTCGCATCGTCGGCGCCGGCTACCAGCCGGACATGCTGGGGCTGGTGGTGTGGGGTAGCCTGGCACCGATCGTGCCGTTCTTCGCGCTGTCGGCCATGTTCGAGTCGAGCAGTATCGACTGGGCACAGGTGGTCAGCGGCAAGAGCCTGTTCGCCATCGGCTATCTGGCGCTGATCGCCACCCTGTTCGGCTACGGCCAGTGGAGCAAGCTGCTGTCGCGCCATGCGGCCAACGTGGTGGCGCCGTATTCGCTGTTGGTGCCGCTGGTGGGGGTGTTGTCCTCGGCGCTGGTGCTGGGCGAGCGCCTCAGCTTCTGGCAGCTGGCCGGCGGCGTGGTGCTGGTGTCCGGACTGGCCATCAATATGTTCGGTCCGCGGCTGCTGGCCTTGCTGCGCAAACCGCAGCCGGCGTAAGGTTGGCCGCATGGCAAACGACCTCACCCTGCGTCCGCCCGGTGCGGACGATTTTGCCGCCTGGCTACCGCTATGGGACGGCTATAACGCCTTTTACGGCCGCCACGGCGCCAGCGCGCTGCCGCCCGGCATCAGCCGGCTCACTTGGCAGCGCTTTCTCGATCCGGCCGAGCCGGTCCATGCGCTACTGGCCTGGCAGGGCGGGCAACTGCTGGGTCTGGCGCACTATATCTTTCACCGCAACACGCTGATGCTGCACCACGCCTGCTACCTGCAGGACCTGTTTACCGTGCCCGAAGCACGGGGCAGGGGCGTGGCCCGCCAGCTGATTGCCGCCGTGGCCGACGCGGCGCGGCAGGCCGGCAGTCCCAGCCTGTACTGGCATACGCATCACACCAACCATGCCGCGCGCCAGTTGTATGACCGCGTGGCGCGCGATACCGGTTTTGTGGTGTATCGCCAGACTTTTTAACTCCCGACAGGACGCGATATGAAACTGTACCGACTGCTGACCGGCCCCGACGACGCCGCCTTCTGCCACCGCGTCAGCGAGGCGCTCAACCGCGGCTGGCACCTGCACGGCAACCCGGCGCTGACCTTCAACGGCGAGCGCGTGATCGCGGCACAGGCGATCGTGAAAGAGGTCGACGGCGAGTATGCGCCGGAGATCCGGCTGGGGGAGTTGTGAGTATCGGAAATTGGCAACAAGGGGAAAAAGTGGCAGTGAATGTTGCTCAGAGCTATTTTCGGGAAACAGTAAAGCCAACTGTTGACGAGTTTCTGCATGACCCCTTCAGTGTCAGAAGAGCCAGATTGGCTGCAATCGTTCTTTACCATTTGGTGGACTACTTGAAGGCTCAGGCAAATCAAGGTTGGGGGGTAACAAAGATTGCCGAGGCCATTGCGGTGAAGTGCCCAGATTTCTTGTTAGTCAGGGATGTTTGTGATGCAAGTAAACACTGCATTCTCACTAATGAAACGCGTGGGAATAAATCGCCGCGGGTACTGGAGCATTCTGATCAGCTGGATGCAACTAGCCATGATGGATTATTCAGTGCCCCATTTGGGTCCGGTTTTTTTGCCGAAGCGAGTTATGTCTGGATCAAACTTGATGATGGCAGTTGGCGCAACTTCGTTGATGTCGTAAGTAACGTCATCTCGTTTTTTGATATTTTTGATTTTGATGAGGTTCAGGTTCTTTCGTGATCGACATCATCTTCCTGCTCACACCGCGCTATCTGGCGCTGGATTTCGTCGGCCCGGCCGAGGCGCTGCGCATGGCCATCGACGAGGGCGCGCCGTTTCGCCTGCACGTCGCCGGGCCGGAGCCGGAGTGCGTCAGCTCGCTGGGGCTCATGTCGCTGATTGCGCCGTTGCCGCAGGCACTGGTCGATGGCAGCCTGGTGATCCTGTGCGGTACGGTGGACGAGGATGCCGACTACGCCACGCCGGCGGCGCAGCGGCTGATCGACTGGCTGCAGCAGCACATCACGCCGCAGGTGAGCCTGGCGACGGTGTGCTCCGGCGCGCTGTTGGCCGGCATGGCCGGGCTGCTCGACGGCCGCGCCTGCACCACGCACCACAGCCTTACCGCCAAGCTGGCGGCGCTGGCGCCGAAGGCGCGGGTGCTGGACAACCGCGTGTTTGTCGAGGACGGCCACATCGCCACCTCGGCCGGCATCACCACCGGCATGGATCTGGCGCTGGCGCTGATCGAGCGCCATGCCGGCGCCGACATCGCCGCTCGCGTGGCGCGGCGCATGGTGCTGTACAGCCGCCGCGCCGGCGACGATCCGCAGCTGTCGCCGTGGCTGGCGTTCCGCAATCACCTGCACCCGGCGGTGCACCGCGCGCAGGACCTGATCGCGCGCGATCCGGCGCTGCGCTGGCCGGTGGAGACGCTGGCCGAGCGCGTCCATCTCAGTCCGCGTCATCTGACGCGGCTGTTCCGCGAGCAGGCCGGCGTCGGCATCGTCGAATACCAGCAGCGGCTGCGGGTGGCGGTGGTGCGCCAGCTGTTGCAGCAGGGCGTGGCGGTGGAACGCGCCGCCGAAGGCGCCGGTTTTGCCTCGGCGCGCGACATGCGGCGGGTGTGGCACAAGTTCGAAAGCGTCAATCCCGGCCAGCTGGCCTGAGCGCGGGGAGGGCTGGCGCTAGCGCCAGTTGAAGTTCAGGCTGCGCGAGCCGTTCCGGCCCAGCTGTACATTGCGCTGCTGGCGCATGCCCATATAGCTGGCGTCCACCCGGTAGCTGCCGGCCGGCAGGTCGGCATACAGCAGTGGCCCGACCTGTTGCAGCGACAGCACCGGCTGTCCCTTGCTGGTGCGGATGTCGACATCGACGCCGACCACATACTGGCCGCCTCCTTCGGAAAAGGTCAGGTGCAGGCTGTAGCCGGCACTCTGTTTGATGGCCTGCGATTCGTCCTGGCCGACGCCGCCACTGAGATAGGCGATGCCGTTCTGTTGCTGTATTTGCAGATTGGCGGCCTGCAGCGTGGCAGGCATGGCGTCTTCTGCGTGCAGTGCCAGCGGGGCCAGCCCGAGCAGCAAGCCCAGCATCAGCGCTGAATACTGTTGTGAGTGGATGGTGTTCATGATCAAGCCTCCTTGCGGGCGGGGCGCCCGCTAATGCCGCCGTCGCGCGGCGCTGGCGTTGCCAGTCGTTTGCCTGCGTGCGCAGGCCGCTAGCGGTGGCGATGGGGTGTGCGGCCAGCGCCAACTCGGAGAGGGGCGCGTTCAGGCTCGCAATTGAGTACAAGAGTGCGACACGCGGGGTGTCATGTCGGTGCGGTGGCGCACATGTATTGTGGCGTCTGGCCGCATCCGCCCCTTGGGCGGCCAAGGTTGGCCGCAATGGCCGTCAACCTGCCGCGGTTGACGCTGGTGTGGTGCCGGCAATCCTGCAGCCGGCACGATAACCCCGTACAATCCGGCCATTGTTTTTGCGGTATACCTCATGATAGCCACACCCAAACCAACCGGCAAAGCCGGTCTGCACCCGCGCAACGCGCATCGCCAGCGCTATGACTTCCCGGCGCTGATCGCCAGTCTGCCGGAGCTGGCTGCCTTTGTGCGCCCCAACGACTACGGCGACGACAGCGTCGACTTCGCCGATCCGGCGGCGGTCAAGGCGCTGAACCGCGCGCTGCTGGCGCACTACTACGGCATTGGCTTCTGGGATCTGCCGCCGGGCTACCTGTGCCCGCCGATCCCGGGCCGTGCCGACTACATCCATCATCTTGCCGACCTGCTCGCCGCCTGCAATGGCGGCACCGTGCCGCCGCGCGTCAACGTGCTTGACGTCGGCGTCGGCGCCAACTGCGTGTACCCGATTATCGGCCGCAGCGTGTACGGCTGGCGCTTCGTCGGCAGCGACATCGATCCGGTGTCGCTGAAAGCGGCGAAGGCGATCGCCGATTTCAACCCGGTGCTGTCCGGCGCGCTGACGCTGCGGCTGCAGGCGGACGCGGGCAAGGTGTTTGCCGGCGTCATCCAGCGCAAGGACCGTTTCGACGTCACGCTGTGCAACCCGCCGTTCCACGCCTCGGCGGAAGAGGCCGAGGCGGTGTCGCGGCGCAAGGTGAGCAACCTCACCGGCGAGGTGCCGGACAAGCCGGTGCTGAATTTCGGTGGCCAGCATGCCGAGCTGTGGTGCGACGGCGGCGAAGTCACCTTCCTGCGCACCATGGCGCAGGAGAGCCGCGAGTTTGCCGAACAGTGCTGCTGGTTCACCTCGCTGGTGTCGCGTGAGGCGCACCTGCACGAGCTGTACCGCCAGCTGCGCAAGCTGGGCGCGAAGCAGGTCAAGACCGTCAACATGGCGCAGGGACAGAAGATCAGCCGTTTCGTGGCGTGGACCTTCCTCGACAACGCGGCGATAGCCGAGTGGCGCGAGGAGCGCTGGCAGGGCTGAGGCCTGGCCGCGGTCAGCTAGACATGAAAAACCCCGCCGGTGCTGCCGGGCGGGGTTTTTTCTTGCTTGCGTTCAGCGCGGCTCAGTCCGGCTTGGCGGCCTGTTGCGCGGCGGCTTCTGCGGCGGCGGCGCGCAGCTTGTCCTTCTTGCTCGGGCGCTTGCCCTTGATGCCGCCGTTGTCGTCGGCTGCGGCCAACCTTGGCGAGGGTTCGTCAACCGGCACGAAGCCGGCCAGCTGCTCGCGCGGCAGTTTCAGCTGCAGCCGCTTCTCGATCAGGCGGAAGTGGGCGCGGCTGTCGGCGTCGATCAGGCTGATGGCGAGGCCGCTTTCGCCGGCGCGGCCGGTGCGGCCGATGCGGTGGGTGTAGTCCTGCGGCGAGCGCGGCAGGTCGTAGTTGATCACCACCGGCAGCGCCGGGATGTCGATGCCGCGCGCGGCGAGGTCGGTGGCGACGATCACCTGCAGCGTGCCGTCCTTCAGGTTTTCCAGCACCCGTTCGCGGCGGCCTTGTGCTAGCTCGCCGAACAGCGCGGCGGCGCGGATGCCCTCGCGCTGCAGCGTCTGCGCCAGCTCGGCGGCGCCCTGTTTGCTGGCGACGAAGACCAGCATGCGCGCGCCCTCCTGCTCGGCGATCAGCCGGCACAGCAGCGCGGTACGCTGACGGCTATCGACCTCGATCGCGCGCTGGCGGATGTCCGGCGCCTGTTCCGCGATGTGGATGCGCTGCGCGTCGGTGAGCAGCTTTGTCGCCAGCTGCTGCACGTTGGCCGCAAAGGTGGCGGAGAACAGCAGCGTCTGGCGCTGTAGCGGCAGCGCGGCCAGCACCTGTTCCAGCTCGTCGGCAAAGCCCTGTTCCAGCAGGCGGTCGGCCTCGTCCAGCACCAGGGTGCGCACCTGATCCAGGCGCAGCGCGTTGTTGGCCAGCAGCTCCAGCAGCCGGCCCGGGGTGGCGACGATGATGTCGGCACCGCCACGCAGCGCCATCAGCTGCGGATTGAGCGACACCCCGCCGTAGACGGTGACGATCTTCGGCGGCGGCAGGTGGCGGGCCAGTTGTTGCAGCACGCTGCCGACCTGTTGCGCCAGCTCGCGCGTCGGCAGCAGTACCAGCAGCGTCGGCTGCTTGCCGTCATGGCGGTCGTGCTGCCAGCGCTGCAACAGCGGCAGGCAGTAGGCGGCGGTCTTGCCGGAGCCGGTGCGGGCGGTGGCCAGCAGGTCGCGGCCGTGCAGGATCGCCGGGATCGCCTCGCGCTGGATGGCGGTGGCGGTGTGGAAGCCCTGTTCGTCCAGCGCGTGCAGCAGCGCCGGGTCAAGGCCGAGGGTGGAAAAGGGCATGGGCGGGCGCGGGGCGTGAATTCGTGAAGGCGGCAGTCTACGGCTTTTGGGCGCGCGGCACTATGGCGATGCACGCCGGCCCGCTGCGTGGTGGGGGATAGACGGGGGGCGGGCAGCCGATTGACGCCAGCGTCATTCCCTTGGATGATTCAATCGCTTGTTTTAATGATGGCGCAGACCATCATCCGCGACACACGAGGAATCATGACAAACCGCGAACACGATCTGTGGGTGCCGGTCACCGCCACCGACACGCTATACCTGAAGCGCATCCGCCATCCGGAAAAGGACGGCGCGCCGGTGCTGCTGCTGCACGGGGTGATGGCCAACGGCCGCATCTTCTATTCCGACAATGGCAAGGGGCTGGCGCACTATCTGGCGCGCCACGGCTACGACGTGTTCGTCGCCGACCTGCGCGGTCGCGGCCGCAGCACGCCGCGCATCGGCCGCGGCGCGCGTCACGGCCAGACCGAAACCATCACCGAAGACCTGCCGGCGCTGCAGGCGGCGATCCGCCAGCTGAAGGGCGAGGTGGCGGTGCACTGGATGGCGCACTCCTGGGGCGGCGTGCACATGAGCAGCTGCCTGTTGCGCCAGCCGCAGCTGATCGCGCAGGTGGCCAGCCTGGTCTACTTCGGCAGCAAGCGCAGCGTGCAGGTGCGCAATCTCAACAAGCTGCTGGAAGTCGATCTGCTGTGGAACATCGTCGGCCGCGTGCTGTGCCGCTGCGTCGGTTACCTGCCGGCGCGCCGTCTCGGCCTCGGCGCCGACGATGAAACCGACAAGAGCCACCGTCAGAGCAAGCTCTGGGCACAGAATCGGCCGTGGCTGGACAGCGACGACCGCTTCGACTACCGCCAAGCGGCGCAGACGCTGCAACTGCCGCCGGCGCTGTACTTCGCCGCGCAGAACGATCCCTGTCGTGGCCACCCGGCCGACGTGAAGCGCTTTCGCGACGAAAGCGGCGCGCACCTGTCGCGGCTGCGGCTGCTGGCACGCCACAGCGGCCATCGCCACGACTACAACCACGTCAGCCTGCTGACCCACCCCGACGCGGTGCGCGATCATTTCCCGCTGGTGCTGGAATGGCTGGCCGGGCGCTACGGCATGGTGCAGGAAAACTACTGAGCACGGCTTGCGGCCAACGTTGGCCGCAAACCGGCGCCGATGCCGGGCGGGAAACTGCGACGGGCTTGACCTGGCGCATTCGCCGCCGGCGGCCGGCTGTGGTAGAAAGCGGGCTGTGTTTATCCTTGCGACCGTTTCCGGCCATGTCCCAACTGCAATTCGACCTCGACCACGTCATCGACACCCTCGCCAGCGAGGGCTGGGTGGTGATCCCGCACGCGCTGTCCGCCGCCATGACCGCCAACCTGCGCACCGCCTGCCTCGACGTGTGGCAGCAGGGCTTGTTCCACGAGGCCGCCACCGGCCGCGCCGACGGCCAGGCGCGCCGTGCCGAGATCCGCTCCGACTCGGTGCTGTGGCTGGACCAGGTGGCGGCGCTGCCGGCGGTGCAGGCCTACAACGCGGCGATGGACGACATCATGCAGGCGGTCAATCGCGGCCTGTACCTCGGCCTCGTCGAGCTGGAGTCGCACTTCGCGGTGTATCCGGAAGGCGCGTTCTACAAGAAGCATCTCGACCGCTTCCAGGACGACGACGCGCGCACGCTGACCACGGTGTTTTATCTGAACGAGGCCTGGCCGCAGCAGGCCGGCGGCCAGATCCGCCTGTATCTGGATGCCGACTGCCGCGAGTTCATCGACGTCGAGCCGGAAGCCGGCACGCTGGTACTGTTCCTGTCCGACCGTTTCTGGCACGAGGTGCTGCCGGCACGGCAGCAGCGGCTGTCGGTCACCGGCTGGTACCGCCGCCGCGGCGGCAACATGCCGTGGTGAGCGGCTGCTTCGCCACTTCGCCAAAAGCACAGCGCCCTGCGGGGCGCTTTTTTTGCGGCCAACGTTGGCCGCCATGTTGGCGGCCGGCGCGCCCGGGCCGCGGGCCGGCCGATGACGCCGTTTTAACGGGTGGCGCGCGCCCGGCGGCGCGGCCTGGCGGCGGTGCCATTTGGTGAATTGTGACGCTGTGCAAGCGCCGGCAGCGTTGCCGGTCCGTGCTAGAATCAGCAGCGATCACCAAAAAATAGGCAAGGGATAAAGCGATGTCTGGCAATAGCATGGGCCTGCTGTTTACTGTTACTTCATTCGGCGAAAGCCACGGGCCGGGAATCGGCTGCATTGTTGACGGCTGCCCTCCGGGCATGACCCTGTCCGAAGCCGACATCCAGGCCGAGCTGGACCGCCGCAAACCCGGCACCAGCCGCCACGTCACCCAGCGCCGCGAGCCGGACACCGTCGAGATCCTGTCCGGCGTGTACGAGGGCAAGACCACCGGCACGCCGATCGCGCTGTTGATCCGCAACACCGACCAGCGCAGCAAGGACTACGGCAATATCGCCGACACCTTCCGCCCCGGCCACGCCGACTACACCTACTGGCACAAGTACGGCATCCGCGACCCGCGTGGTGGCGGCCGTTCCTCGGCGCGCGAGACCGCGGTGCGGGTCGCCGCCGGCGCCATCGCCAAGAAATGGCTGCATGAACAATACGGCATCGTGATCCGCGGCCACATGACGCAGATTGGCGACATCGAGATCCCGTTCCAGAGCTGGGACGAGGTCGGCAACAACCCGTTCTTCGCCGCCGACGCCAGCAAGGTCGACGCGCTGGAAGCGTACATGGACAGCATCCGCAAGAGCCTGGATTCGGTCGGCGCACGCCTGCGCGTGGTGGCCGACAATGTGCCTGTGGGCTGGGGCGAGCCGGTGTACGACCGCCTCGACGCCGACATCGCCTACGCGATGATGAACATCAACGCGGTGAAGGGCGTCGAGATCGGCGCCGGCTTCGGCTGCGTCACCCAGCGTGGCAGCGAACACGGCGACGAGCTGACGCCGGAAGGCTTTGCCAGCAACCACGCCGGCGGCATCCTCGGTGGTATTTCCACCGGCCAGCAGATCGAAGTGTCGATGGCGATCAAGCCGACGTCGTCGATCGCGCAGCCGCGCCGCTCCATCAACAAGGCCGGCGAGGCGATCATGGTCGAGACCCACGGCCGCCACGACCCCTGCGTCGGCATCCGCGCCACGCCGATCGCCGAGGCGATGCTGGCACTGGTGCTGATCGACCACGCGCTGCGCCACCGCGCGCAGTGCGGCGATGTGCGGGTCGATACCCCGCGCATTCCCGGCCGCATCGGCTAAGCGCTCTTCCATCCAAGAGGCAGCGTCAGGCTGCCCGTCGTTCGCACACAATAGGGTTTGCCATGTTCAAAAGTCTGTTTGGCAGCTTGACCGGCAAGGGACAAGCACAGGAAGCCAAGGAAAGCCGCGAGGTGAAAACCGCCGCCGCCAGCACGCCGGCCGCGGAGAGTGGCGACAATATCGTGTTGCCGCACACGCTGGGCTTTGTCACCCACCAGCCGCTGCACGACCTGCAGCAGCGGGTGGTGGCCTACGAGTTCATGGTGCGCGATACCGTCAAGCGCCGCGAGTCGTCGGCCGGGCAGTGGCTGCAGTTCGACCGGCTGATGATCAGCACGCTGATCAACATGGACGTGTTCCGGCTGCTGAATTCGCGCCGTGCGCTGGTGCACGTGTCGACGCTGTCGCTGCAGGACGCGTCGCTGGAGGCTTTCCCCAGCGACCGCGTCTATTTCGTGCTCAACCCGGCGATCGACGATCCGGTCAGCAACAGCACCATCGCGCTGATCGACCAGCATCGCGCGCAGGGGCGCCGCTTTGCGCTGGAGCCGTCGCTGTTCGACCGCCGCGTGCTGCCGGAGGCGCTGCAGGACGAGCTGTTCTCCCGCATCGACCTGCTGATCCTCGACTTCAGCGGCGCCGCCGACGAGGTGCTGGCGCCGTTCATGGACCAGATGCTGGCGCGTTATCCCGCCGCGCGCTGGTATGCGCGCAATATCAGCTCCAGCGAGGATTTCGATGTCTGTGTCAAGACGCCGGGCGCCGCCAAGCGCTTCGTGCTGTTCCAGGGCGCGTTCCTGACCGCGGTGCGCTCGCAGTCCGCCGGCAAGGCCGACGCCAGCCAGATGCGGGTGCTGGAAATCATGCGCCTGCTGCGTGCCGGGGCGGAAACGCAGGAGATCGACGCCCAGTTCAAGCTGGATTCGGTGCTGCTGTTCAAGCTGCTGCGCTTCATCAACTCGCCGGCCAACGGTCTGTCGCGCAAGGTGATGTCGATCGAGGAGTCGCTGCTGCTGCTGGGACGCGAATCGCTGTTCAAGTGGTTGACGCTGCTGCTGTTCACCTCACGCAAGGACGACGGCCGCTCGGTGGCGCTGCTGGAGCGCTCGCTGTTCCGCGCCCGCTTCATGGAGACGCTGGGCAAGCTGGGCGGCAACAACCGCCTGGAGTGCGAGCACCTGTTCCTGTCCGGCATGTTCTCGCTGCTGGACGCGCTGATGCACGTGGAGATGGCCAGCGCGCTGTCGCCGCTGGACCTGCCGCCGACGGTGGCCGATGCGCTGCTCAACCAGCGCGGCATGTTCGCACCGTATCTGGCGCTGGCCATTTCTGCGGAGCAGGACAACGCCGACCGCATCGTGGCGCTGGCCGAGCTGCTGAAGCTGGAGCCGGCCGACGTCAACAAGGCGCACATCGACGCCATGGTGTGGGCGCAGGAAATCCTGGTGCAGTCGGAATAAACCGGCAGCCGCTGCCGTCAGGCACCGGCCACCAACAAAAAAACCCCCTGTTTTGTAACAGGGGGTTTTTTGCGGCCAACGCTGGGGGGCTTAACCGCCGACGTTGTAGTTCGGTGCTTCCTTGGTGATCTGTACGTCGTGCACGTGCGATTCGCGCATGCCGGCGGAAGTGATCTCCACAAAGCCGGCCTTGTCGTGCATTTCGTCGATGGTCTTGCAACCCAGGTAGCCCATCGAGGAGCGCAGGCCGCCCACCAGCTGGTGGATCACCTGGGCGATCGGGCCCTTGTAGGCGACACGGCCTTCGATGCCTTCCGGCACGAACTTGTCGGCGTTGCTGTTGCCGTCCTGGAAGTAGCGGTCGGCGGAACCCTGGCTCATCGCGCCCAGGCTGCCCATGCCACGGTAGGACTTGTAGGAACGGCCCTGATACAGCTCGACTTCGCCCGGGGCTTCTTCGGTGCCGGCGAACATGCCGCCCAGCATCACGGCGTTGCCGCCGGCGGCCAGCGCCTTGGAGATGTCACCGGAGAAGCGGATGCCGCCGTCGGCGATCATCGGCACGCCGGTGCCTTTCAGCGCTTCGGACACGTTGTGGATGGCGGTCAGCTGCGGTACGCCGACACCGGCCACGATACGGGTGGTGCAGATCGAGCCTGGGCCGATGCCCACTTTCACGCCGTCGGCGCCAGCGGCCACCAGTGCGCGGGCAGCGTCGGCGGTGGCGATGTTGCCACCGATCACGTCCACCTGCGGGAAGGTGTCCTTCACCCACTTCACGCGGTCCAGTACGCCCTGGCTGTGGCCGTGGGCGGTATCGACCACGATCACGTCGACGCCGGCGGCCACCAGTGCTGCCACGCGGTCGGCGGTGTCGCCACCGGTGCCGACTGCCGCGCCGACGCGCAGGCGACCCTGGCTGTCCTTGTTGGCGTTCGGGTGTTCGCTGGTCTTGATGATGTCCTTGACGGTAATCAGACCCTTCAGCTCGAAGGCGTCGTTGATCACCAGTACCCGCTCCAGGCGATGCTTGTGCATCAGCTCGCGCGCTTCATCGATGCTGCCGCCTTCCTTCACCGTCACCAGACGCTCGCGCGGGGTCATGATGGAGGCCACCGGCTGGTCGAGACGGGTCTCGAAACGCAGGTCACGGTTGGTGACGATACCCACTACCTTGCCATCCTGAACCACGGGCAGACCGGAGATCTTGTGCTGACGGGTCAGCAACACCAGGTCGCGTACCAGCATGTCCGGGGCGATGGTGATCGGGTCCTTGACCACGCCGCTTTCGTAACGCTTCACCTTGGACACTTCCAGCGCTTGCTGCTCGGCGGTCATGTTCTTGTGAATGATGCCGATGCCGCCTTCCTGGGCCATCGCAATCGCCAGACGCGATTCGGTGACGGTATCCATTGCAGCGGAGACCAGGGGCAGATTCAGGCTGATGTTACGGGTGAGGCGAGTGGACAGGGCAACGTCACGTGGCAGAACGGCGGAGTGGGCCGGCACGAGGAGAACGTCGTCGAAAGTGTAGGCCTTCTCGATGATGCGCATCTTGCTTTCCTTTAGCGGCAAAAACGCATTATACCGATCCCGCGCACGCAGTGCAAAAGGCAGTGGCGAATGAGGTGCGCGCCGGTGGCGGGTACGGTCGCAACAAAGCTGTCTGCCATGGCGGGCGCACGCTAGAATGGCGATTCATGGTAAGGCGGGAGGCGAGAGGTGATGAAGGCTGTTTACAGGGTGTTTCTGGGGGCACTGCTGCTGGCAACGGCGGCGCAGGCACAGGTCTATCGCTGGGTGGACGGCAATGGCCGCACCGTGTTTTCTGACCAGCCGCCACCGCAGGGTCGCAAGTCGGAAACGGTGAAGCTGCGCCCGCTGCCGGCCACGGCGGCCAGCCCGGCCTCGGCACCGGCCAGCGACGGCGGCCTGCCGCAGCAGGTGAAGCAGCTCAACGACCGCATCGACGAGCACAACCGCAAGATCAAGCAGGAAAACTGCAGCACCGCGCGTAGCCATCTGGCCAAACTGGAAAGCCTGAACCAGCCCAAGGCGACCACCAAGGCCGCGCCGCAGTCGGAGGCGACGCTGAGCGCCGCCATCGCCGCCGCGCGCGATCACGTCAGGACCTGGTGTGGCAACTAAATTGCCGGCCTTCGACGCCAAGGCCTTCCTGGCCAATCTGCCGAGCCTGCCGGGGGTGTACCGCATGCTCGATGCCGCCGGCAACGTGCTGTATGTCGGCAAGGCCATCGACCTGAAGAAGCGCGTCAGCTCCTACTTCCAGAAGAGCGACCACAGCCCGCGCATTCAGCTGATGGTGCGCCAGATCGCCGCCATCGACACCACCGTGGTGCGCAGCGAGGCCGAAGCGCTGATCCTGGAAAACAACCTGATCAAGGCGCTGACCCCCAAGTACAACATCCTGTTTCGCGACGACAAGTCCTATCCCTACCTGATGGTGTCCGGGCACGCCTTCCCGCAGCTGGCCTATTTCCGCGGCGAACCGAAAAAGCCGCACCAGTACTTCGGCCCCTATCCCAACGGCTACGCGGTGCGCGAAAGCATCCAGGTGCTGCAGAAGGTGTTCCGCCTGCGCACCTGCGAGGACAGTGTGTTCGCCAACCGCTCGCGCCCCTGTCTGCTGTTCCAGATCAAGCGCTGCTCGGCGCCGTGCACCGGCGAGATCAGCAGCGAAGCCTACCGTGCCGACGTGCAGAGCGCGGTCACCTTCCTGCAGGGCAAGCACAACGAGCTGATCGACCTGCTCACCGCGCGCATGTTGGCTGCATCGGAGGCGATGCATTTCGAGCAGGCCGCCGAATTGCGCGACCAGATCCAGGCGCTGGCGCGGGTGCAGGAAAAGCAGTTCATTTCCAGCAATACCAGCCAGCTCGACGCCGACGTGATCGCCATCGCCAGCGACGGCGGCGTGGTGTGCGTCAACCTGGTGATGATCCGCGGTGGCCGCCATCTCGGTGACAAGAGCCTGTTCCCGCTCAACGCCGCCGACAGCCTTGCGGCCAACCTCGAGGCCTTCCTCGCCCAGCATTACCTCGGCGCACCGCTGCCGGCGGCCATCATCCACAACGAAACGGTGGCGCCGGAGCTGCAGCAGCTGCTGGTCGAGCAAGCGCAGAAGCGGCTGGTCTTCATCGGCAACCCGATCGGCGAACGCCGCGTGTGGCTGGAGATGGCACAGAAGAACGCGCAGCTGGCGATCAGCCAGCGCCTGGCCAGTGCCGCCAGCCAGAACGCCCGCCTCGCGGCGCTGGCGCAGCTGATGGAAGTGGAGGAGGTGGCGCGGCTGGAGTGCTTCGACATCAGCCACACCATGGGCGAGGCCACCGTGGCCTCGTGCGTGGTGTACGACCGTGGCGGCATGCAGCCGTCGGAATACCGCCGCTTCAATATCGAGACCGCCGCCGCCGGGGACGACTACGGCGCCATGCGCGAGGCGCTGACCCGGCGCTACAGCAAACTGGCGGCCGGCGAGGGCAGGCTGCCCGACGTGCTGCTGATCGACGGCGGCAAGGGCCAGGTCGGCGTGGCGCTGGAAGTGCTGGCCGAGGTCGGCGTCGACGTGCCGATTGTCGGTGTCGCCAAGGGTGAAAGCCGCAAACCGGGGCTGGAAACGTTGATCGTTCCCCATCTGCAAAAGACGCTACAATTGCCGCGCGATCACGCCGCGCTGCACCTGATCCAGACCGTGCGCGACGAGGCGCACCGTTTCGCCATCACCGGCCACCGCGCGCGCCGCGCCAAGGCGCGCACCAGTTCGACGCTGGAGGACATCGCCGGCGTCGGCCCGACACGGCGCCAGCGGCTGCTGACCCGTTTCGGCGGCCTGCGCGGCGTGGTGGCGGCAAGCATCGACGATCTGGCGCAAGTAGACGGCATCAGCCGCGCGCTGGCAGAAAAAATTTACCAAGCCCTGCACTGAATAAAGACACCCGGATAATGCCCTTCAACCTGCCGATTTTCCTGACCTGGCTGCGCGTCGCCCTGATCCCCGTCTGCGTGGCCGTGTTCTTTCTCCCCGACAGCGTGCTGCTGTCCCACCATCGCAATAGCCTCGGCGCCTTCATCTTTGCACTGGCTGCGGCCACCGACTGGCTGGACGGCTACCTGGCGCGTCGCCTGGGGCAGACCTCGGCCTTTGGCGCCTTTCTGGACCCGGTGGCCGACAAGCTGATCGTGGCGGCGGCGCTGATCCTGCTGGTGGAGCTGGGGCGCACCGAGGGCTGGATGGCGATGATCATCATCGGGCGCGAGATCGCGATTTCGGCCTTGCGCGAGTGGATGGCGGCGCAGGGCAGCCGCGGTAGTGTGGCGGTGGCCTATATCGGCAAGCTGAAAACGGCGGCGCAGATGATCGCCATTCTGTTGTTGTTGTACGCCGGCCCGGTATTGCCGGCCATCGACACCCTGATCCTCGGAAATATTTTCATGGTGGTCGCCATTATTTTGACTTTGTGGTCAATGGTTTACTACCTGAAGATGGCCGCCACGCAGTTTTCCGGCAAAAAAATCGAGCTGTGAGAGGTTGACAATAATTTTTTGGTCATTATAATTCGCAGCTCTCGACAACGCAGTAACACAGCGACGACGAGAAGTGATGCGGGAATAGCTCAGTTGGTAGAGCGCAACCTTGCCAAGGTTGAGGTCGCGAGTTCGAGCCTCGTTTCCCGCTCCACACCGGTTTTACAGATGTACAGCAGTACCATGCGACGCGGGAATAGCTCAGTTGGTAGAGCGCAACCTTGCCAAGGTTGAGGTCGCGAGTTCGAGCCTCGTTTCCCGCTCCACCCGGTTTTACAGATGTACAGCAGTATCATGCGACGCGGGAATAGCTCAGTTGGTAGAGCGCAACCTTGCCAAGGTTGAGGTCGCGAGTTCGAGCCTCGTTTCCCGCTCCATACAATTTACGGCATCAGGCAGTACCCCTGCGGGAATAGCTCAGTTGGTAGAGCGCAACCTTGCCAAGGTTGAGGTCGCGAGTTCGAGCCTCGTTTCCCGCTCCAGATTCAGATGATTCGCCACAGCGAGCATCAAATGCTTACGGCGCGATAGCAAAGCGGTTATGCCCCGGATTGCAAATCCGGTCAGTCCAGTTCGACTCTGGATCGCGCCTCCAGACAAACCCCCAGCAAACCAAGTTTGCTGGGGGTTTTGTTTTGTTCGTCTTGCCTGTTGCGATACCCGTCCCGCAGAACTGCCCGCCGGCGCCGATTGCCGTGCCCGGCGATGTTGCCTAAGCTGGGAACATCTCCATGTCGCGGCCAACCTTTGCCATGAACATTCCCGTTACCGATTGTCTGTCCCTGTTGCACCGCTGCAGCTCGCTGGCGCTGGCGACGCAGTCGCAGGCGCTGCCGGGCTACCCGTTTGTCACCGTGTTGCCGTTTGCGCTGGATGCGGCGCACCGGCCGTGGCTGCTGATGAGCGAGCTGGCCGAACACTGCCGCAATGTGCGCGCCGATGGCCGCGTCAGCGTGCTGTTGCAACAGGGCGGTGCCGACGTGCTGCAAGGAGAGCGCATGACGCTGGTGGGCGATCTGCAGGCGATGCCGCCGGACGCGGACACCCTGGCGCGGCTGCTGCGCTATTGCCCGACGTTCGCCGATTACCTGGCGCTGGGCGATTTCCATTTTTTCTGCCTGCAGCCCAAGCGCCTGCGCTTTATCGGCGGCTTCGGCCGTATGGGCTGGGTCGACGCCAGCGACTGGGCCGCGTTGCCGCAACTGGCAGCGGCGCAGGAACAGGCACTGCTGGCGGCCCTGCAGCCGGCGGACGCCACGCTGCAGCTGCTGGGGCTGGATGTCTGCGGGCTGGACGTGCTGCGCGACGGCGTGCGGCAGCGACTGGACTTCGCCGCGCCGGCAAACGAGGCGACATTGCTGACGACGGCGCAGGCGCGGCTGGCTACAGCCGCTTAGGCGGCCCTTGCCAACAGGCGGTCGTGGCGGGCAAGCTCCTGCGCAAGACCGCCGCGGTGGCGTATTGCTGCCGCCGTTCGAGTACAGCGTAATGCCGGCGCCTGCTCCGGCCTCGTTTGTTGTCTCGGGCAGGAGATAGCGCACAGGCTGCTGTGCCAGCAGCAGACAAGCCCCCTGTGTTCAACGGTGGGCGGCCAGCTGCATGGCCGCGACAGATTGCAAAGCGAGCGCCGCTGACGCCACTCTGAGCGGATCTCCCTTCCTATCCTGCCTGCCCAGCCTGGCAACGGTCGCGCACCGAGCGCCGGCCGCATCTCCACACCCCATCACGGTGCAGATCGGGCTGCGGCCAACCTTGCGTTGGCCCCGCGCGCCAGACTGTGCGCCGTACCAGCCCCCGTGCCCGTCCAAGGGCAAGATCCAGCTCCAGCACCGCAGCTGGCAAGGTTGTTTACCGGCCTTGTCGCGCTCATGCGGCAGCGTGTCGCCGGCCATGGCGAGGTGGCAATCCAGTCCGAAATGCTGCCGTTTGGCCGAGGGTGGAACAGTTTTTGTGGTGAGCTGTGCCAAAAATCGAATGTTTTTGATCGATTGTATGCAAATTTATGTTTGTCGTCACAGCTATGCCAAAAGCGTGCATGGCTGAATTTGTGGCTGCCATTGACCGCCTTGGGCAACATTATTTGCCGAAATGAATAATCGGAGACGTTTTCTGTAGTGGCGCCGCTGGTGTCGGGCAAGCGGCGTAAAGACAGGCGCCGATCGGCGTATTTGCCGGCTCCGGTGCTTGCGGTAACATCCCGCCCCTTGTTTGTCACGGTACTGTGCTCGCCCCCGGCAGCGGGCGACAGCAGCGCTGGCAAACCCTGGACAAATCAGACGATCTGCCGCCAGCCGGATTGCCGCCTTGAATAACGACAGGCAGCCGCTGCGGCCAACATTAGGGACAAGGAATACATGGGCTTGATGCGCAAGAAAAGCGTTCAGGGCATGCTGGAGTTCGCGCAGACCTCACAAGGGCTGCGCAAGGAACTGACGGCGTTTGACCTGACCATGCTGGGGATTGGTGCCATTATCGGCACCGGGATTTTCGTGCTGACCGGCACCGGTGCCACCGTGGCCGGGCCGGGGCTGGTGCTGTCGTTCGTGATCGGCGCGCTGGCCTGCGGTTTTGCCGCGCTGTGCTACGCGGAATTTGCGGCGATGCTGCCGATTTCCGGCTCGACCTATACCTACGCCTACGCCACGCTGGGCGAGCTGGTGGCGTGGATCATCGGCTGGGACCTGATGCTGGAGTACCTGCTGGCGTCGTCGGCGGTGTCGGTGGGCTGGTCCGGCTACTTCCAGAGCCTGCTGGCCGGCTTCGGCATCACCCTGCCAGAGGCGCTGACGGCGGCCGCCGGTGCGGTGCCGGGCAAGGACACGCTGTTCAACCTGCCGGCGTTCTGCATCGCGATGATCATCACCGGCTTGCTGGCGTTTGGCATCAAGGAATCCAAGCGCATCAACAATATCGTGGTGATGATCAAGGTCGCCGTGGTGGTGCTGTTCATCGTCATCGGCATGTGGCACGTGAAGCCGGTGAACTGGTCGCCGGCGCTGCCCTACGGTTTTGATGGCGTGTTCCACGGTGCCGCCATCGTGTTCTTCAGCTTCCTCGGCTTCGATGCGGTGACCTGCGCGGCGGAAGAGGTGAAGGACCCGGCACGCGACATTCCGCGCGGGGTGATCTGGTCGCTGGCGATCTGCTCGCTGCTGTACGTGATCGTGTCCGCGATCATGACCGGCATCGTGCCGTACGCGCAGTTTGCCGGCATCGACCATCCGGTGTCGCTGGCGCTGCAGGTGGCGAAGCTGGACTGGTTTGCCGGTTTTGTCGATCTGGGCGCCATCCTCGGCATGATGACGGTGATCCTGGTGATGACCTACGGCCAGACCCGTATCCTGCTGGCGATGTCGCGCGACGGCCTGCTGCCTAAGGTGTTCTCCGACATCAATCCGAAATACGGCACCCCGTACAAGGCGACGTGGATGGTCGGCACGGTGATCGCGCTGATCGCCGGTTTCGTGCCGCTGCACACGCTGGCGGAGCTGGTCAACATCGGCACCCTGGCCGCGTTCTCGCTGATCGCGCTGGCGGTGATCGTGCTGCGCAAGCGCGAGCCGGACCTGCCGCGCAAGTTCTACTGCCCGGCGGTACCGTATGTGCCGGCGCTGGCGATCCTGTTCTGCGTGTTCCTGATGACGCAGCTGTCGGCGCTGACCTGGGTGTTCTTTGTCGGCTGGCTGCTGATCGGCCTCGGCGTGTACTTCGGCTATTCGCGACGCAATTCGCTGCTGCACAAGCCACGCTGATCCGCTGTCAGCGGTGCTAAATGGATGCGGCCAACCTTGGGTTCAAGGTTGGCCGCATTGCTTTGTGCTGGGTGGCCGTGCCGGCGGCACACATTGCCGCGGTGTTTGAAACGGGTGTTTAATAGTTGGCCGCCGCGCCCGGTGCGCGGCCACACCATAACAACACACCATCACCGCACACGAGGATTCCCCATGCTTCACGGCCAGCCCCGCAAGGTCGCCATCGTCGGCGCCAACCGCATTCCCTTTGCCCGCTCCGGCACCGCCTACGCCCAGCTCTCCAACCACACCATGCTCACCGACACCCTGCGCGGGCTGGTGGACAAATACGGCCTGCACGGCAAGGTGCTGGGCGAAGTGGTCGGCGGCGCGGTGATGAAGCACGCCCGCGACTGGAACCTGGTGCGCGAGTGCGTGCTGTCATCCGGCCTGCACCCGGCCACCCCGGCTTACGACGTGCAGCAGGCCTGCGGCACCGGGCTCGAAGCGGCCATCCTCGTCGCCAACAAGATTGCGCTCGGCCAGATCGACGTCGGCATCGCCTGCGGCAGCGACACCACCTCGGACGCGCCGGTGGCGGTGCACCGCGGCCTGCAGCGCGCGCTGATGGACCTCAACGCCGCCAAGGGCAGCGGCGCCAAGCTCCGGCACCTGCTGCGTGCACTGAAGCCGGCGCACCTGCTACCGGAGCTGCCGGCCAACACCGAGCCGCGCACCGGCAAATCCATGGGCCAGCACGCCGAAATCACCGCCCAGCGCTACGGCATCAGCCGCCAGGCGCAGGACGAACTGGCGCTGGCCAGCCACCAAAGGTTGGCCGCCGCCTACGAGCGCGGTTTTTTCGACGATCTGGTGATGCCGTACCACGGCCTGCAGCGCGACAACAACCTGCGCCCGGACAGTACGCTGCAGAAAATGGCGACACTGGCGCCGGCCTTCGAGCGGGGCAATGGCAGCATCACCGCCGCCAACGCCTCGCCGCTCACCGATGGCGCCTCGGCCGTGCTGCTGGCCAGCGAGGCGTGGGCGGCGGCCAACAATCTGCCGGTACTGGCCTGGCTCGACGCCGGCGAAGTCGCGGCGGTGGACTTTGTCGACGAGCGCGAAGGGCTGCTGATGGCGCCGGCGTATGCCATTCCGCGCCTGCTGCAAAAGCATGGCCTCAGCCTGCAGGACTTTGATTTCTACGAAATCCATGAAGCCTTCGCCGCGGTGGTGCTGTGCACGCTGGCCGCATGGGAATCGGACGATTTCTGCCGTGACCGCCTCGGCCTGCCGGCGGCGCTGGGCAGCATCGACCGCAGCAAGCTCAACGTCAACGGCAGCTCCATCGCCGCCGGCCACCCGTTTGCCGCCACCGGCGGCCGCGTGGTGGCGACGCTGGCCAAACTGCTGGCGGAAAAGGGCAGCGGCCGCGGCCTGATCTCGATCTGCGCCGCCGGCGGCCAGGGCGTCACCGCCATCCTGTCACGCTGAGCAAGGCGGCCAGGCTTGGCCGCAGATTGCCGCCGGCAGCGCTTATGCGCTAGAATCAGCGCCCTGTCTGTGCCCCTGTGGTGAAATTGGTAGACACAAGGGACTTAAAATCCCTCGGCGCAAGCTGTACCGGTTCGATTCCGGTCGGGGGCACCACACCGACTTCCAAGGAAGTCCAAGACAGAACAGAAACCCGCTAGCTACAAGGCTTTGCGGGTTTTTTGTTGTCCAGTAGCGTGCAGCAACGTCCAGTAACATCCAGCTTTTTTGTGTATAGATTTGTGTATAGAACTATTGCCGGCCTAAAATCTATACACACCAGCCGTCCCCAGCACCTTTTCCCATTCATACTCTGGTGACAAAAATGTGTGTATGCCCTGCCACGCTGGGCGGCACCTTGTCAGGGATGGCCGCGTGTTGTTCTGCCTTTTTCCTACCCCTCTAAAAATGCGTAGTGACGGTAGTGACATAGTGACGGCATTGTTTTTAAAGGGTTTTTTGAAGGTTTGCCGTAGTGACATTTCGGGGCGTCACTATGGTGACATGATAAATTGCGCCAATCGGGGCAGCTCGAGGCCCTGCAAGCTGCTCTTGAGTCCGGCAACGCCGGGCGCGGCGGGGGCCAGTGCACCAGCCTGACGGCGCAAAATCTATACACGCGAATCTATACACAGTGGGGCTGTATGGCATTAACCGATCTGGCCATTAAGCAGGCCAAGCCGCAAGACAAGCTGTATTACCTGAAAGACGGTGACAGCCTGTTTTTGGAGGTCACACCAGCCGGTGGCAAAAACTGGCGTTTTCGCTATCGCTTCAATGGCAAGGCGGGCGTGCTGTCACCCGGCAAGTACCCGGCTGTCTCGCTGGCTGAGGCACGGGAGAAGGCCGCAGAGGCACGCAAGCTGCTGGCGGAAGGGGTGAACCCCGGCGAAGCCAAGAAAGCGGCCAAGATCGCCGCCAAAGAGGCCAGCGCCAATGCCTTCGCCTTGCTGGCGCAGGAGTGGTACGAAAAGCAGCTGCCGCGCTGGACGCCGGACCATGCCCGCCGTGTGCTGGAATCACTACAGAATGATGCCTTTCCCGACCTGGGCAATATCGCCATCACCGATCTGTCTGCCCCGCAAATCCTCTCCACCGTCCGTAAGGTGGAAAAGCGAGGCGCCATTGAGACGGCAGGGCGCGTGTTGCAGCGTATCAGCGCCGTGCTGCGCTACGGCGTACAGACCGGGCGCTTGGCCATCAACCCCGCCCTTGCCTTGTCCGGCGCACTGACCGCCGCCAAAGTTGAGCACCGGCCCGCGATGCCACGTGGCGAGCTGCCCGAGTTCTACCGCCGGCTGGCTGTGGCCAACCTTTATGAGCCTACCCGCATCGCCATGCACCTGCTGGTGCTGACCTTTGTGCGGCCTGGCGAATTGCGCGCGGCCCGCTGGGATGAATTCGACATCGAGCGGGCGGAATGGCGTATCCCGGCCGAACGCATGAAAATGCGCGTGATGCACATCGTGCCCCTGTCACAGCAAGCCCTTGCCCTGCTGGCCAGCCTGCGGCCCCTGAGCGGGCGCGGTGCGCTACTGTTCCCGGCCATGACCGACCACGACCGGCCGATGAGTGAAAACACCCTGAGCTATGCCATGGGGCGCATGGGCTACAAGGGCGTGGCCACCCCGCACGGCTTCCGTGCGCTGGCATCCACTACGCTGAATGAAGAGGGTTTCGATCCGGACATCATCGAACGCCAGCTGGCCCACGCCGAACGCAACAAGGTGCGGGCGGCGTATCACCGCGCCGAATATCTGGACGAACGGCGCAAGCTGATGCAGTGGTGGGCGAACTTCTTGGACGCACAACAGGGTGTGAACGTGCGGCCGGTGGACTTCAAGCGGAGTAGGGGATAGGGCAGAGTTCTGTTGGCCGCTTGTCGGCCATAGCGGTCCTTCGTGTACCAAATAAAAGATAGCTGCTTTCATATTGAAAGCAGCCATAAAAGTATCTAGTAAACGAGAGGCAGTTCAAGGCGTAGCCTGTGTCGTATGCATAGAGGAAGCTCCATAGGCCCCCCATGCGTAGCGACAGCTTGTGCCTTCCACCCTTTTGCTCCGGTCGCTCGACGCCAAGTCAATCACCCGGTCGCTCAAGCGTGAAGAGCTGCCCCGCGCCGATTTCGAAGTAGTCGGCGGGCCCACCTCCACGCAGGATAGGGCGCGCCTGCGCAGTCTGGTACACGCCGTCCTTGATCAGCTGCCGGTCAATGTGGATCGCTACTGCTTCGCCCAACACCAACCACGCCGGGAGCGCCGCGCCACTCTGCGCCTCAAGCTGCACGATCTGAGTGACCACGCACTCGAATTGCACCGGGCTAGTCGCAACGCGCGATGGTCGCACCTTGGCTGAGGGCAGCGTCTCCAGCTTCGCCAACTCGAACTCATCGATGTGCGCTGGCGCCATCGCTGCGGTGGCGTTCATCGCCTCGGCGAGCTCTCGCGTCGCCAGATTCCATACGAACTCGCCGGTATCACGCGCGTTGGCGAGCGAGTCCTTTGCACCAAGCGAGCAAAAACCGATGATCGGCGGCTTGTAGCTGAACAGGTTGAAGAAGCTGTAGGGCGCAAGGTTACGCACGCCGTCGTTAGAGACTGTGCTGATCCAGCCGATCGGTCGCGGAGCAACGATGGCGTTGAGCGGATCGTGACGCAGGGAATGCCCCTGCGCCGGTTCGTAGAAATGCCAGTCGGTCATAGTTTTACCCTTTTGGGAGGAGCGCAAGGGGTGCAGCCTCCGACGCCTCCGGCGCGGTGCGCGTCCGCAGCACCAGAGCCGGGGTGGTGGCTGTATTCATACCGATACCTGACCAGAGAATGCTGTCGGATCGGAGCCACATGAGCCCCACGCCTGAGAAACGAGCGAGACATCCGCATCAAGGTCAATTTCGATGCCCCGTTTACAAGAGCAGGGCAGCGTCGTCTTTCTTACTTGTTTACCCAAGGCATAGAAAGGTCGATGTCAGAGACCAGCTTTCCACCGCCGAAGCTCATGCTCTCCAAGGGAATGGCATACATCATCAGGGTGACATCGTCCTGGCTGACGCCAACCTTTTCTACTGCGTATCGGGTGACCAATTCCGCGAGCTTGCGTTTCTGCTCCACTGTCCTGCTCGTACCGGACGTCACCGTTACGATCATGCGCCTGTCGGATCTCTTCAAATCAGGAAAAGTCGGATGGATGAAGAATTCATCGTCCTTGTGCTCACTGATGATGACGAAACGGTCATCCATAGGCGTATCCATGGCTTCATGAAGAGCGAGATTTAAGGCATCCGCCAGAGCCCGCTTCTCTTCGCTAGAGAATTTTTGAGCCGGAATGTGGGCGTGAAACATTGGCATGGTTGTTTCCTCGGTTGTGTTAAATGAGGCGATGAAGTTGGTTGTTGTTCCTGCTTAGCTAAAGAAGTCCTGACCGAGTGTTCCTTCGAGTCGCTCCTTGAGGCCAGACGAGAATTCACGAACGACGGAGAACGGGCTCTGGAAAAGTTTGATGTTGTTGATGAGGCCAGACTCATTCCGGGTGAGTATGGTAGTGCCGGCGACCGGCTTGTCACTGTGGATGGCATCCCACTCAAGGTAAGTCTTCGCACCGTCAACCGTCTCCGCGGTGAACACGAAGTGTTCGTACATCGTACTCGTCGCGGCAAAGAACGCCCCGATGAGTGTCGGGCCGACCACGGCCTTGCTGAGAGCTGAAGTCTGAAGGTTGACGTCAGCGGTGAACGACTTCGCGAAGTCGCTCGTTCCTTTCTTCATGACGATTTGCATCCATGCCGTTCCCGGCGTGTTGGTGTCAGTAGTCATTACAATCTCCTATCTAGTGTCTAAGTCTTCGTAGAGGGCGTGCGCGTGCTATTTCTCAAGGTGCCCGATGAGAAACTTGCCGGCTCTCTGCAGCGCGTCGTGGGCCTGAGGCAAAGAGGCTGTCTGAATGTGCCAGACGTGCGGCATCTCCGGCCAAACCTCAAGGTGCGACTCGCCGCCAGCTGCGCGCACCTTTCGGTCAATTTCTAGCGCATCGTCGAGAAGTGCTTCGTCGCTTCCGACATGGATGAGCAGTGGAGGAAAGCCGTGCATGTCGGCGAACAGGGGGGAAATGTGCGGATCCTTCAAATCTTGGTTGCCCGCGTAAGCTTCGACCATCTCCCCCATCGCGCTCGCGTTGACCATTGGGTCGCGCTCGGCCAACTGCGTTAATGAGGGCAGCGTCAGCGTCAAGTCTGCCCATGGACTAATGAGTAGCGCTGCTCGCGCGTCCTTGTGGCCCTTCGAGGACGCGTAGGCAAGAACATTGAGAGCCATGCCACCGCCACTGGAGTCTCCTGTCACGGCGAACGGCTTGCCAAGCGCACGCACTGCTTCGTAGCTACGGATGGACTCGTCGTAGGACGCCGGAAATGGATGCTCGGGTGCCAAGGAGTGGTCCAGGACGATGACCTGGGACTTTGCCGCTCGAGACAGTTCTCCGAGCATGCCCAGATGCGTGGCAGGAGAGCCAGCCACCCAGCCGCCACCGTGAAAATGGTAGATGACTCGGTCTTTGGATGCGCCGGGCGCCGTAATCGCCACCGCGGCGACGCCACCGAGCTCGGTCGGCTCGACGGTCAGGTCAACCGCTGGCGGGTTTGCTTGTGAAATTGCCTCCATGCCGACGCGGAGCGTCTCGATGGTGCGTACGGGATGCACAATGTTGAAGGCGAACATCGCCTCGCGGAGCTTGCGGGCGGAAGATGAATCGTAGGCCATGGCTCAGCTCACTTCAGATTGAGGAAAGTTGCGGGTACCCAGTCGTAGCCAGTGCCGGTGTCGGCCTTGCGAATGCGGCCCAGGCCTGGGAACGGCATGTGGGCGGCAGCAATCATCGTCTTGTCCGCGGCGAGTTTCACCATAAGATCTTCACGCGTTTTGATGGCCGTCGCGCCGTCTGAGTCGAAGACGATGCCGATTTCCGGGTGCGGCATCTGGACGGCGAGGACGTGAGCGGTGTCACCCCAAACCAGCAGCGACTGACCCTTTGAGGAAATCATGTAGCCGGTGTGACCGGGCGTATGGCCGAGAATGGCATACGGTGCGATGCCGGAGACGATCTCGTCCATGCCTTCGTACGGCTTCCATTTGCTGGCAGCGATGTAAGGCGCGGCTGCATCCTGTGCCACCTTGAAAAAGATTTTTGCGTCTTCCGGGGCCTTGGCCATGATTTCCTTCGACAGCCAGAAGTCGGCATCGGCCTTCTTCATCATCACGGTCGCGTTCGGGAAAACGCGTTTGCCGTCTTTGTAGATTCCGCCAGCATGGTCAGCGTGAAGGTGGGTCAGCAGCACCATGTCAACCTGCTCCGGCTTGTAGCCGGAGGCCTTCAAGTTCTGCACGAGCTTGCCCAGCGCGGGTGGACCCCAGTGGCCGCCAGCACCCGTATCGATCAGAACGAGCTTGGAACCGGTGTTGACGAGGTAGCCTTGGACGGTGGCAGAGACATTCTTGGGATCGTTTTGGAAGGAGCGCACCAGGAGGGACTGGATGAGCGCCGGATCGCCATGCAGGAGGTTGGAGTCAATGCCGGCGCTGCCGTCGTGGAGTGCAGTGACTTCATAGTCGCCAATCATCGTGCGATAGAAGCCCGGAACCTGCTTCTGCTGCATCGGCGCGGCAGCCTGGGCCGGTGCGACAGCAATGACGGTGCCAGCGAATGCTAACGATGCCGCGAGCACGGTACGCGAAGTGATTGTGGAGAATTTCATAGTGTTTCCTAACCAGTGTGTGTAGTGGGATACGTACATACGTAGTGATCTTTTGCGGAATGCCAGCATGTCGCTGTAGCCACCTTTCCGGGCACCTGCACTGCGGAATTCCCGCCGTAACCCGTGATGAAAGCCGCACGCATGTTCGATTCCTCTGTTGATCCGCCAATGCCTCAAAACCAATTGCAAAGTGCAAGTGGTTGAATGGTATTTCAACTGCTTGCATAATGCAAGTAGTGATTTAAGGAGAATGGCTGTGCAACAAACAAGACGATCGGGCTGCCCGATCAACCTGACGCTTGAGCAGATTGGCGACCGCTGGAGCCTGATCGTTATCCGCGATGTCATGTTCGGAAACCGGCGCAGCTATGGCTCCCTGCTGGAGCAAAACGAGGAAGGCATCGCCTCGAACATCCTCGCAAGCCGGCTGAAGCACTTGGCCGCGTCTGGCCTGCTGACTCGATCTCCGGATCCGAATCATCAGCAGAAAGGAATCTACAGCCTCACGGAAGCGGCCATACAGCTTGTACCGTTGCTCGCACAGATGGCTGTCTGGGGTCTTCGGCATACAGCTCCAAGCAAGGAGGCGGCTTTGCGCGCGGAAGTGCTGGAAAAGGGCGGCCCTTCACTTTGGAGTGCCGTTATGGATGAACTACGTTACCTGCATCTTGGTGCGCCGCGTCCGGCGCGCTCAGTATTGGGCGAGCTCCAGGCCGACAACGAGAAGGCAGAGTCTGCGTCATGACGCACATCATGTAGCGCAAAGCTACCGATGCGCTTGTGGATCAGAGTGGCCTTGGTGCGTCACATGGAAGGCGTTCCATAGACCGAAGGATCCAGCCCAACTGTGGCGACCCACTGATGGACGGTTAGGGCGAATTGGTGCGTTGAGATGCGCTCAGAAGCCCTGAGCCGGCTACAGAACGGGTACTGCTTCGGCGGCAAATGTGCCCGTTCCGCCTGTGCGGCCACAGTCGCCCGCCGCTCCCAGCTCTTATCGGCAGCCAGGTTGACTCTCATCGCTCCCGACTTGAGCTATCACGACTTCATGCAAACCTAGTCAATTCAGTCAGCCCGACCAATTAACGAGGTCGGGCGTTGAAAATAAACCGCAGGTAGTGGGAGATAGGCGGACTGCGGGCAAAGTTGCTTCCAGGAAGCATCAAGAGGCAGGCGATGTTGCCTCAGCGAGTGGAAACCAGCCCTTCACGGCCTGAATGACGCCCCACAACTTGTCGGGGATCGCCAGTTGCGGCACGCGATCAGAATCAAGCACGGTGGCAATTTCTGTTTCCCTGCCCTCGGCTGCGAGTTCGATCCATGCCGGGTTCATCACCAGCCCCTGGCCGATCGCAACCAGAGACAGACCGGTGTCCAGAGCCTTTTCTGCTTCGGCGGGCGTCCGCACAAGGCCCGCGGCAATCAGCGGGATGCGCTCGGCAACGCGCTCGACGAGCAGTTCGGCAGTCGTTCGCTCGCCGGTGTTGCCCACGGGTTTGGCGTTCGGAATATCAAAGAGCGAGGCATGAAGGTAGTCGACGCCGGCCTCGATCAAGCGATCGATCAGCACATAGCTATCCTCAATGCGCAGGGCCCCTTCGCCGGTCTCTTCAGGCGAGATGCGGTAGCCCAGCAGGAAAGGCCGCTTGGCGTGTGCTGCAATGACCCGCTGTGCTTCTCGCACCACCGCCAGCGGAAAGCGCATGCGGTTTTCAAGGGAGCCGCCCCATTCATCATCGCGCTGATTGGACAAAGGAGAGAAGAAGTTCTGGATCAGAAAGCCATGAGCGCCATGAAGTTCGATGCCATCGAAGCCGGCCTCGATGGCCCGGCGAATTGTCTCGCCGAAAGCTACGATGATCTCTTCGACTTCTTGTCCGCTCAGGGCGTGACTGGTTACCTCGGCAGCGTTGAACGGGCTGGGCGGCACCTTCAGCGCGCTGGCACTGACAACGCGGCCATCCGGCACGAGCTGCGGCAAGGCTTTGTTACCGGCGTGGAAAATCTGCAGGATGGCTGGCGCACCGCCGCTCCTGGCTGCGTCCGAAAGGCGGCGCAGGCTCGGAATGAAGCGATCGTCATGGCTGGCAAATTCGTCGGTGAAGCCGATGCCATCCGGCGTCACATGCGTGCAGCCAGTCACCACCATGCCGACGCCACGGACGCGAGCACGATAGTAGGCCACTTCCTGATCTGAAATGCTGCCATCCGGATTGGCCGACCATGTCGTCATCGGTGCCATCACGGCGCGGTTGCGCAAGGTCAGGCCGTTCTTGAATACAAAGGGCTGAAACAGCTTCGAGCTGGTTTGGGTCATTGAACTGAATCTCCGCAGGTGAAAAGTGAGCACGTTCGAGTGCGATCCGGTGTCACGCAGTGTGCTCCGGAAGGCCCTGGCGTCGCTTGCCAAAACCATCGCTTTTCTTGCCTGAAATGACGAGATGTGATCAGGGAGTTATTTGCTTCTCTTGTGCCGGTGCTAAGCTTCAAACATGATAAATGCTGGCAAACCACTGGTTTAATAGAGGTAATTAATGATCTCAGCATCAAGATCCAACATCGGAGAGCTTGTTAGTCTGATTGGAAAAATTGCACAAACTGACGGAGATTACGACACCCTGATTCCTTCGCTGAAGCTCCGTCGTTGTAGCTCCACCACCGATCCGAAGCCTTGCATCTATGGCCTGGGCCTTGTGCTCATCGTGCAAGGGCGCAAGCGGATCACGCGAGGCGACGAGATCTTCGACTACGGGGCGGGGCAGTCGCTCATCACGACCGTGGACATGCCCGTGGTGGCCTATATCACTCGCGCCAGCGCTGCAGAACCTTTCCTCGGAATGTGGCTGGAGCTCGATGCGCGCCTCATTGCCCAGCTGGCGGCGGAAATGGAGTTTGCGACGGCACTCCACGCTTCCACCACACAGGGAATCTCCCTCATGGCGCTGGACAAGGGCCTGCAGGATGCACTGACCCGGCTACTCCGGCTGCTGGCCGAACCGTCGCTGATTCCCCTCCTTGCTCCCCTGATTCAGCAGGAGATCGTCATCCGCCTGCTGAACGGAGGGCATGGGCCCAACCTGCGCCGCCTGGTTGCGATCGGCTCGCCGAACCAGCAAATCGCCAAGGTGGTGACATGGCTGAAACAGCACTACACAGAGAACGTGCAGATGGATGATCTTGCGGCCAAAGCCCACATGAGTCCGTCAAGCTTCCGGCAGCATTTTCGTGCCGTCGTCGGTGTGAGCCCCTTGCAGTATCTGAAGAACCTGCGCCTGCTGGATGCCCGGCAGTTGATGCTCAATGAGAATCTGGACGCAGGGAGTGCGGCGCTGCGCGTGGGGTATGAGAGCGCATCCCAGTTCAGCCGGGAGTACAGCCGACTATTCGGGGAACCCCCAAATCGAGATGTCAAGCGGATGCGGGAATCTACCTGGGCAAGAGACCGACACAACTTTTAGGGGCGGCCAGCCTCCGCAGGACACGCCTTGCTGATGGCTCCCACGGCACTGAAGCACTTACTGCGACCCGGTCGCCCCTGCATACAATGCCTTGAAATTACGCTCGCCCCTCAGCCAAATCGAATTTGGCAGGCACTTCGAACGTCTACTCACGGGCGCTAGATGCCAATGTAATTTATTGGTGTGAATGTCCGCAATGGCCGACGATCTGCCGGAGTTCTCACCCGGTCGGCTGCAGGTCGGCTAAAGCGGCCTGCCGCACCATCTGCCCCGAGCGACCGCTCAGAGTCACCTATCTACCATTACCATTACCTTTGTTTTGAAGCCGAAGGTCTGGTTTCCGTCCCTTTAGACCGCGAACTATGTCGCCTGCATGCGAATTATCTGCATTGGCCAGCACAACAACTCTCAAGGTCGCTATGTATTCGAGGCATAGCCCTCTGGCAAGTACAGCCAAATCAATACTTGTCCTTGATGCCGTGTGCGGCGTCGTGATGGTGTTGCACGGTGTGGATTCAGCGCCAAGCCTGCAGTGCCATTTCCCCGCTGAGGGCAAGCAGAGTTCCTCCCATCAGCAAACGCTGCACGAGTAGCCAACCTGGGCGACAAGACAGAAACTGCGCGATTCTGCCGGAAAATAACGCCACACTGCCATTTACCAAGGCAAACACCACAATCAGCAAGGAACCCAACAACAAGGATTGCTGCAGGACATGACCACGCTGGTGGTCGATGAATTGCGGCAGTAGGGTTAGGAAAATCATCGCCAATTTGGGATTGAGCAGGCTGGTGCTGGCGCCCATTAAAAACAGCTTGCTTGGACGCTCCTGCGGTAACTGTCCGCGAATCTGTAAGGGCGACTGACCACCCGGCCGGATGACATGCCAACCAAGGTAGGCTAGATATGCCGCCCCCCCTGCACTCAGGACGCGAGCAGCATAGGGCAGCGTTTGGAAGAAAGCGGTGATACCAAATGCCGCACCAAACATATAGAACAGATAGCCAATGAGCACGCCACTAAGCGAAATCAGCCCAGCCCTCCGTCCCTGCGCAATGGAGCGAGAAATCACATAGAGCATATTGGGGCCCGGTGTGATCGCCATCATGGTGCCAACCGTCAGAAAGCCATAAAGCGAAGCAGCTTCTTGCATTTTGATCACTCCCATCCGTTTCTCGCGAATACCGTAAAAAGTTCTTGCACCCATCCGTCGCAAGGCCAGCTGTCGCGCATCGAACTTGCTCAATGGCAATGAGTATTCGATGCTGACAGGATTTAGTAAAACCAATTAAAATTAATCGATTGCTCAGATTTTCTGATTAAATGAAAAAACTGGATTTGGACGTACTCGCCATGCTGGTAGCCGTGGCAGATAGTGGCAGCTTCATTGCAGGTGCCGAGCAGGTACACCGCTCGCCATCCGCACTCAGTATGCAGATCAAGGCGCTGGAAGCCGCACTGGGGAAGCCATTGTTCATTCGAAACACCCGCAATCTGGTGCTCACGCCAGATGGTCATACCCTGCTGGGCTATGCCCGCCAGATGCTGGCATTGCGCGATGAAGCATGGGCCGAGATGGTCCGTCCGGAAATCAGAGGCCGCGTACGCATAGGCATGCCGGACGACTATGCCTCCTCTCTGCTGCCACCGGTATTGAGGAAGTTCTCGGTCACTTACCCCAGAGTCGAGATTCAGGTAGTCGGCCGGCCCAGCCATGAGTTGGCGCTGCAAATCAAAGACAACACTCTCGATCTAGCGTGCATCACCAGAACCAAAAGCTGCCCAGGGGAGTTCATCCGTCTGGAACCCATGGTATGGGTTGGGTCGGCAATAAGCCGACCAATATGGAAGGAGCGCCCTCTGCCCATCGCTGTGTTTGCTGAAGGCAGCGTCGCCCGCGCCAACGCCATCAAGGCACTGCAGGGGGCCAGCATCCCCTATCGCATGTCGTATGAAAGCCCCAGCATTCAAGGTCTGGTGAGCATGGTCGATGCCGGTCTGGCTATTGCTCCGCTGGCACGTTGCGGTGTTCCTGCACATTTGATTCAGCTGGGCGTGGCCGAGGGCTTGCCTCGCCTGGCGGAACTGGAAATGGTCCTGGCGCGCAGTGCACAGTCCACAAGACCACCTTGCGATTTTCTTGCCGAATTGATTTTCCAGGAATTGAGGTATTGAATGCCCGCGATCGATGCCGATGCGCATCATCCTCATGGTGGACTCCTCGTTTCTGTTGACTGGTTTGTTGACACTTTCAGTCTGGCACGTTGATGCCGTATCAGGAGGGAGGAGTCCATCCCATGGATTCAGTGTTACGCATTTCGCATTTCGCATTTCGCAGGTCTTGAAGAGTTAGCGCGATGCTCAGCGGCGTAACAACAGCCACAGTCCGCCTGAACAGAGCAACAGACCACCAAGTCGCTCCACTGTAGGTTGCTCTCGGTACAGCAGATAGCCAAGTGGTAGGAGCATCAAGGTGGTCAGCACATTAGTGCTCAAGGCGGTGTAACCCATGCTCCAGCCAGCGCGGTAGGCGAGTAGGAAGCCCACCTCAATGCCAATGATGCCAAGGGACGCGCCCAGGACGCTCCAGTTGAGCTGACTCAGGCTACGGCTACCGGTTGGATAGAGCGCCATGCCCGCCAGGCTAATCAACAAAGCGAAGGCATAAATGACCACAAGTGAAAAGAACGGGTTGAGCGTGGCGGGCAAGTGCTTGAGTGACAGGTGATAAGTTACCGAGCCAGCCACCGCTACTAGAATTGTTATGAAATACATGATGACGTCCTAGAGTAAGGGGTGGTCGATTGTGGCTCAATGGACATGTTATAGGTAGACTGTATTTTATTGGACTAGTTATAAGGTTGTGTTATGACTACTGATCTCGATACGGGGTTGCTACGTGCTTTTGTGACAGTGCTACGTGCTGGCAGCATTAACCGGGCAGCCAGTGGACTCGCACGTACACAGCCGGCGCTGAGCCAACAGATTCGCAAATTGGAAGAGCATATCGGTCAGACGCTGCTGCTGCGTTCGCCACGCGGCATAGTGCCAACCATGGCCGGGGCAGCGTTGTTGCCATACGCCGAACGTATTCTGGCACTGACCGACGAATTGGTCCCCGGTTGTGGGGCGAGTGAGCAGGATGAGGAGAGGTGCTATCACATCGGCTTGATCGAGGATGTCGTTGGGGCGCGACTGGTGACAGTGCTGAGCGATTTCGTTGCAGCTCACCCTCGTTGGCAGCTGAGCATCACGGTGGCGTCAACCACCCGGCTAGGTGAATTACTCGCTGTCGGCGAGCTCGATCTGATCATCGCGGATCCTGCCTGGCCGCTGGGCTTGACGCCACGGTGGCAGGTCTCCTGCCCTTTGCTGTGGGCGGGCCTGACAACTCTCGACCTGACGACCTCTACGTTACCGCTGGTGCTATTTGCGGCACCGTGCCTGTGGCGTGATATTTCACTTGCCAGTTTGCAGCAGGCCGGGGTGGCATGGCGTTGCGTATTCGAGAGCTCTAATCTGCAGGCAGTGCAGGTGGCATTGCAGGCAGGGCTTGGCATCAGTGCCCTACTTGCGGGCACGTTACCAGCAGGGGTACAGGTTCTGCGCCATGAGCACTTGCCGGACTTGCCGCCGGTACAGTTGGCACTGTATACGCGTGATGGTGCCGAGTCTGGGGTGGAGCAATTAAGCCGGTTGTTCTACAGGGAGATTAGTGGGTTGTCGCTTCGAGTAGAGCCGGTTGGTGCAAGTTACCCCTAGCTTGCAGATTTTACGCAAATGCTGCTGGATTATCGGGCAGGAATGGCTATAGAAGCCGGGGCGATTCAAGTCTCCCAAGTGCGCAGTAATTACATTGAGAGTTTAGCTTTTATGTCATCACACCATCACCCCTCAAATGAGGCTCTACGTTCAGCAGTGGATCGACTACACCCAGAAGTCCCTCAGCGGCCTGCCGCTACCCAAGGAGGCGTGATGGAAAGCATCAACAATCAGGTGCTGTCAGTGAGCCAGTTGCTGGCCATCAAGCAGCTGGCCATCCCCGACTATCAGCGTCCCTACCGCTGGGGTGCCAAAAATATCTCGGATCTCTTTACCGATCTGGCAACCCATCGGGACAAGAGCGCCTACCGGTTGGGTTCTGTGGTGTTCCACCAGCATGCTGATATAGGCGAAACGCTCGATATCGTCGATGGTCAGCAACGCACCCTGACCTTGATGTTGACCGTCAAGGCGCTGATCGAGGTACTAGATGAAGAAAGCCGCAGTGTCAAGGAGCGGGCAACCCGATTCCAACGCCAGGATCTGCGGCAACAGCTGGCAGCATTAAAGGTACCCATCCATGACTTTATGGCACGCGAGCACTTCTCCAGTCGGGATTCGGAGCTGAACCTCCGGCGCAACTATTTGGAGCTGCGCAGGCTGGTGGCTCGACCAGAGTTTGACGAGCAGCAAATTGACTTTCTGCTCAACCGCTGTCAGGTGGTCTGCTTTGTGCTGCGGGATATCTCGGAGGCGTTCCAGTTCTTCGATTCACAAAACGCCCGGGGGCGCGATCTGGCACCCCACGATTTGCTCAAGGCATTTCACCTGCGCGAGTTTGCTGAGCATGAAGCCAGCCTCAAGGCCGAGGCAGTTGCCCATTGGGAGCGCCTGCCAAGCGACGAGCTGGCCAACCTGTTCGCCCTCTATCTCTATCGGGTGCGTCAGTGGGCCGAGGGCAAGTCGGCTCGCTACTTTGGCAAGGGGGAGGTGGATCTCTTCAAGGGGGTCAATCTCGACCGGGTAGGGCACTTTCCTTATGTGGAGTCGCTTCGCATCACCCACCACTTCGTCGATGAGTACAACAGCCAATATCAGCGCAAGATAGACGGCCAGCGTATGGTATTCCCGTTTCATCTCGACCAGATGATCATCAATGGCAGGCGCTTTTTCGAGATGGCCGAGTACTACCAGAAGCGGGTGGCTGCCATCGTGGCCAAGGAGTCTGGCCCTGTACAGGGGCAATCGGTCACGCTGCTGGGTGAAGCGCTGACCCCGATGGCATGCAAGGTACTCTCTACCTTGAGCAGTTATGAACGGCGTCATCGCACCGGCGATCGCTATGTACGGGCCATGTTCGACTGCGCCCTGATCTTCTATATCGACAAGTTCGGCAGCCAAGGGCTGTCACTGGCCATCGAGAAGTGCTTTATCTGGGCCTATCGCTGCCGCATTCGCCAGCAGGTGGTGCAATTGGCCACCATGGATAACTACGTGCTGGAACACAATCTGATCCGCGCCATTCGTGATGCACGTCTGCCGGGTGATCTGCACGGTTTCCCTTTGCCGAGCATGAGCAGACAAGAGAACAAGAACAATCGCAACGGCTCCGAAGATGAGCTGGTCGGGCTGTTTCGGGAGATGAAATATTATGAATGACGCAGGCGTTCGCCCCTTTTCCATTCGTGCGCTACTGGAAGACAGCGCACGTTATCTGGTGCCCATGTACCAGCGCAACTATGCCTGGGGCGAGGGAGAGATCACCCAGTTGCTGCAGGATGTGCTCGACTATCAGCACAAATCGGTCAGTGATAAGGGGCCGCAAACCTACTATATCGGCACGCTGGTGGTGTTTGCCCGAGGTGACGGCAGCTTTGAGGTGATCGACGGCCAGCAGCGCTTTACCACCCTTTCGCTGCTGGCCAATTGGCTCAAGCATCAGGGGGAAATGGCGGTAGACATGAGCTGGTATCGCGCTATTAACCTCTCCTTCGAAAGCCGTCCGGTCTCGAGTCACACCTTCGAGCGCTTATGGCAGGGCGTTGCTCCCCACGATTTGCGTAGTAGTGCCTTCAACGAAGGGTTGGTGAACGGTTTTGAACTGATCGGCAAAGCATTGGCTGAGCTTGGCCTGGTTGGTGCCAGATTGACAGCCTTTTGTGACTACCTCTTCAAACATGTGCAGATCTCTCGCATCGAGGTGCCCAAGGATACCGATCTCAATCACTTCTTCGAGGCGATGAACAATCGCGGCGAGCAGCTGGAAAAGCACGAGGTGGTCAAGGCGCGGCTGATGGAAACGCTGAACCGGATCCCCGAGGAGGAGACTCGTCGCCAGAGCATCCATGTGCTGACCCGGGTATGGGATGCCTGTGCCAATATGGAGCGCTATATCCAGTACGGCTTTACACCGGATGAGCGTCACCGCCTGTTCGGCCAGAAAGACTGGGGACAGTTTGTGCCCCGGGATTTTGCCCACCTGCTCGATCTGCTGGCACCCTGTTGTAGCGCCAACTCGGCTGATAACACCGGTGATGGTGTGACTGCCAGCAGCCAGGGACGCACGCTGTTGGCTATTTTGCAGGATGACAGGCTCGATGTAGAGAAGAAGGTGGAGGAGGAGAGTGCGGGCTCGGAGCGCTTTAACAGCGTCATCAACTTCTCCAACTTTCTGCTCCATGTGCTGCGACTCGTCAGCCGTGACCCCGCTAGCACGGAAGGGGTGCCGCTTGATGACAAACAGCTGGTCGATCAGTTTGAGCTGCGGGTGATAAGGCAGCCGGATCCGGTAGCGGTAGTCCAGCGCTTTATCTATGGCCTGTTAAAGAGCAAGTACCTGTTTGATCAGTTCATCATCAAGCGCGAGTTTGCCGATGGCAAAGATGGCTGGAGTCTGAAACGGCTGCACTGGTATTCAAAAGAGAGCGTCAGCTACATCAATACCTTTGATGAGAACGAGGACGGGTTTGATGGAGTGAATCGGCGGATCCTGATGTTGCTGTCTGCGTTTCATGTATCGACCCCAACCCTGGTTTACAAGCACTGGCTTAACGGCGCTCTGCGCTATCTGTTCGACAACTGTCACCCTGAGCAACCGGTGGGGGCGGGGGCTTATCTTACCTATCTGGAGAGTCAGGCTCGCTGCTTTGTCTTCCAGCGCTTTTTGGCACCGGGTGAAGGGGCTACCTATTACCAGATGCTCTACTGTAATCACTCCCTGCTGCCCGGTATCGAAGTCGATGAAAGCTGGTATGAGGTGATTAAATCCAAACTGCGTTTTGGCCATATCGAGAACAACTTTGTCTTTAACTTCCTCGACTATCTGCTGTGGGTGAAAGACCGGTATAGCGATAAAGTGGCTGGCCCCTTTGAGTTCACCTTCCGCAGCTCTGTGGAGCACTTCTCACCCCAGCATCCCATGGATGGTTACGATCCGATCGACACCAACGCGCTCCATTCCTTTGGCAATCTTTGCCTGATCAGTCATAGCAAGAACTCGCGCCTGAGCAACTTTCAGCCCCAACAGAAGCGGGAACACTTCGAAGCGAGTCTTGCCAATAACCAGATCGATAGCCTCAAACTACTCTCGATGATTCGGTTGATGAAGAAGGAAGGCTGCTGGCGAGAACCCGAGATTGCAGCGCATCAGGTCGAAATGCTGGAGGTGCTGGCAGCTGAGGCAGCAAAGATGGAGTGACCCCTGGTTTCCTAGATACTGAATCGCTACGAGTCTTGTGGCCAGCCCTGGCCTAGAAAAATGACAATGGCCGGTCTGTACCCAGAACCGGCAATTTTTCATGGAGACGATACTGGCCGCGTTGGCCGATGATCTGCCGCTGTCGATGGCGGCCAGAGCGCAGGTCTTTGTCCGGTCTGGTGAATTGCGCGTCGCCCGCGGGGATGATTCGACATCGAGCGGGCGGAATAGCAGATCCCAGCCGAGCGCATGAAAATGTGCGCGATGCACATCGTACCGCTATCACAGCAAGCCCTTGCTCTGCTGGCCACCCATCTTGAAGCCTTCGCAGGCCGTGGTTACTTTCATAGCGAGGGCTGATTCACCTCTATCAATTCAATTTGCATCATTCTTGTATATGATTTTGGTCTTGATGAGGGTGAGCTTATGCCAAGACGGCCAGCAAAAACGGCAGCCATGCCAGAAGTCGCAGTGAAATTCGCCCGTTGCCCGGCAAAAACCTGGCAAAACTCGCAAGGCCAGACTTTGCCGGGACGCGATGTGTTCAGTCATTGCCGCATCGTCGGTGAAGTCGCCCGTGAAATATTGCAACGTTGGCCGCAAGCGCTGCACCAGGCGCTATTTCCGGCTAATGCCCACTTGGTAGCCGCCAGCCACGATATCGGCAAGGTTAGCCCGACTTTCTATCTCAAAATCCGCAAGCACTGCGCCGCTGGCAGCCTGCCGCCGCTGGATAACCCCGAGCACGACCCCGAAAAGGAAAAGCAATGGGGCGGCCATGCCGGGGTCAGCCAGCTGGCTGCGCTGGCCATGGGCGTGCCGACGCTGTTGGCTGAAGTGCTGGGGCAGCATCATGGTTTTCGTCCGCCCGTTGGCATTTATCAGACCAATGGTGAGGTCTTCGGTGGCCCAGCCTGGCAGGCCGAGCGTGTGGCACTGGTAGATGCCTTGAAAGAGGCACTGCAAGCGGACTGGCCGGCGCAAGTCACCCCGTCGCAGGCGCGCATGCTGGCAGGTCTCACCAGCGTGGCGGACTGGATTGGTTCCGGCCCGCATTTTGAAAACCCTGCCGATGACTGGCGGCCACGCATTACTCAAGCACTGGACGAAGCGGGTTTTGTGCCGCCGCGCATCCGTCCTGGCTTGAGTTTCCCAGATATGTTCGGCTTTTCGCCGCGCGGCATTCAGCAAAGTCTGGTGGAAAGCATCACCGGTCCCGGTGTCTATATTCTCGAAGCGCCGATGGGGCAGGGCAAGACCGAAGCCGCGCTGTACGCGGCTTATCGCATGCTGGCCGCAGGGCAGGCCACCGGCATTTATTTCGCGCTGCCGACCCAGCTCACCTCCAACAAACTCTACGAGCGTTTTGAACCCTTCCTGCAAGCCATATTGCAGCCTGACTGCATTCACCGGCAGGGCTTGCTTTTGCATGGCATGGCCTGGCTGATGCAGGCGCAAATGGGCGAGGAAGGCCGCCCCGGTGGCGAGTGGTTCCAGCAGGCCAAGCGCGGGCTGTTGGCACCTTTTGCCGTTGGGACCGTTGATCAGGCGCTGATGGCGGTGATGAACGTCAAACATGGTTTTGTACGTGCCTTCGGCCTGGCTGGCAAGGTGGTGATTCTGGACGAAGTCCACAGCTACGACCTCTACACCGGCACCATCCTGCAACAGCTGGTCAGCCAGCTACGCGACTGGGGCTGCACCGTCATCATTCTGAGCGCGACGCTCACGCAAGCACGGCGCGAACAACTGCTGCAGGCCGGCGTGGCGCGGCAGGATTACCCGCTGATCAGCGCCTTGCCGCTCGATGCGTCAGCCGTCAACGAAATCCCCGCGCCTCCGCCTACCGCACGGCAATACGCGATCCAGCGGATGAACGACATCCGCGCGGCGCTCGACCAAGCCCTGCATCGTGCAGAAGCCGGCCAGCAAGTGTTATGGGTAGAAAACACCGTGGCCGAGGCGCAAGCCATTTACCAGACGTTGGCCGCCCGTGCGGCGGGTATGGGCGTGGCATGCGGCCTCTTGCATTCACGCTTCATCCACAGTCAGCGCCAGCATAACGAAGACCGCTGGGTTGGCCTGTTCGGCAAGCAAGGTTGGCCGCAACGCGCAGCACAAGGCCGCATTCTGGTGGGCACCCAGGTACTGGAACAGTCGCTCGATATCGATGCCGATTTCCTCGTCAGCCGCTTTGCTCCGACAGACTTGCTGCTGCAACGTCTGGGCCGCCTGTGGCGGCACCCCGATACCCCGCGTGTGGGCAACGCTAGCGCCGAGGTCTGGCTGCTGGCACCGGATGTGGCCAGCGCCATTGCCGACCCCTACACCGCATTTGGCCCGAGTGCCGCCGTCTACAGTCCTTATGTGCTGTGTCGCAGCCTGCAAAGCTGGCAAGCCATCACCAGCCTGACCTTGCCTGACGACATTCGCCGCTTGCTGGAACACAGCTATGCCGAGCAGGCAGAAGAGGGCGACATGGCGCGCTGGCAATACGAATTGCTCAACGGAGAAACCCGCCAGCCCTACCGCCGCAAGGGGACGCAAGCGCTGCAACGTCTTGCGCTGGCCACGCTGGCAACAGTCGGCAGCACAGAATCTGACGTCAACCCGTCCACCCGCTACAGCGAGCAGGACACGCAAGACGTGCTGCTGTTGCGCGGCATCCGGCTGGGGGATGACGGCAGCAGCGAGCTGACCCTGCTCGATGGTCGTGTCTGCCACCTGCCAGTGTTGCGCCATCGCTTGTCGCCACGCGAGTGGCGCGAGCTGAGCATCACCCTGCAAGCCGAGCTGCTCAAGCTGCGCCCGGCCGGTGCACCGCCGGCCAGTTTGCGTAAAAGGTTGGCCGCATTCGGCCTGGGCAATGTGTTTTACCTTGGTGCACCCGAAGTCGAACACGCATCGCTACGCGTGGCGCTGGTCGATGGGCAAGACCGCGTCATGACACTGGATGGTCAGCCCGTGTCGGACAAACACGAATATCGCTACCGCGACGATCTGGGTTACCAGCGCGTCACCCACAAGGACTAAGCATGGAAAACCGTTTCAACCTGATCGACGAGCCGTGGATACCGATTGCCGACGTTGGCCGCGTGAGCCTGGCGCAGCTGTTCGGCAATCCGCAATACCGTGCCTTGGGTGGCAACCCGGTACAGAAAATCGCGCTGATGAAGCTGCTATTGGCCATCGCCCAGGCCGCGGCCACGCCGGACGACGAGGCCGGCTGGCAAGCCTTGAGCGAGTCAGACCTTGCTGGTAGCTGCCTTGCCTATCTCGAGCAATGGCATCACCGCTTTTATCTGTATGGCGAAGAGCCTTTTCTGCAGATGCCGGCGATCGCACGCGCCGAAATCAAAAGCTACGGCACGGTGCTGGCCGAAATTGCCACCGGCAACACCACGGTGTTAAGTCAGGGCCAGCAGGAACGGGCGCTGGACGATGCGGACAAGGCTTTGCTCTTGCTCGTTCAGATGGGCTTTGCCCTGTCAGGCAAGAAGACCGACAACAGCGTGGTATTAAGCCCTGGCTACCGTGGCAAGCAAAACGACAAGGGCAAACCCGCCAGCGGCAAAACCGGCCCGTCCATGGGTTTCATGGGGTTGTTGCACAACTTTGTGTTGGGCGAAACCCTGTGGCAGACCCTGACGCTTAATCTGCTCACAACGCAGGACATTGAGCAGTCTGCACTCTATCCGGCTGGGCTGGGCGATGCGCCGTGGCAGGCCATGCCGCAAGGCGAATACTGCGACACCGCCCGCCGCCACCAGCAAAGCCTGATGGGGCGCTTGCTGCCGCTATCGCGCTTCTGCCTGCTGGCCGAAAACGGCTTGCACTACAGCGAAGGCATTGCGCATCCCGATTACAAAGCTGGCGGTATCGACCCAAGCATCGCCATCAACCGCAAGGGCAAAGACCCAAAAGTGCTGTGGGTCAACCCCGGCAAGCGCCCGTGGCGCGAGCTGACCAGCCTGCTGGGCTTTCTGGTGGCGGAACGGGGCGAGTTTGATTGCCTGCAATTGCGCTGTGCCATCCGCCGCGCTTGCTCGCATGGCGGGATGTTTGCCATCTGGTCAGGTGGTTTGCGCGTCAGCAGCAATGCGGGTGAACAGTACGTCTCCGGCGATGACGACTATGTCGAATCGACTGCCTGGCTGCATGCCCAAGTCCTTGGCGATCACTGGTACAGCCACTTCAGTACCGAAATGACCACGCTCGATGCACTGGCCCGGCAGCTCTACGCCTGCGTACTTGGCTATTACAAGGCGCAACTTGTGGATGGCAAACCATTGGCCGAGCAAGCCACCGCCCTGTTCTGGCAACTGTGCGAACGCCACGCGCAAAGCTTGTTTGACCTCTGTGACACCGGCGAAGAAAACCGTATCGCCCGCCGCGACTGCGCAAAACCTTTGCGGCCAACCTTCATGCGGCCTTTGACCGGCTGTGCCCGAATCTGACCGCCCGGCAGCTGGATGCCTGGGCGCAAAACCGCCCCAATCTCAGCAAATACCTGCAACAGGAGGTCCCATGACCGAAGTAAAACCCGACAAGGCAGCCAGCTTTGTTGGCCATGTCCTGTCACGCTGTCAGGACGACAAGGGCTTTGCTGCCCGCCTGCGTCGCGCCGACAACCCCGCTACCGAATACCAGAGCTGGGACGTGCTTGCCAGTTTCGGCATTGGGCTGGAATACGACCACCCGCGTCTGGCTTACCAGACCGTGGCCGCCAGCATCGCGCGTGCCAAAGACACGGCCAATGGGAGCCTGACGCTGGGCCGCGCGATAGCCGCCTGCTACGAGGATGGCAATAACAGTGATCAGGCCAAGGCCCGCCTGCGCCGCCTGCTGGCTTGCGATGACGTGGCCGAGCTGTGCCGCATCCTGCGCGGCCAACTGTCGCTGATCGACAGCAAGGCCGGACAGGCACTGGATTATCAGCGCCTGCTCAAGCAATTGCTGGCTTTCCACTTTGATGCGCAGCGCGTCAAGGCACAGTGGGCGCAAGAGTTTTACGGTAAGGCTGACGACAAACCAGACAGTGAGGATGCAGCATGAGCGACACCCTCTTTGCCAGTGTGCTGCATCTGTCGCGGCAAGACTGCCAGGCATTGCGGCTGACCGACCCGTACTCGCTGCATCGCGTGGTCTACAGTCTGTTTCCCGATCAGCGCAGCGAAGCCGACAAACAGGCCAGCGAAGCCAGCGGCATCCAGTTTGCCGATCTCGGCGGCGATGGGCGCGGCCGCAAGGTGATGCTGCTGTCCGACCGCCCGCCTGCGGCCAACGTTGACGGCCAGTACGGCGAGGTGAACAGCCGGGCGCTGCCGGCCGGTTTTATGGATCACCGGCTTTACCGCTTCCGCATCGTCATCAACCCCACTCGTCGCGACAACGCCAGCAAAAAACTGCTGCCGGTCAAAGGGCGCGAGGCGATAGCCGACTGGTTCATGGCGCGCGCTGAGGCGAGCTGGGGGTTTGTGGTCGACCCTGCCACGCTGCAGGTCGAGCGCGTCGAAGTCTTGCGCTTCAGGGAAAAAGCCCAGCGCGATGTCACGCTGGCGCAAGCCCACATTACCGGCGTACTGCGCGTGGCTGACGCCGACACCTTCCGCCAGAGCGTTGCGCGCGGCATCGGCCGTGGCCGCGCCTTTGGCTGCGGGCTGCTGCAAATTGTCCCGATGACCGAATGAGTCTTAAAAATCAAGGAACTGCCATGCAAAACAAACTGCGTATCGAATATCACATCCTGCAATCCTTCCCCGTGACCTGCCTGAACCGTGACGACGTGGGCGCCCCCAAATCTGCTGTGGTCGGCGGCACCACCCGCGCACGTGTCAGCTCGCAATGCTGGAAGCGCCAGGTACGGCTGTCGATGCAGGATTTCGGCATCAAGCTGGGGGTGCGCACCAAAAAAGTCAGCGAATTGCTGACGGTTGCCATGCAGCGTGCCGGTGCCGAAGAGGCTGCGGCCAACCTTTGCGCCGAAAAAATTGCCGCAGTACTCAGTGATGACACTCTGCTGTTCATCAGCGCGACTGAAGCCGATGCCTTTGCCGCCTACGCCAAAGAGCTGGGCTTTGACGCGGCAGCCATCAAGGAAAAAGAACTGGGCAAGGTCGGCAAAAAGGCACTGAACCCGGGCATTGACGCGCTGGACATTGCGCTGTTTGGCCGCATGGTCGCCAAGGCACCGGACATGAACGTCGAAGCCGCCGCCAGCTTCGCCCACGCCATTTCCACCCATAAAGTTACCAACGAGGTCGAGTTCTTCACCGCGCTGGACGATCTGCAAGACGAACTCGGCTCCGCCCACATGGGCAGCCTGGAATTCAACGCCGCCACCTACTACCGCTACATCAGCCTCGATCTTGGCCAACTGACGCAGACGCTGGGGCCGGATGCCAACCTGAAAGCCGCCATCGAGGCCTTCACCAAGGCACTGTTCGTTGCCGTACCGTCCGCTCGCCAGACCACGCAATCCGGTGCTTCGCCGTGGGAATTCGCCAAGGTGCTGGTGCGTCGCGGCCAACGTCTGCAAGTGCCGTTCGAGACCGCCGTCAAGGCACAAGGCGGCTATCTGCAACCAAGCATTAGTGAGTTGAAAACCTACCTGGGCAAGAAAGAAAAACTGGCTGGCAGCCTGTTTGGTAAAGTGGGCGACTACGAGTGGGGCGAAGACGAGAATTTCAGCATCGACGCGCTGATTGCCCGCCTGCAAGCCCATGTCGAGTGAGGCAGCCATGAACCACCCTTATCTGCTGCTGTGGCTGGAGGGACCGCTGCAAGCCTGGGGGCACGACTCGCGTTTTGGCCGCCGCGACACGCTGGATTTCCCCACCAAATCCGGCGTGTTGGGCTTGCTGTGCTGCGCGCTGGGCGCAGGTGGCGAACAGCACGAATGGCTGGCGCGCCTGGCCGACCTCGACTTGCAACTGCTGGCCTACACGCCGGCCGACAAGCTGGGCAAAGCCACGCCGCGCCTGCCGCTACTGCGCGACTTTCACATGGTGGGCAGTGGCTACGACGATGCCGACCCCTGGCAAAGCCTGCTGATCCCCAAAACCAGCGAAGGTAAAAAGGCGGTCGGGGGCGGTACCAAGATGACCTACCGCTACTACCTGCAAGACATGGCCTTTGCCGTGGCGCTGCAAGTGCCGGCGGATGAGGCTGAAACGTTGGGCGCCGCTCTGCAAAACCCGGCATGGGACATATACCTGGGTCGCAAGACGTGCGTGCCGACCGAGCTGGTCTATCAGGGCGTTTTCGCCACGGCAGGCGATGCGCTGGCGGCTGCGGCCAACCTTGCTGCGCAAAAGGGCAGGGCGCCCAGCTTTGCCGTGCGCCAGGGCGAGCACGATGGTGAGGTGATCACGCTTAATGACGTGCCGCTGCAATTTGGGCAGCACAAGCGTTATCGCGACCGCCGCGTAACCGTGCTACCGGTCGATGCTGATGGCTGACGGCCAGCGCCTCTTGGTGAAAGTCACCCGTGAATCCCTGCCGCAGATTCGGGACAAATACCCGTTTCTGTACCTGGAGCGCGGGCGGCTGGAGGTGGACGACAGCAGCGTGAAATGGTTGGATGCCGATGGGCAGGTCATTCCCCTGCCCATCGCCACTATCAACACACTCTTGCTCGGCCCCGGCACCAGCATTACCCATGAGGCTGTCAAAACCATAGTGGCGGCCAACTGCGCGGTCAGCTGGGTGGGCGAGGACAGCCTGCTGTTTTACGCCGCAGGCTTTTTGCCCACCGCCGACACCCGCAACCTCAAGCAGCAGATAAGGTTGGCCGCAGACGACGACAAGGTGTTGGAGGTGGCACGGCAGATGTACGCCCGCCGCTTTCCCGATGCCGAACTGGCTGGCAAAAGCCTCGCCGCCATGATGGGGATGGAAGGTCAGCGTGTGCGCATCCTTTACCAGCAGAAAGCCGAGCATTATCAGGTGGGCTGGAAAGGGCGACAGTATGTGCCGGGCAAGATGGAGCTATCCGACATCACCAATCAGGTACTCACCAGTTGCAATGCCGCCTTGTACGGCATCCTGTGTTCGGTGATTCACAGTCTGGGCTACTCGCCGCACATCGGGTTTATCCACTCGGGAAGCCCGCTGCCCTTTGTGTACGATATGGCCGACCTGTACAAGGAACACCTGTGTATTGACCTGGCCTTTTCGCTTACCAAAGAACTGGCGGGACGTTACAACAAACAGGTGGTCTCCGGCCGGTTTCGCGAACGGGCCCTGCAGATGGACCTGCTGACGCAGGCCGTGGACGATGTGCAAACCTTGATGGGAGGAGGTAAGCGTGGTCGTCGTGCTCGCCAATGAACTGCCGCCAGCAGTACGCGGGCGCATGAAACTGTGGTTTGTCGAACCGCGCGCCAACGTGTTTGTTTCTGGCATCAAGGATTCTGTTGCGCAAACCGTCGTGGACTATTTGCTGAGTCATTGTCCGGCAGAGTCGGGCGTGATGATTTTCATGAGCCAGCCACAGGCACCGGGTTACCGGCTGTACACCATCGGCCCACCGCGCAAACCGCAAATCGAAATCAGCGGCCTGCAACTCATCGTCGAAACCCTGAATTCGAAATAAACGCATCATCTGGTATCGTTCGCCGCGATCCGCTACCGGATCTTGGTGTCTTCCCCACGCCCGTGGGGGTGTTTCTAGGAACCGAGGTAGCGCAACAGCCAAGCAAACGTCTTCCCCACGCCCGTGGGGGTGTTTCCTCCATAAAGCTGGAGTTGGACACAGTCGCCCCGTCTTCCCCACGCCCGTGGGGGTGTTTCCGGCTGACGCGTCGCGCGGCAGAGCAGGCGGTAGTCTTCCCCACGCCCGTGGGGGTGTTTCCTCGCGGCTGGTCATCTTGCTGAGCAAGTTCACGTCTTCCCCACGCCCGTGGGGGTGTTTCCAGTCCGCATCGCCGGACAAGTGCCAGCAGGTGGTCTTCCCCACGCCCGTGGGGGTGTTTCCACCGGTTCCAGCGACAGCACCGTATGCCGTAGGTCTTCCCCACGCCCGTGGGGGTGTTTCCAATACAGAATGGTCAGTTCAAGGGACAAAGTGTGTACCTTTCTGTTTTTTACGATGCAATAATCATTATCTGGCAAGACATTCAGGCCATAGTTCGGTAGAAGTCAGGACTATATTGACTTCCAAGGAAGTCCAAGACAGAACAGAAACCCGCTAGCCACAAGGCTTTGCGGGTTTTTTGTCGTCCAGGCTTTACGCGGATTGCGCCGCCGGCCGCCAGCGCCGCCACAGCGGGGCGAGGCCGCCCTGGGTCAGGCTGACGCCGAGCAGGATCAGGCCGCCGCCCAGCCAGTGATAGGCGTGGATGGTTTCGCCAAGCAGCAGGCTGGCGATCAGCGCGGTAAACAGCGGCAGCAGGTTCATGAAGATGGCGGTGCGTTCGCTGCCCAGCTGCTGCAGGCCGCGCATCCAGAAGTAGGCGGCGAGGATGGAGGAGGCGATGCCGGCGAACAGCACCAGCGGGATGCCGGCGGCGGGGATGGCCAGGCTGTCGGCGCTGGCGGCCAGCGGTGTCAGCATCGCCACCGCCAGCAGCACTTGGCTGTACAGGTTCAGCCACTGCCCGAACGGCGGCGCCCAGCGCTTGTAGAGGATGCCGTACAGCGCGTACGACGCCGAGCCGATCAGCATCAGCGCGTCGCCGCGGTTGATGCCGCCAGCCAGCAGGCTGGCCGGATCGCCGTGGCCGAGCAGGTACAGCACGCCGGCCAGCGACAGCGCCACGCCCAGCATGGCCGCCGGCGCGATGCGCTGGCGGAACACCACGCCGTTCAGCAGCAGCCCCAGCAGCGGGATCAGCGCGCAGATCACGCCCATATTGGTAGCGCTGGTGCTGTGCGCGGCGTAGTAGGCCAGGCACTGGTACATCACCATGCCCAAGAGTGACAGCACGGCAAGCTGTGGCAGGTGCGGACGCAGCTCGGCGCGGCGGCGCCACAGCGGGCGCGCCAGCAGCGGCGTCAGCACCACGGCGGCGACCAGCCAGCGGTAAAAGGAAATGGCGGCCGGGTCGAATACGCCGGCGGCAGCCTTGGAAACAACGGTGTTGGCGGCCCAGATCAGCACCGCCAGCAGGGGAAACAGTACGGCCATGACAACGCTCCTGCGGCAAGATGGCGCCAGTGTAAGCCTGTCTGTTTTGTTGCTTATAATGCAAAACAGACAAACTCATGCGCCAAATCCGACAACATGCTGCCGCCTTACTCCGCCATCGACCTGCAGCTGCCGCCGCCGGCACCGCTGTACTTCCGTTACGAGCAGTTCATGGCCAATACCGATTTCGAGCCGCACCGCCATCCGTGGGGCCAGATCAACCGCATCAGTCTCGGCCTGCTGGAACTGGTGCTCGACGACAAGCGGCTGATCGCGCCGGCCGACTACCTGGTGTGGGTGCCGGCGGAGAGGGGGCACGCCGCGCACGTGCGGCAGGCGATGGACTATCTGTCGGTGTATGTCAGCCCGGAGTTGGCCGCGCGCCTGCCGGACCGCGCCTGCCTGATCGCGCAGACGCCGCTGGTGCGTGCCCTGCTGGAGGACTTCCGCCAGCGCGAGGTGGCGGCGATGGGCGACGCGTGGGATGTGCGCCAGGCCGAGCTGCTGGTCGAGCATCTGGTGCGCGCCGGCAGCGTCGACAGCTACCTGCCGGACAGCAGCGACCGCCAGCTGCAGCCGATCCTGACGGCCATCCGTGCGGCGCCCGGCGACAACACCACGCTGGGTCACTGGGCGCAGCGGGTGCACAGCACCGAGCGCACGCTGGCGCGGCGCTTCCAGCAGCAGATGGGGATGAGCTTCGTGCAGTGGCGCAACCGCGTGCGGCTGCTGCAGGCGCTGGCGTGGCTGAAGGAGGGCTGGCCGGTGCAGGACATCGCGGCGCAGCTGGGCTATGGCACGCCGTCGGCGTTTATCGCCATGTTCGGCAAACAGGTCGGGTTTTCGCCGGAGCGCTACCGTCGGCAGATGCGCGGCGAGGGCTGAGGCGGCCAGGGTTGGCCGCCGCATGGGCCGGCGGCTTTGCCGGCGACCAGCATGATGGCATGATGCGCCCAGTGGCCGGATCGCTGCGGCACCGCGACTGTGCGGTGGCGATGACGGCAGAATCAGTGACGGGAGAAGGGCAACATGTATACAGAAGAAGATCTCGCTTCGGCGGTGCGCGCCGGCATCTTCAGCGCGGACACGGCGGCGGCGTTTCGCCATCATGTCGCAAGGCAGCAGCCAGTGGCGGATGAGGAGCATTTCCGCCTACTGAGCGGGTTCAACGACGTGTTCGTGGTCATCGCCAGCGTGTTGCTGCTGCTGGCAGTGGGCTGGATTGCCGGCACGCTGGCGCCATGGTGTGGTGGCGTGGCGGTGGCGGTGACGGCGTGGGGGCTGGCCGAGGTGTTTACCCGCCAGCGGCGGATGGCGCTGCCGTCCATCGTGCTGCTGCTGGCATTTGTCGGTGGCACCGGCATGGCTGGCATGGCGTTGCTGGCGGGGTCGATCGCGGACTCGGTGCTGGTGATGGTGCTGGCCAGTGCCATGGCGACCGCCGCAGCCTGGCTGCACTGGCGCCGTTTCCAGGTGCCGATTACGGTGGCCGCCGGCACTGCGGCGCTGACCGGCTGTGTCGCGAGTCTGCTGCTGGCCGCATTGCCGCTGCTGCGCGACTGGCTGAACCTGATCGTGTTCGGCGCTGGCCTCGCCAGCTTCGTATTGGCGATGCGCTGGGATAGCAGCGACCGCCAGCGCCAGACGCGGCGCGCCGATGTCGCGTTCTGGCTGCATCTGCTGGCGGCACCGTTGCTGGTGCATCCGGCGTTCCAGCAGTTGGCCGGCCCCGGCGACCACTCCGGCGTGGCGCAGGCGCTGCTGGTGCTGGCGCTGTATGGCGCGATTGCGCTGGTATCGCTGTGTATCGACCGCCGCGCGCTGATGGTGTCGGCGCTGGCCTATGTGCTATACGCGTTCAGCGGCCTGCTGGAGCAGTACGGTGTCGTCAGCCTGGGCTTTGCCATTACCGCGCTGCTGATCGGGGCGGCGCTGCTGACGCTGTCGGCGTTCTGGCACGTCTGCCGCGTGGCGGTGCTGCGGCGGATTCCGCCGGCGTGGCAGGCGCACTTGCCGCCGCTGCAGTAAACGGCGCGGCACAAAACACTGCGGCCAACCTTGTCGCCAAGGTTGGCCGCAATCGTTTTTAACGGTGGGCTTACTTGCGGCCGGTGCTGCCGAAGCCGCCTTCGCCGCGCTCGGAGGCGTCGAAGCTGTCGACGATGTTGAAGCCGACCTGGACCACCGGCACGATGATCATCTGCGCGATGCGTTCCAGCGGCTTCAGCACGAAGTCGCTGTCGCCGCGGTTCCACACCGAGACGAACAGCTGGCCCTGGTAGTCGGAATCGATCAGGCCGGTGAGGTTGCCCAGCACGATGCCGTGTTTGTGGCCGAGGCCGGAGCGCGGCAGGATCATCGCGGCCAGCTTGGGGTCGGCCAGGTGGATGGCCATGCCGGTCGGCACCAGCACCGTCTGGCCGGGCACGATGGTCATCTCGGCGTCGATGGCGGCGCGCAGGTCCAGCCCGGCGGAGCCGCTGGTGGCGTAGGCCGGCAGGTTGTCCTTCAGGCGGGCGTCGAGGATTTGAACGTCGATGGTGGGTTTCATGCAGTGACTCGTTTCATGGGCTAAAAGGAAAGGTTGGCCGCAAGCCTGCGGCCAACCTTGTGTGCTTGTGCTTCAGAGCAGGCGGGCCAGGTGGGCGACGATGGCGCGTGCCACCTCGGCCTTGGCCATCGCCGGCAGCGGGTGCTGACCGGCGTCGTCGAGCAGGGTGACTTCGTTGTCGTCGCTGCCCATCGCCTGCTGCGCCAGGTTGGCGACCAGCAGCGGCACCTTTTTCTTGCGGCGCTTGCTGTCGGCAAACTGCAGCAGGTTCTGGCTTTCGGCGGCAAAGCCGACGCAGAACGGCGCCGCCGGCAGGGAGGCGACGGTGGCGAGGATGTCGGGGTTTTCTTCCAGCTCGATCAGCGGCAGCGCGTCGCCCTTCTTGATCTTGTGCTCGCTGCGGTTCTTGACGCGGTAGTCGGCGACCGCGGCGACGCTGATGAACACCTGGCTGCGGCCAACCTCGGACAGCACCGCCTGGTACATCTCGCTGGCGCTTTGCACCGGCAGCAGGCGCACGCCCAGCGGCGCGGCCAGCGCGGTGGGGCCGGAGACCAACGTCACCTCGGCGCCGGCATCGCGGCAGGCGCGGGCCAGTGCGTAGCCCATCTTGCCGGAGCTGATGTTGGTGATGCCGCGCACGGTGTCGATCGCCTCGTAAGTCGGTCCGGCGGTGAGCAGCACCTGCTTGCCGGCCAGCACTTTCTCATCGAAGAAACCGTTCAGCAGGTCGAAGACTTCTTCCGGCTCCAGCATGCGGCCGGGGCCGGTCTCGCCGCAGGCCTGCACCCCGTGCGCCGGGCCCCACACCTGCACGCCGTCGGCCTGCAGCTGGGCGACGTTGCGCAGGTTGGGCGGGTTCTCCCACATCTGCCGGTTCATCGCCGGCACCACCACCAGCGGGCAGGTGCGCGCGCTGGCCATGGTCGAGATCAGGTCGTTGGCGGCGCCGTGTGCCAGCTTGAACAGGCAGTCGGCGGTGGCCGGCACGATCACGAACACGTCGGCGCGGCGCGACATCTCGATGTGCGCCATCGCGTTGTCCGGGCGGCTGTCCCACACATCGCTGTACACCGCATTGCCCGACAGCGCCTGGAAGGTCAGCGGCGTCACGAAGCGGGTGGCGGCTTCGCTCATCACCACTTCGACGTGATGGCCGGCCTTGACCAGCAGGCGGGTCAGCTCGGCGGCCTTGTAGGCGGCGACACCGCCGGTAATGCCCAGCAGGATGCGTTTTTGCGTCATCGGTTCGGCTTTGTGTTGGTTGGCAACAGAGCGCGAATTGTAACGTATTCGCCGCCGCCGGCAGCGCGGCGCGTGGGCGCGGCACTACATAATAGTGATATGTCATTAAAAACCTGCTACATATCATGCTATAGCCCAATAAGGAGTCTGCGATGTCGATTGCCCACTGGCCGGAAGCGGAACGCCCGCGCGAAAAGCTGTTGCAGCGCGGCCCGGCGGTACTGTCCGATGCCGAGTTGCTGGCCATTTTCCTGCGCACCGGCATCCGCGGCTGTTCGGCTGTGGACATGGGGCGGCAGCTGATCCAGCGCTTCGGCAGTCTGGGCAAGCTGCTTTCGGCGGAGCCGGGCGATTTTGCCCGCGGCAGCGGGCTGGGGCCGGCCAAGTACGCGCAGTTCATGGCGGTGAAGGAGCTGGCGCGGCGGGTGCTGGCGGAGGAAATGCAGCTGGGCGATGCACTGTCCAGCCCGCAGGCGGTGCGGCAGTACCTGCGGCTGGCGATCGGGGTGCGCGATGTGGAGGTGTTCGTGGCGCTGTTCCTGACGGCACAAAACCGGGTTTTGGCGGTCGAAGAAATATTCAGGGGCACCCTCACCGAGACGCGGGTCTACCCGCGCGAGATCGTGCGCCGCGCACTGCAGCACAATGCCCATGCGGTGATCGTCGCGCACAACCATCCGTCCGGCGTGGCGGAACCCTCCGCCGCCGACCGGGCACTGACCGCCAGCCTCAAGCAGGCGCTGGCCTTGGTCGATATCAGTTTACTGGATCATTTTGTGGTCACCGGCAGCCACGCCGAATCCCTCGCGGAGCGTGGCTGGATGTAGCAGGCTGCGGCTACCGGCACGCTGCGGCAAAGTTTGTCATGGCTAGCATGTAAACCGGCCCCGCCTTTCGTGACGGAGCGTGGCAGCACCAAGGAGACCATCATGAACATCCTGCGCTTGCTGAATCAGTCCGACTACATCCAGATCAACAACCAGTTGATCAAGCCCGAATTCATGTATGCCTCGGAAGACTACGCCGACGAAGACGACGTGGCGCTGGAGGCCTCGCTCGACGGCAGCGAGTTCACGCTGACCGTGGCCGAGCTGGAAGAGGCGACACCGCTGTCCGATGGCGGCTACTGGCTGGAGAGTGTCGGTTACATCCGTTTCCTGTCGCAGACCAGCCTGCACTGAGTGCGGCTATGCCGCGCGGCACCGGGCTGCCAGCTGTCCGCCGATTGGCGGGCACTTGGCAGCCTTTTTCATGGCGGCGATACTGCGCACCTGTTTGATATTCCCGATAACGACAGCACACGAGGGCAGGGTATGGGCAAGGTGGTGGTGGTAGGCAGCATCAATATGGATCTGGTGGCGCTGGCGCCGCGCTTTCCGCAACCGGGCGAAACCATCACCGGCGAGCGCTTCCTGACCCTGCCCGGCGGCAAGGGCGCCAACCAGGCGGTGGCGGCGCGGCGGCTGGGCGCCGAGGTCAGCATGGTGGGCAAGGTTGGCCGCGACGCCTTCGGTGGCGAGTTGCTGGCCGGGCTGCAGGCGGAGGGCGTCGACACCCGCCACGTCGGCGTGGCCGACGGCGTTGCCAGCGGCGTGGCGGTGATCACCGTCAGCGGCGGCGACAACCACATCGTGGTGATCCCCGGCGCCAACCACCAGCTGTTGCCGGCCGATATCGAGGCCGCCGCGGCCACCATCGCCGCCGCCGATGTGATCCTGACGCAGCTGGAAATCCCGCTGCCGACGGTGCGCGCGCTGCTGGCGCTGGCGGCACGCCACCGCGTGCCGGTGATCCTCAACCCGGCACCGGCGCAGGCCCTGCCGCAGGACATCATCGACGGCGCCAGCCTGCTGACGCCGAACGAACACGAGCTGGCGCTGCTGCTGCAGCGCGAGGGCGAGGACATCGCGACGCTGCTGGCCGCGCTGCCGGGCAAGGTGGTGATGACGCACGGCAAGCAGGGCGCCTGGCACGCGCGCGCCGACGGCAGCCTGCACCACCAGAGCGGCTTCGCGGTGACGGCGGTGGACAGCACTGGCGCCGGCGATACCTTCAACGGCGCGCTGGCGGCTTTCCTGCCGCAGGGGGTGGAGACGGCGATGCGGCTGGCCGCCGCCGCCGGCGCGCTCGCGGTGACCCGGGTCGGCGCCCAGGGCGGCATGCCGACGCTGGCCGAGCTGCAGGCCTTCCTGGCGGCGCAGGATGCGGCGGGGAATTGATCCAGCGCAATTCGCCGGCCGGCGCGGATTGCTAGAGTGTCGCCTTCTGATGCCTGATGCCTGGTGCATAGGCAGTCATGGAGGTCACAATGGAAAAAATCCGCATTGCCATGGTGGGGGCCGGTGAAACCGGGACGCCACTACTCAAGCAGCTGCTGGCTGCGCCTTTTGTCGAACTGGTCGGCGTCGCGGAGCTGAATCTCGCGTTGCCGGGCATCGCGATCGCGCGCGAGGCAGGGGTGCCGGTCACCGATAACTTCATCGAGCTGGCCGAGCAGGGCGAACGCATCGACATCATCATCGACCTCACCGGCTCGCGCAAAGTCCGCGAGGACCTGCGCCGTTTCATGCAGTTTGCCGGTAACAGTCACACGGTGATCATGCACGAACGCATCGCGCTGCTGATGATGTCGCTGTCGGCCGGGGCGCTGGTGCCGACCCGTCACGAGTCGTTGTCCTACTGAGTTTTGCAGTGCACGCAACAAAAAAGGGAGGCCGCGGCCTCCCTTTTTCTTTGTGCGGTGTTGCCGTTCAGGCGCACGACTTGGCGTAGCTGGCGCGGTGGATGTCGCGCACCTCGACGCAGCGTTGCAGCGCGACACCGGGCGGGGCCGCGACCTGCGCGTCCAGCACCTGCAGCAGCGCCACCGACAGCGCCTGCTTCACGCTGTCGCTGCGCCCGGACAGCAGGTCGAGGCGGACGTGCACGAAGGCGTGGCCGCTGTCGGCCTCGCCCACCAGGTAGTCTTCCAGCCGCAGCGCGCGGCTCTTGATGTCCAGCGCCTCGAACTGGCCGCTGGCGATGAGCGCGGCATTGAGCGCGTGCAGCAGCGGGCGCACGGCAAGGCGGTCGAGATTGGCACTGTATTCGGCAGTCAGGTGCGGCATGGGGGGCTTTCCGGCCTTGCGGCCAACGTTGGGACGGATCAGGACTGGTGTTGCAGCAGCGGCGCGCCGTCGCGGAACAGGATCATTTCGCCGGCCTGCATCGCCGTCCACTGCTCGTTGTCGGTCAGCGGGATGGTGGCGATTACCGCGACACGGTCGTCGGGGGTGGTCACGGTGGCAAAGTCGACGGTGACGTCCTCGTCGACCAGGTGCGCCGCCGGGAACGGCGCCTGGCGCACGATGTAGTGCAGTTTGGTGCTGCAGTGGGTGATCAGCCAGTCGCCGTTGGACAGCATGAAGTTGAAGATGCCGTAGCCGTGCAGCTCGGCGGCCAGGCGCGCGATTTCGGCAAACAGCGTGGCGGTATCCGGCGGCGTGCACCACTTGGCGCGCAGCGCTTCCATGATGTAGCAGAACGCGGCCTCGGAGTCGGTACTGCCCACCGCGTTGTAGTAGCAGCCGGGGCGGGCGTGGAAATCCTTCAGGTCGCCGTTGTGGGCAAAGATCCAGTACTGGCCCCAGATCTCGCGCTGGAACGGGTGGCAATTGGCGAGGTTGATCACGCCCTGCGTCGCCTTGCGGATGTGCGCGATCACGTTTTGCGACTTGATCGGGTACTGCCGCACCAGCGCCGACACCGGCGAATCCGCCGATGGCTTGTCGTCGATGAACAGGCGCACGCCCTTGCCCTCGAAAAAGGCGATGCCCCAGCCATCGGCGTGATGGTCGGTCAGCCCGCCGCGGCGGTGGAAGCCCTCGAAGGAGAACAGGATGTCGGTCGGGGTATTGCAGTTCATGCCGAGCAGCTGGCACATGGTGGGTCCGTTTCTGCGGTGTTGCCGGGGTGATACCTTATTGTTTCACGCAGCGGCGCGCGCGCCAAGCCTGTTGCCGCGCCGGATGCAGGCAGGGCTTGCAATTTCCAGTAAAATCACCACCTTTGCTTTCTTTTCCGGGGGAGATGGCGATGACCACCATCGTGGTAGTACGCAAGAACGGGCAGATCGCCATCGCGGCGGACAGCCAGACCACGTTTGGCGACGACCAGCGCTTGCCGGCGGCCTATGACGTGTTTCACGACAAGATCTTCCGTCTTGGCGACAGCTATCTGGCCATTGCCGGCTCGGCGGCGCACGACCTGGTGCTGCAGGGCGCGCTGAAGGGGATGAAATCGCGCGACCTGTCCAGCCGCAGCGGCCTGTTCGAGACCTTTCGCAAGATCCACCCCAAGCTGAAAGACCACTTTTTCCTGCGCCCGGAAGAAGACGAGGAAGACCCGTACGAATCCAGCCAGATGATGGTGCTGGTCGCCAATACCCACGGCATCTTCGGCGTCTACCCGATGCGCGAGGTGTACGAATTTTCCCGTTTCTGGGCCATCGGCTCCGGCCGCAAGTTCGCGATGGGCGCGATGCACGCGCTGTACGACAGCGCGCTGGACGCCAGGGCGATTGCCGAGGCGGCGGTGCGTGCCGGCGCCGAGTTCGACGCCAGCAGCGCGTTGCCGATGTCGCTCTACACTGTTTCGATTGATAAGGATTCTGACAAATGAACCAAGCCGATACCCTGCAGCGCTTCCTGTTCGACGGTGTGCCGGTCCGTGGCGCGCTGGTGCGCCTGGACGGTGCCTGGCAGCAGGTGGTGACCCGCCACAACTACCCGGCGGCGGTGCGCCACGTGCTGGGCCAGATGGTCGCCGCCAGCAGCCTGCTGGCTGCCAACCTCAAGTTTGACGGCACGCTGATCATGCAGCTGCACGGCAAGGGCGCGCTGCGCCTGGCGGTGGCGGAATGCACCAGCGAGCGCACCGTGCGCGCCACCGCGCGCTTTGACGCCGCCATCACCGACGCGCCGCTGGCCGAGTTGCTGGGCGAGGGCGGCACCTTCGTGGTGACGCTGGAGCCGAAAGAGGGCGAGCCGTGGCAGGGTATCGTGGCGCTGGAAGGGGACAGCATCGCGCAGATGCTGGAGAACTACATGCAGCGCTCGGAGCAGCTGGACACCCGCCTGATCCTGGCCTGCAACGACGACACCGCCGCCGGCCTCTTGCTGCAGCGCCTGCCGGACGGGCACGGCGACGCCGAAGGTTGGCCGCACGTGGTGGCGCTGGCCGACACCCTGCAGCAGGACGAGCTGCTGACACTGGGGGCCGACGACATCCTGTACCGGCTCTACCACCAGGAAACGGTGCGCGTGTTCGACCCGGCGGCGGTCAGCTTTGCCTGCAACTGCAGCGAGGAGCGCGTCGGCGAGATGCTGAAGCTGCTCGGCGGCCAGGAGGCGGCCGACGTGGTGCTGGAGCAGGGCAGCATCGAGATCGGCTGCGAGTATTGCGGCCAACGTTATGTGTTCGACGAAGACGACGTCAATCGCCTGTTCAACTTCGACGTGATGGCGGCGGTGCGCGAAGCGCGCCACTGAACAGGGCACCGCACAAACAAAAACCGGACGCCAGCGTCCGGTTTTTTCATGGCTGCCGCCGAGGAGGCAGCGCTCAGTGGTGCAGCTGGTGGTGCATGCTGTCGACCCAGTCCTCGAACTCGGTGCTGTCCATGCCCAGATAGCTGACGATGTCGTCGGCGCGCTCGCGCCAGGCGCCGTCGCCGTGGTGGTCGGTACTGGTGCGCCACACATACTGTGCCGCGCGCGCCACCGCCACCATCATCATGTGCTCGTGATCCAGCAGCGGCTCGCTGCCGACCTGGAACAGCTCCGGTTGGTGCTGCAGCAGGATCGCCTGGCAGAACGGCTCCGGCATGTTCCAGGTGCGCGCCACCAGGTAGCCGACGATGTCGTGGCTGGTGTTGTGGAATTCCTGCTCGATCTTGCTGATCTGGCGGTCGCGCGCCTGGCCGATCAGGCGCAGTGTGCGTTCGTAGCGCGTATCGCGCATCAGCATCACCGCGATGCCGCAGCTGCGGAACAGCGCAAAGCTCTGGCACTCTTCCGTCGGCCGGCCCAGCCGCTCGCACAGCGCGGCGGCGATGGCGGCCTCCTGCATGCTGCGTTCCCAGAGCTGCTCGATCGCCGGCGGCGATTCTGCAGTCAGCGCCAGGCGCAGCAGCAGGCCGCTGACCAGGGTGATGGTGTTGCGGGTGCCGAGCAGGCTGACCGCCTGCTGCACCGAGGTGATGTTGCGCTGGCTGCTGAACAGCGGGCTGTTGGCGGCCTTGAGAATGGCGGCCGACAGGCCGATGTCGGTGGCGATCAGCCCGGCGACATCCAGCAGGCTCATCTCCGGATCGTTGCGCAACGCGGCGAGCTGGTCCAGCAGCGCCGGACGCGGCGGAATCACCAGGTTGCGTACCAGCGCGGCGGTGGTGTCTTGGTCGAAATGGGGAACCTTCATGTTGCGGCCGCTTTTTATGGTGGGGTGGGTACAGGGCAATACGGCACAGTGTACCCGTGTTTAGGCTGGCAGCAGTACGGCAATGGTTGAATCTTGACATGCGTCAGGGTGAGCGGTGACGCGCAGGATGTGCTGCATCGCCGGATGCGGCGGACGGTGCACCGCGATGCCCTGCTGCAACAGTGCCTTTTGCCGCTGCAGCGCGCTGTCGGCATCCGGGTACACGATGCAGACAAAGTTGGTGTGCGACGGCAGCACGCGCAGCCCGCCGCCGGCCAGTGCCGCGTGCAGCTGCTCGCGCAGCCGGCAGGTGTCGCGGATGATGGTGTCGGCGCAGTGCGGCGCATCCAGTACCGCCGCCGCCGCCGCCTGTGCGAAGCTTGAGACGGCAAACTGGGTGCGGATCTGGTCGGCCTTGCTGATCCATTCCTCTGGCGCGATGGCGTAGCCGACGCGCAGCCCGGCGAGGCCGTGCGCCTTCGACAGCGTGCGCAGGCGCACGGTGTTGGCCAGCACGCCCTGGCGCTCGGCGGCGGCGCAGAAGTCGACATAGGCCTCGTCCAGCAGCAGCAGGGTGTCGTCGGCCAGCGCGGCGCGCAGGCTGGCAACGGCATCGCGCGGGTGGAAGGTGCCGGTCGGGTTGTCCGGGTTGGCGAGGTAGACCAGCGCCGCCTGGTGCGCGTTGGCGGCGGCGGCCAGCGCCGGCAGGTCGTTGACCAGCACGCCGTCGTGCTCGGCGTACGGCACCTCGACGATCTCGGCGCCGACGCCCTCGGCAAAGTAGCGGAAGGTGGGGTAGGTGCCGGCGGTGCACACCACCACGTCGCCGGGCGACACCCGCGCGCGCAGGAACAGCGCGATCAGGCTGTCGGCGCCGGCATCGACCACCACGTTGGCCGCATCCACGCTGTTCAGCGCCGCGGCGCGCTCGCGGATGGCGCTGGCGTACGGGTCCGGATACAGCCGCGCCAGCTCGTACAGCGCCTCGCCCCACTGCGTCGCCAGCGGGTGGCCGGCAATCGGCATGCTCTCGTTGGAGCCGATGCGCGACACGATGCGGCGGCCGATGGCGGCCTCCAGCCGTGGCAGGCCCTGGAACGGGTTGACGATGGTGCGCTGTTGCAGATGGCGGGCGTAGCGGGTCATGGCGGGCTCCGGTAAAAACGACAATGGCGTTTACCTTACGTTAAGGGCAGCCCGAAATCCATAGCTCGCTTAGACGGATTGTTCCTGAGCAAAGAACGATTGCAGCGTTGCGGCCAGGCTTGCCGGTTGTTCCCACTGCACCATGTGGCCGGCGTCGGCGATGACGGCTTCGCGCAGGTCGGCAAAGCAGGCACGGCGCTCGTCGAGGGTGTCGAACACGCCCTTGGCCATCGGGTGGTCCCACATCTCGCCGCCGATCACCCACTGCACCGGGCAGCTGATGCGACGCCAGCAGGCCTTGGCCTCTTCCAGCCGGTACAGCACCGGGTTGACCATCTTGTGGCGCGGATCGGCGCGGTAGCTCAGCGCGCCGTCGCGCTGCGTGGTCAGTGCCTGCGCCATGAAGGCGGCCTTGTCGGCGCCCAGGTGCGGGTTGCGCTCCTGCAGCCGGCGTGCCACCTCCGCCAGTGACGCCAGCGGCTGGTAGGCCGGCGGTTGCTGCTTCTCGCGCAGCCAGCGCGCGTAGCGGCCCGGCGCCTCGGCCGCGCGGCTGTCGGCGAGGCCGAAGCCCTCCACCAGCGCCAGCTTCGCCACGCGCTCCGGGCGGATGCCGGCGTACAGGCCGCTGACCATGGCGCCCATGCTGTGGCCGACCACCTTGGCCGCCGCCTGCGGGCTGTAGTGCTGCAGCAGCGCGTCGAGATCGGCGAGGTAGTCGGCGCTGTAGTAGCTGCCGCTGTTCCAGCCGCTGGCGCCGAAGCCACGCCAGTCCGGGGCGATGATCTGCCACTCTGGCAACAGGTCGGCGATGAACTGGAAGGTCAGCGCGCAATCCATCCAGCCGTGCAGCATGAACAGCAGCGGCGCGTCGGGCTCGCCCCAGCGCAGCACGTGGCAGGGATGGCCGTTGAAGTGGTGGTACTCGCTGCGCGGCTGGCGCAGCGGCTGATAGCAGTCGGGCATGGGGGCGATCCGGTGCAATCCGGTGTAGGCCGGCGTAATGGAAGCCCCGTAGTGTAGCGGCTGGCATCCGGCCTGCCGAGTGCCACGCTGCGGCCAACGTTGGCCGCAAGCGTGGCGGCGGACGGCTCAGCGCGCATCGGCCGCCTGCTGCAGCGTGGCGTCGCCGGCGCTGCTGCCTGCCAGCAGCTGCTGTATCTGCTGCAGCTGCCAGTCGAAATAGGGATTGAAGGTCAGCCGGGCGTGTACCTTGCCGGCTTCGCGGTAGCCCCAGTCGGAATACCACACCGTGGCGCCGTTGCGGCAGGCGGCGTCATCGGCAGCGTCCTGCCCGTTCTGGCACAGGCGCAGGCTGCCGTCGCGGCCGTACAGCGGGTTGTCCGGCGCAAACAGCACGCTCATGTGTGAAAACTGGCTGATGCGCTGCTGCGGCAGCCGGTCCGGGCGCCACAGCACGCGCTGGTCGCTGCTGGCCGGCGCGTTGCCGTACCAGATCAGCCGGCTGTGCGGATGGCTGAAGCGCTGGCTGAACTGCGCCAGCGTGTAGCGCACGTCGAGCACCGAATCGTGCTCGCTCAGCACCATCAGCACCGGCCGCGGGTAGGGCTGGCGGGCCAGCTGTGCGCGCACGCTGGCGCTGCTGCGGTAGTACTGGCCGAAGCCGTTGGTCGGCACGTTCAGGTAGCGCACCGGCGTCTGCTGCGCGCGGCCGGGCTCCGGCGGGCGCAGCCACGGCCGCAGCGGCGCCAGCCACGGTGTCAGCCAGTCGAGGCGGCTGTCGGACTTGAGGCCGGGCGAGAACAGCAGCAGGCCGGCGATATCGGCATTGGCCAGTGCCTCGCCCAGCACCAGATTGCCGCCGGTGGAAAAACCGCCGAGCCAGACGCGGCCAACCTCCCGCTGCAGCAGCCGCGTCTGTTCGCGCACCACCTGCTGCCAGTCGGCCATCGCCACCGGCAGCAGCGATTGCGGCGTGCTGCCGTGGCCGGGCAGCAGCACGGTGCGCACCAGCCAGCCCTGCTGCGCCAGCCGCGGCGCGATGTCGACAAAGGAAAACGGCGAATCGCCCAGCCCGTGTACCAGCAGCACGCCGCCGCGCGGCGCACCGGCCGGCTGCCACTCGTGCGGGCTGTTGAAGTCCAGCTCGCGCTCGATGTCGGCGCCGAGGAACTGGCGATGCTGGCGCAGCCATTGCCGCGTCTCCTGCCGGTAGCTGGCAAAGCTGGCCTGCCCCAGTGGCGGCTTGGGCGGCGGGCGGGTCTGGCTGCAGGCGGCGACGGCGAACGCGGCGGCCAGTAGCGGCAGGGTCAGGGCGCGGATGGGCATGGTGTGGGCGGGGGCGGGGTCGCGGGCAATCCTGCTTGGTGGCCGGCAACGGCGGCAGAGTTCCGCGCACGGCCAGGGTTGGCCGCAACGGCCGCTCGGCGCGCAAATACAGCGGCGGCGGTTTTTGATAGCATGGAGGCCTTGTCCGCGGCGGCCGTCCTTGCCGGCGCGGCGTTCACTCAGCCGGGAACAGATGTGCCGATCATGAAAAACAGTGGCGAGGCGCCGGAAGGCGGCGCGGTGGTCAAGCAAAAGCGCAAGAACAACCCGGAGGGCATGAAGAAAAGCATACTCGATGCCGCGGTGAGCGAGTTCGCGCTGACCGGCTTCAGCGGCACCACGCTGGACGCCATCGCCGAGCGCGCCGGCACCATCAAGCGCATGGTGGTGTACTACTTCCGCAGCAAGGAAGAGCTGTACATCGCGGCACTGGAGCGCTGCTACGGCGAGATCCGCGACATCGAAACCGGGCTGGACCTGGCCGAGCTGTCGCCGGTGGACGCCATCATCCGGCTGGCGGAGTTCACCTTCGACTACCACGCCGCGCACACCGACTTCATCCGCCTGGTCAGCATCGAGAACATCCACCACGGCAAGTTCATCGCGCAGTCGTCCAAGATCAAGTCGCTGAACCGCAGCATCATCGAGGTGATCGACGGCGTGCTGGCGCGCGGCAAGGCGGCGGGCGTGTTCCGCCCCGAGGTCGACGCCACCGACCTGCACATGCTGATCAGCTCGCTGTGCTTCTTCCGCGTTTCCAACCGCTACACCTTCCAGGCCATCTTCGGCCGCGACATGGTGAGCGAGGCGTCGCGCGAGTCGCACCGCAAGATGCTGGTGGAGGCGGTACTGGCCTATCTGCGGCCGCCGGCCTGAGCCGGGCGTCGGCTGGCCACGGCCACGCCACTTAAGCAAAAAGCACCGTCCCGGCAGGGGAACGGTGCTTTTTTTACGACGTCAGCGCGGCGCTGCTGCTCGGGCTCAGCGGCATTCGAACAGCATCAGCCCGGCGGCGGTGTTGGAGATCGGGATGTGGTAGTTGCGGTGCAGCTCCACCACCTCGCCCGGCAGCGCGCCGCGGGTGGTCAGCCACATCAGCAGCTCCACGCCCTGGGTGCCGGTCTGCTCCACCAGCTCCTCGTTGCTGTACTGCGTCGCCCACTTCGGCGCGGCGGTGAGGCTGTCCATGAACTGCAGGTCGAAGGCCTTGTTGATGAAGCCGGCACGCTCGCCGTCCAGCTGGTGCGACAGGCCGCCGGTGCCGATGATGACCACTTTCAGGTCATCCGGCCACGACGCCACCGCGCGTGCGATCGCCTCGCCCAGCTTGTAGCAGCGGGTGGCCGACGGCAGCGGGTACTGCACGGTGTTGATGCACACCGGGATGGTGCGCACCGGGCAGCGGTCCTGCTCTGGCCACAGCAGCTTCATCGGCAGCGAGAAGGCGTGATCGACCAGCATTTCCTGGCAGGTAGTGATGTCGAATTCGTCCGCCACCAGGCCATTGATCAGCTGCCACGACAGCTCGGCATCGCCGGCAAACGGCGGCAGGGTGGGGATGCCCCAGCCCTCGTCGGCGTTGTGGTACTGCGCGGCGGCGCCGACGGCGAAGGTCGGCAGCTTGTCGAGGAAGAAGTTCAGGCCGTGGTCGTTGTAGATCACGATCGCCACGTCGGGCTTCACCTCGTCCAGCCACTTTTGCACCGGCGGGAAACCGTCAAAGAACGGCTTCCAGTACGGGTCTTGCTGCAGGTTCTGCGCGATGGCGCGGCCGATGGCCGGAACGTGTGAAGTGGTAATGCCGCCTACGATTTTTGCCATGATTATTTCCCTGCCTCCAGCAACATCTGTTTGAACGCTTCCTTGCTCATCCCGGTCTGCAGCGCGCCGAGGTCCTGCACGTCCAGCCCGAGAATGCCGGCGAACTTGGCGAGGTAGTAGACATTGCCGCCGGCGGCCAAGAGGCCGAGCACGTTGCGCTCGCGCACCGCCGCGTACTGCTCGGCGTTCAGGCCGTAGCGCTGGCAGTAGCCGGCCTCGTCGGCGGCGAAGGCCTGGCGGTTGGCCGCGTCGTTGAAGGAAAAGCACATCTTGTTGAGGGCGTAGCCCTTTTGCGCCAGATCACCGTCGAATACCGCGGTGCCGGTGACGCGGAGCTTGCGTTTTGTTGTCTCCATCCTGTTCTCCCTATTGGTTTCCCTGCTTGCAGCGTTTGCTGTGTCGGGTAGTATCGGCAAAGCAATAACCGGAATAAAGACAGGGGTATTGATGGCACGTATGAGCGATTTCGATCATTTGCAGCTGGACGGCCGTTTGCTGCAGCTGCTGCTGGCGGTGATCGAGGAACAGTCGGTCACCGGCGCGGCGCGGCGGCTGGGGGTGACGCAGTCGGCGGTGTCGCATCTGCTGGACAAGCTGCGCCAGATCACCGGCGATCCGCTGTTCGTCAAGAGCGGGCGCGGCATCGTGGCCACCGCCCGTGCCGAGGCGCTGGCGCTGCAGGCGCGGGTGCTGCTGGACGAGATGCGGCGCTTCGCCGCCGGCGAGGCGTTTGCGCCGGCGACGCTCGCCACCACCTTCACCATCGCCGCCAACGACTTCCAGCGCGACCTGCTGCTGCCGCCGCTGTGGCAGCGGCTGCGGCAGCAGGCGCCGGGGGTACGGCTGCGGGTGATCCCGTCCGACGTGCCCAGCAGCGAGATGCTGCGCGACGAGCACTGCCAGCTGGCGATCTCGCCGCGGCCGCCGGAGGCCGGCGACATCCTGCAGAAGCGGCTGTTCGAGGACGACTACCGCGTGTTCTACGATCCGGCGCAGCGCGCGGCGCCGGCACGGCTGGACGACTACCTCGCCGCCGAGCACGTCACCGTGCTGTACGCGCCGCGGCGGATGCTGGACGTGGACCTGCAGCTGGAGGCGCGCGGCATCGCGCGCCGCTTCGCCGTCACCGTGCCGTCGTTCGCCGGCATCCCGGCCTTCCTGCGCGGCAGTGGCCTGCTGGCGACGCTGCCCGGCCTGCTCGGGCGCGGACTGATGCGCGACTTTGCCAGCTGCCCGCTGCCGGCCAAGGTTGGCCGCATGCCGATGTACATGATCTGGCACCTGAAATACCGCCACGACCCGGCGCACAGCTGGCTGCGCCGCGAGCTGGAGCTGGTGGCGGCCGAGGTGCTGGCGACCGCCTAGAAAGCGTCCCCCCCGCCGGCGGCGGGGGTGACGGTGGCGCGGCGCTCCCCGGGGACGGGAGGCACCGCGCGGGGCCTGGCTACGTTGCCGGCATCAGTCCGGCAGGGTTTCCACCTGCCGTGGTGCCATGAAGTACAGCCAGGTCAGCGCCACGAAATAGCAGCACGGAATCAGCGTGAACAGCACCGAGTAGTTGTTGTTGGTCACCGTCAGCACGTAGCCGACGATCTGGGTCATGAACATGCCGCCCACGGCGCCGATCATGCTGCCAAAGCCGAACACGCTGCCGACCACTTCCTTCGGGGTGAAGTCCATCACCAGGCTCCAGATGTTGGCGGTCCACGCCTGATGCGCGCCGATGGCCAGCGAAATGGCGGCCACCGCCAGCCACAGGCTGCTGGCGCCGGCGGCGCCGATGATGGACAGGATGCACAGCGCACAGATCAGCATGGCGGTCAGCCGCGCCGGGATCGGTGCCATGCCGCGCGCGATCAGCCACGACGACAGCGCGCCGCCGCCGACACTGCCGACGTCGGCGGTGAGGTAGATCACGATCAGCGGAATGCCCATCTGCGTCACGCTGATGCCCAGCTGGTACTGCTGGTTGAGGAAGGGCGGCAGCCAGTACAGGTAGAACCAGAACACCGGCGCGGTCATGGTGAAGGCCAGCGCGTAGGCCCAGGTGCCGCGCAGGCGCAGGATGCGCGAGTACGGCACCTTGCCGGCCGGCGCCTGTGCCTCGGCGCTGATGTAGTTCAGCTCGGCGCGGCTCACGCCCGGGTGTTGCGCCGGGTCGTGGTAGTGGTGCAGCCAGTACAGCAGCCAGATCAGGCCGAAGCTGCCGATGACGAAGAACACCGCCTGCCAGCCCCACACCATCATGATCAGCGGCAGCAGCACCGGCGTCACCAGCGCGCCGACGTTGGTGCCGGCGTTGAACAGGCCGGTGGCCATCGCGCGTTCGCCGGCCGGGAACCACAGCCGCGTGGTCTTGACGCAGGCCGGGTAGTTGGCCGCCTCGGACAGGCCGAGCAGGAAACGGCAGATCATGAAGCCGACGGCGGACGCCGCCAGCCCGTGCGCGGCGGCCGCCAGACTCCACAGCAGCACCGCCAGCGCGAAGGCGTGCTTCACCCCGACGCGGTCGATGAAGCGGCCCTGCACGGCAAAGCCGATGGCGTAACCTATCTGGAACCAGAAATTGATATTGGCGTAGTCCTGCGCCGTCCAGCTCAGCTCCTTGGCCAGAATCGGCTGCAGCACGCCCAGTGCGGCGCGGTCGATGTAGTTGATGGTGGTGGCAAAGAACACCAGTGCCAGCATCCACCAGCGCGTGTGGCCAACGGCCATTGCGCTGTGCCAGCGCTGGCGCAGGGTGGGCTGCGCGCTGGCGAGGGTGATGACGGGGGTGTCGTGTTGCGGGGTGTGCATCTTGAGTTGTCTCCTGCGAGGTTGTGGTCGTGCCCTGGGTGCGGGCTTTTTCTCGTCGTCGCTTGATGTTGGCCGCAAGCCCCTGCGGGGGCGCGCGGCCTGCCGTCTTTGCGGCATGTGGCCCGGGTCTGTGCCCGGTGCCTAATGAAAAAACGGGTAATGCTGCAGCAGCCAGATTGCGGCGCTGATGGTGAGAAAGGAGCTGGTGGTCGCCAGCAGCAGGGTGGCGGCGCAGAAGCCCTGCATGTCGTGGCGCTGGCCGAGGATGGGGAAGATGCTCAGCATCGGCATCGCCGCGGTCAGCACCCCGGCCATCGCCAGTCGCGGGTCGAGCGGGCCGAACAGCAGCAGCGCCCCCGCCACCAGCAGCGGGTGCAGCAGCAGCTTGCCGCTGGCGAGGATGCTGACGTCGCGCAGCATGCTGCGCAGCGGCAGGCCGACCAGCGAGCCGCCGATCACGAACAGCGCCACCGGTGCCGAGGCGGTGCCCAGCATCGCCACCGGCTTGGCCAGCAGCGGCGGCAGGCTGAGGTCCAGCAGCGCCAGCGTCACCCCGGCGACGATGGCGAGGATGATCGGATTGCGGCGCAGCCCCAGCAGCGAGCGGCCGAAGGCGCGCAGGAAGCGCTCCTGGCGCGAGCCGTCGGCCTCGGACAAGGCGATGCCCAGCGGCAGCATCAGCAGGTTTTCCACCACCATGGTCAGTGCCAGCGCCAGCGTCGCCACCGGCCCCAGCAGCTGGTACACGATCGGGTAGCCGACAAAGGCGCTGTTGGAGCAGGACATGCCCAGCCCGTACAGCGCGGCGCGCGGCAACGGTTGCTGCCGGGCCAGCATTGCCCAGCCGGTGCCCAGCAGCAGCATCGCCAGCGAGCCGGCGGCGTAGGCGGCGAGATAAGGGGTGTTGAGCAATTCCGCCGGCGAGCGGCTGGACAGCGAGTGCAGGATCAGCGCCGGCAGCGCGAAGCGCACCACCAGCAGGCCCAGCGCCGCCAGCTTGTCCTGCGGGAACAGCGCCAGCCGCACCGCGAGGTAGCCCAGCCCGATCAGCATGAAAATGGGGGCGATCACCGCCAGGATGTCGAGCATGGGTCGCAATCAGTGTTGCGCCTCAGGCGCGGAATTCTTCGGTGTCGATCTCGGTCTGCGTCGCCGCGTTGTAACGCGCGCCGGCAATCGGCAGCCATGCCAGCAATGCCTCCAGCTGCTGCAGCGTTTCCACGCGCAGCTGCACGCGGCTGGCGGCCACGTCCTCGCGCAGGTGCGCCAGGCGGGTGGTGCCCGGAATCGGGATCACGTGCTCGCCGCGGGTAAACAGCCACGCCAGCGCCAGCTGCGCCGGGGTGCAGCCGGCGGCGGCGGCGATGTCGCGGTAGGCGGCGAGGAAGTCAAGGTTGGCCGCATAGTTGTCCGCGGCGAAGCGCGGCATCGCGCGGCGGATGTCCTTGCCGTCCAGTGCGGCCAACGTGGCCATGTCCGGCAGGCCGTCGGCGAGGAAGCCGCGCCCCAGCGGGCTGAAGGCGACAAAGGCCACGCCCAGCTGCTTGCAGGCGTCCAGCACCGCGATCTCCGCGTTGCGCGTCCACAGCGAATACTCGGTCTGCAGCGCGGCAATCGGGTGCACCGCGTGCGCGCGGCGCAGGGTGGCGGTGGACACTTCCGACAGGCCGATGCTGCGGATCTTGCCTTCGCGCACCAGCTCGGCCAGCGCGCCGACGCTGTCCTCGATCGGCACCTGCTTGTCCCAGCGGTGCAGGTAATAGAGGTCGATGACCTCTGTACGCAGCCGGCGCAACGAGTCCTCGCAAGTGCGCTTCAGCGTGTCCGGGCGGCCGTCGATCACCCTTTTACCATCCACCCCGGTCATGCCGCACTTGCTGGCCAGCGTGATGCGGTTGCGGTGCGGCGCCAGCACGCGGCCCACCAGTTCCTCGTTGGCGCCAAAGCCGTACAGCGCGGCGGTATCGAACAGGGTGATGCCGGCGTCCAGCGCCGCCAGCAACAGCGCCTCGGCCTGTTCCGGCGCCGGCGGCACGCCGTAGGCGTGGCTGAGGTTCATGCAGCCCAGGCCAATGGCCGAGACCGAGAACGGGCCGAGTTGTCGCTGTTGCATGGGCAGACTCCTTACAGACCGGCGTTCAGCTGTTGTTCCAGCTTGGCCAGCACCTGGTAGCACGGCAGCACCTTGGCCACCGACGAGTTCGGCTCGCGGCCTTCGCGGATGGCGGCGAAGAATTCGCGGTCCTGCAGCTCGATGCCGTTCATCGATACCGCCACTTTCGATACGTCGATCTGCTCTTCCTTGCCGCTGTACAGGTCGTCGTAGCGCGCGATGTAGGTGGCGGAATCGCCGATGTAGCGGAAGAAGGTGCCCAGCGGGCCGTCGTTGTTGAACGACAGGCTCAGGGTGCAGATGGCGCCGTTGGCCGCCTTCAGCTGGATGGACATGTCCATGGCGATGCCCAGCTCCGGGTGGATCGGGCCTTGCAGCGCATTGGCCTGCACGATGGGGCTGCCGGCCTGGTAGGCGAACAGGTCCACGGTGTGCGCGGCGTGGTGCCACAGCAGGTGGTCGGTCCAGCTGCGCGCCTGGCCCAGCGCGTTCATATTGGTGCGGCGGAAGAAGTAGGTCTGCACATCCATCTGCTGGATGTTGAACTCGCCGGCCTGCACCTTCTGGTGCACGTACTGGTGGCTGGGGTTGAAGCGGCGGGTATGGCCGACCATCGCCACCAGCCCGGTCTGCTGCTGCAGTGCGACCACCGCCTCGGCGTCGGCCAGGCTGTCGGCCAGCGGAATCTCCACCTGCACATGCTTGCCGGCCTGCAGGCACTGCATCGCCTGCGCGGCGTGCACCTGGGTCGGGGTGCACAGGATCACCGCGTCCACTTCCGGCAGCGCCAGCGCGTCGGCCAGATCGGTGGCCACGTGGGCGATGCCGTACTTGTCGGCGACCTCCTTGGTGGCCTCATAGCGGCGGCCAACCAGCGATACCACTTCCACGCCGTCGATCAGCTTGATGGCGTCCAGATGCTTGATGCCGAAGGCGCCGGCGCCAGCCAGCGCTACCTTGATGGTCTTGCTCATTGCTTGTTCTCCAGAATCAGATGACCCACGGCGGTATTGGATGCCGGCACGTGGTAGAAGCGTTGTTTCAGCTCCGGCGCCGGGCCGCCGGCGACGTCGGCCATCGCGCCACGCGCGATCAGCCACATCACCAGCTCGATGCCCTCGGAACCGGCTTCGCGCACGTAGTCGATGTGCGGCATTTGCGCCAGATCCGCCGGGTCGGCGATCAGGCGGTCGAGGAAGGCGTTGTCCCATTCCTTGTTGATCAGGCCGGCACGCGGGCCCTGCAGCTGGTGGCTCATGCCGCCGGTGCCCCAGATCTGCACGTTGAGGTCGCCGTCGAACGACTCCACCGCGCGGCGGATCGCCTGGCCCAGCTGGAAGCAGCGGCGGCCGGACGGCACCGGGTACTGCACCACGTTGACGGCGAACGGAATCACCGCGCACGGCCACGCCTCAGGCTGGCCGAACATCAGCGACAGCGGCACGGTCAGGCCGTGGTCGACGTCCATCTTGTTGACGATGGTGAGGTCGAAATCGTCCTGGATCACGCTCTGCGCGATGTGTGCGGCCAGCTGCGGGTGGCCCATCACCTTGGGCACCGGACGCGGCCCCCAGCCCTCGTCGGCCGGCTGGTATTCGGCACCGGTGCCGATGGCGAAGGTCGGAATGAAATCCAGACTGAAAGCAGTGGCGTGGTCGTTGTAGACCAGGAAGATCACGTCCGGCTTCTGCTCCTTGATCCACTGTTTGCCGTAGTCGTAGCCGGCAAATACCGGCTGCCAGTACGGCTCCTGCGACTTGCCCAGATCCAGTGCCGCGCCGATGGCCGGCACGTGCGATGTGTAAACGCTCGCGGTAATGCGTGCCATATCAGTTGCTCCCCTTGCTCTTGCCTTGCGGCTGGTGCTGCGGCTGGGCGTCGCCGTCTTCGCCCAGATAGCGGTTGCCTTCTGCCGAGCGACCACCGCCCAGCATCATGTCGCGGTATTCTTCCTCGCTCATGCCGGTCATGCTGCCGGCCATCTGCTGGAAGCTCTTGCCGTCGGTGGCGCCGATCTTGGCCAGGAAATAGATGTTGCCGCCCAGCGCGATACAGCGATTCAGATCGCGGTCCAGCACCGCCTGCTTCTGCTCCTCGCTCATCGCCCACTCGTCGAGATAGCCGCGCTCGTCGGCCTTGAAACGGGCGCGGTTGTCGGCAGTCATCAGCGACATGCAGAACTGGTTCAGCCAGTAGCCCTTGCGCGATTGCTCGGCATCGAAAATGGTGGTGCCGGGCAGGTCCAGATACGGTTTGTTCAGTGCCATGATTTACGCTTCCTGTGTTTCTTCCGGCCAGTACAGGCGCATCGGGTTGGCCACCAGCAGCTTTTGCTGCAGCTCGGCGGTCGGCGCGATGTGCGGGATGAAGTCCACCAGCAGGCCGTCGTCCGGCATGTGGTCCTTCAGGTTCGGGTGCGGCCAGTCGGTGCCCCACAGTACCCGATCCGGGAATTCCTCGACTACCCGGCGTGCAAACGGCACCACGTCGCGGTAGGCAGCCTGCTCGCCGTCCAGCGCGCGCGGGCCGGTCAGCGACAGCCGTTCCGGGCAGCTGACCTTGCTCCACACGTTCGGGTGCTCGCGCATGAACTTCAGGAACAGCTCGAACTCCGGGCCGTCCAGCGGCTTGCTCACGTCGGGGCGACCCATGTGGTCGACCACCACGGTGGTGGGCAGGCCGGTGAAGAAGTCCCACAGCTCCGGCAGGTCCACCGCTTCAAAATAGATCACCACGTGCCAGCCAAAGCGGGCAATGCGGCCGGCGATCTCCATCAGCTCGTCCTTGGGGGTGAAATCCACCAGCCGCTTGACGAAGTTGAAGCGCACGCCGCGCACGCCGGCGTCGTGCATCGCCTGCAGTTCTTCATCGCTCACGCTGCGACGCACGGTGGCCACGCCACGCGCCTTGCCGTCCGAATGCAGCAGCGCATCGACCATGGCGCGGTTGTCGGCGCCGTGGCAGGTGGCCTGCACGATCACGTTGCGGGCAAAGCCCAGCTGGTCGCGCAAGGCAAACAGCTGCGCCTTGCTGGCGTCGCAGGGGGTGTACTTGCGTTCCGGTGCGTACGGGAACTCCGCGCCGGGGCCGAACACGTGGCAGTGGGCATCCACCGCGCCGGCCGGCAGTTTGAATTTGGGGGTGCTGGGACCCTGGTACCAGTCCAGCCAGCCGGGGGTTTTTTCAAAGTGCATGGTTCAGTCTTTCTGTGTGAGGCTGGCCAGCAGCCGATCGGCTTCGGTGCGCCAGTCCGGGCTGCGGGCAAAATCGGGGGCGTGCTTGCTGCCGAACACGCCGGCATCCGCGAGATCGGCCATCCACGCCTGACGGGCGGCGGTGCCGCTGGCCGACCACGGCGTGAGGCCGGCGTCGGCGACGGTGTTGGCCACTTCGCGCACTTCCTCGCTGCGGCGGCGACCGTGCTCGATCACGCGCTGGAAGAAATACGCCGCCTGTTGTTCCCAGTCGATGCCGGGAAAGGTTTCGTACAGCGAGGCCACGACCGCGTCTTCCACGCCGTAGTGGCGGGCGGTGCTGAGGCTTTCGATCACCATCGCTTCCAGCCCCTTGATCATCACGCTGCGGCACATCTTGGTGGCCGAGGCGACGCCCAGTTGCGCGCTGGCAACGCGGGCGGCAAAGCCCAGCTCGCCCAGCAGCGGGCACAGCGCCGCCGCCGACTCGCCACCCAGCAGCAGCGGCACCTTGCTGCGATACGGCGGCACGCTGGTCATCACCGCGCCTTCCACGTAACGGCCGCCGGCACGGTCGATCAGCGCCGCGGCTGCCTGCTTGGCCGCCGGCGAGGCGGAGTTGAGGTCGAGGAAGAAGGCGCCGTGGCGCAGCGCCGGGGCGCAGGCTTCGGCCACCGCCACGGTCTGGTCGGCGGTCACCGCGCTGATCAGGCAGTCGGCGTCGGCGGCCAGTGCCAGCGGCGACGGTGCCAGCGCCACCCCAAGGTTGGCCGCATGGCTGCGCAACGGTTCGGCGCTGACCGGCTCGTCCAGCTTGCGGTCGTAGGCGCTGACGCGCACGCCCAGCTGGCGCAGGTCTTCCGCCAGGATGCGGCCAACCTCGCCGTAGCCGACGAGGCCGATGTGCCAGTGCAGGGGGGAGCGGGGCTGGCTCATGCTGTTCAGTCGATGTAGCGCAGGCCGGCCTGGGCCAGCGGTTCGCGCATCTTGTACATGTCGAGGCCCAGCACGCCGGCGGCCAGCTTGGCGCGTTTCTCGCCCTCGAAGCTCTCGCGCTTCTCGGCGGCGTCGGCCACCTGCTGCGCAAGCGCCGCCGGTACCACCACCACTCCATCCACGTCGGCAATCACCACATCGCCCGGGTTCACCAGCGCGCCGGCGCAGATCACCGGAATGTTCACCGAGCCCAGCGTCGCCTTGATGGTGCCCTTGGCGTTGATGGCGCGGCTGAATACCGGGAAGCCCATCTGTTCCAGTTCTTCCACGTCGCGCACACCGCCGTCGATGATCAGCCCCTTGGCGCCACGCGCCTGGAAGCTGGTGGCCAGCAGGTCGCCGAAGAAGCCGTCCTCGTTGTCGGTGGTGCAGGCGGCGACGGCGACGTCACCCGGCTGCAGCTGCTCGGCGGCGACGTGCATCATCCAGTTGTCGCCCGGCTGCAGCAGCACGGTCACGGCGGTGCCGCAGATCTTGGCGCCCTTGTACACCGGCCGCATGTACGGCTTCATCAGGCCGACGCGGCCCATCGCTTCGTGGATGGTGGCGACGCCGAACTGTGCCAGTTTGGCGACGGCGGCCGGATCGGCACGCTCGATATGGCGCTTGACGATGCCGAGCTGGTTCATTGGCAGGTTCATGATGTGCTCCTTATTTGTCCTTGGCCTTCAGCGCCGCGTCCAGACGCGGATACACGCGGCGGGCGTTGCCTTCGTAGATCAGGTGGCGCTCTTCGGCGCTGATGTTGGCCGCCTCGATGTAGCGCTTGGTGTCGTCGTAGTAGTGGCCGGTTTCCGGGTCGATGCCGCGCACGGCGCCGATCATCTCGGAGGCGAACAGCACGTTTTCCACCGGAATCACGCGGGTCAGCAGGTCAATGCCCGGCTGGTGGTAGACGCAGGTGTCAAAGAAGATGTTGTTCAGCAGATGGTCTTTCAGCAGCGGCTTTTTCATTTCCTGCGCCAGGCCACGGAAACGGCCCCAGTGGTAGGGCACCGCGCCGCCGCCGTGCGGGATCACGAACTTCAGCGTCGGGAAGTCCTTGAACAGGTCCGAGGTCAGGCACTGCATGAAGGCGGTGGTGTCCGCGTTCAGGTAGTGGGCGCCGGTGGTGTGGAACGCGCAGTTGCAGCTGGTGGACACGTGGATCATCGCCGGGATGTCGTACTCGACCATTTTTTCGTAGATCGGGTACCACTGTTTGTCGGACAGCGGCGGGCTGGTCCAGTGGCCGCCGGACGGGTCCGGATTCAGGTTGAGGCCGACAAAACCGTAGTCCTTCACACACTTTTCCAGCTCCGGGATACAGCTGGCCGGATCGACACCCGGCGACTGCGGCAGCATCGCCGCGCCGATGAAGTGCTCCGGGAACAGCTCGCTGACGCGGAAACACAGCTCGTTGCAGATCGCCGCCCAGGTGGCGCTGGTGTTGAAGTCGCCGATGTGGTGCGCCATGAAGCTCGCGCGCGGGCTGAAGATGGTCAGGTCGGAGCCGCGCTGCTTCATCAGCTTCAGCTGGTTGCTCTCGATGGTCTCGCGCAGCTCGTCGTCGCTGATCTGCAGCTCGGACACTTTCGGGCCCAGCTCGGGGGTGGCGAGGTTGGCCACCTGGCGCTTACGCCAGTCTTCCAGTGCCTGGGGCGCGGTGGTGTAGTGGCCGTGGCAGTCGATGATCATGTCGGTTTCCTCTCGGTAGCAGGGGGCGGCGCGGGCCGGGGCAGGTGGGGGCCCCGGCAGCCGCGGCGGTGATTAATGGCTTAGCGGGGCGGCCTGCAGCGAGACCTTGCCGCTGTCAGGATGGGCGCGCAGCTTGATGAACAGCGCGCTGGCGGCGATCAGGCCCGGGATGGCCAGCACCATGAACACCTGGTCGAAGCCCAGCTGGCGGCGCGCCAGTTCGGCCACCAGGAAGGAGCCGGCGATGCCGCCGAAGCGGCCGATGCCCAGCATCCACGCCACGCCGGTGGCACGACCCTGGGTCGGGTAGAAGCCGGCGGCCAGCGCCGGCATCGACGATTGCGCGGTATTCATGATGGTGCCGGCAACGAACACCACCACCACCAGCAGGCCGACGCTGCCGGTTGCCTGGCCGATGGCGTAGATCGACGCCGCGGTGAGCAGGTAGCCGATGGCGATGATGCGGTCGGCGTTGAAGCGGTCCATCAGGTAGCCGCAGAACACGGCACCGATGCCGCCCAGCGGGAACAGCGCCGAAATCAGCATCGCCTGTTTCGGCGCGATACCGGCGTCCTTGAACAGGATGGGCATCCAGTTGACCAGCGCGTAGAAGATCACCAGACCCATGAAGTAGGCCAGCCACAGCATCACCGAGCCGACACGGTAGGACGGCGACAGCACCACGGCGAGGCCGCTCTTGCCGGCCGCGACGGCGCGGGTTTCGGACAGGAAGAAGGAGGCGGCATCGGCGGCAGTAGCGGAGATGCGGCTCATGACCGCCTGGATGCGGGCGTGGTCATAACCCTTGGCCACCATGTAGCGCACCGATTCCGGCAACAGCAGCAGCAACACCAGCAGCAACAGCAGTGGCGTCACGCCGCCGAACACCAGCACGCTGCGCCAGCCCCACTGCGGAATCATCCACGAGGCGAGGAAGCCGCCCAGCGCCGCGCCGAGCGGGAAGCCGCAGAACATGGCATTGGTCAGCAGCGAGCGGCGCGCGGTGGGGCAGTATTCGCTCATCAGCGTCACCGCGTTGGGCATCGCCGCGCCGAGGCCGATACCGGTGATGAAGCGCATCACGGTCAGGCTCTGCAGGTCGGCGGCAAAGCCGGAAAGCAGCGTGAACAGGCCCAGTACCAGCACCGAGCCGGTCAGCACCTTCTTGCGGCCGAGGCGGTCGGCCAGCGGGCCGGCCATCAGCGCGCCGGCGGCGAGGCCGAACAGCGCGGCGCTGAGTACCGGTGCCAGCGCCGGCTTGCTGACGCCCCATTCCTGGATCAGCGACGGGGCGATATAGCCGATGGCGGCGGTGTCAAAACCGTCCAGCAGCACGATGCAGAAGCAGAGCGCGAAGGTAATCCACTGGAACCGCGAAAACGGATGGCGGTTGATGAACTCCTGCACATCAACAGATGGTTTGGTCATGGTCGTTATCTCTATGTTGCGTTTGGACTCGAAACCGCTCTATGGCGGTTTGGCGGGGTAAAACGGTTGTCGGCTGCCGCGTGGCGGCGGGATCGTCCTCTCCTGTTGTTGTATAAGGATCGATCGACCGGCGGATGCTGCTTGGAGCCACTAACAACACCCCTGATCCTGCGTTGCGCCTCCTTGCCGTACGACTTGTACTGTCTGCGTCGGCGCGCCTTGGCTCAGGTGCTTAGCGGCTCTTAACGCTGCCAGACGGCAGCCGGAATCATCACTTCACCTTTCATGATCAGGCGCGCGGTGCGCAACAGCGCGGCGCGGGTCACGTTTTGCGGGTTGGCCGGATCGGTTTCCAGCTCCACCGAGAATTCGCCGGTCGGGTGCTCCACCGACACCCGCTTGCTGCTGCCGGCACCGATGCGGGCGATGCCATCGGTGATGGCGCCATCCAGCACGCAGGCGGTGCCGACGGTGACCGCGGCCAGCACGCCGATGGCGTCGTGGCACACGTGCGGGATGAAGCTGCGGGTGGTGAGGCTGCCGTCGTCGCTGCGTGGCGGCGCGATCAGTGTCATCTTGGGATAGGTCTTCTTGCTGACGTCGCCCAGGCCCATACGTTGGCCGCAGATCAGGCGCAGCGCTTCCAGTTTGGTCTTGAGTTCGGTATCGGCATTCAGCTCGGCCACCGTCTCGTAGCCGCTGCGGCCAAGGTCGGCGGCGCGCAGCATCACCAGCGGCATGCCGTTGTCGATGCAGGTCACCTCGATGTCGCCGATGCCGTCCACGGTGACGGTGTCGCGTACCTGACCGGTGGGCAGCAGGCCGGCACACACCGAGCCGGCGGTATCGAGGAAGTTGATGGTGATCGGCGAGGCGGTGCCGGGCACGCCGTCGATGCGGGCGTCGCCGTCGTAGCGCACCTGGCCGTTCGGGGTCTCGACGGTGATGTCGCAGGCCATGTCGGTATTCAGGGTCAGCACGCGGAAGGTGCTGGTGTCGCCCTGCGCCTTGAGCATGCCGGTCTCCAGCGCGAACGGCACCACCGCGGCCAGCATGTTGCCGCAGTTGGGGGTGGTGTCGACGCTGTCCTTGTCCGGCGTGATCTGCGCGAACAGGAAGGTGAGGTCGATGCCGGGCGTCGTGCCCAGGGCAACGATGCCGACCTTGCTGGTCAGCGGATTGGCGCCACCGAGGCCGTCGATCTGGCGGCGGTCCGGCGAGCCCATCACGGCGAGCAGCACGCGGTTGCGCAGTTCAATGTCGGCGGGCAAATCCGCTGCGTTGAAGAACGGGCCGCGCGAAGTACCGCCGCGCATGAACAGGGTAGGGATAGAGGTCTGCATGCGGCCAGTATCTGCCGGCCGGCGATGCTGCAAAATATGGATAGCTAACTAGTAGATATAGCAGTTTGATATGGATTGGATGCGAGAAAAGCCGCCGGTCGCGGCGGCGGGTGCCCGCCCTGCATCCGGCACCTTACGCCGCCGGCAAGGCCTTGCCCGTCACGATGGGCGGCACCATCTCGCGCACCAGTTCCTGCATCGCCTGTTGCGTCAGCGTGCTGGGGCGGTGCGAGCTGACCGCCAGCGCCAGCCGGCTGACCAGGCCCGGCTCGCCGATCGGGCGCAGCCGCAGCCGCGCCGCCTTGTCGCTGGTCGATACCGCCAGTCGCGACAGCACCGCGCAGCCGGCGCCGTCGGCGACCAGCTCCAGGATCGCCGGCACGCTGTCGATCTCCAGCGCAATGGTTGGCCGCAAGCCCTGCGCGCCCAGCTGCGACTCCACCAGCATGCGGATGGCGTGCGGCTGCGACGGGATCACCAGCGGCTTGGCGGCCAGCTCCGCCAGCGACACCGCGCCCGGCGCGGCGTCGCCATCGGCCAGCTCTACCAGGTACAGCATCTCGTCGCACAGCGGCGTGATGTCGATGTCGGAAGACGGCACCGGGTTGTACAGCAGCGCGATGTCGAGGCGGCCGTTGCGCAGCGCCTCCAGCATGTTGGCGGACAGACCCTCGCGGATCGCCAGCGACGCCTGCGGCAGCCGGGTGCGGAAGGCGCGCGACAGCGGCACCGACAGTACCCGCGACAGGCTGGGCGGCAGCCCCAGCGCCACCTTGCCGGCCAGCGCACCGCGTACGCGGCCCAGCTCTTCCTTGGCGCGTTCCACCTGGTGCAGCACGCCGCGGCCGTGTTCCAGCAGCAGCTTGCCGGCCTCGGTCAGCGTCACGCCACGGCCGTTGCGCAAGAGCAGCGTCTGGCGCAATTCCACCTCCAGCTGGCGAATCTGGCGGCTGAGCGCCGGCTGCGCGATGTCGAGCACGATGGAGGCACGGGTAAAGCTGCCCAGCTCGGCAACGCGGACGAAATACTCGATCTGTTTCAGGTCCATGGCGGCGCGGCAAACGGAAGGGAGGACAGGACAGCATACGCGATGGCGGGTAGCGCAGGAATGCCTTTCCGGCATAACCGCGGTGCCGACAGACAAAAAAATGGCCCGGCCGGTGACAACACCGAACGGGCCAGACAAGCAACGCAACGAGAAAAGGGAATAACGTTCAGGCCTGGGCGGCGATCATGCTGCGGAAGTGACGCTCCATGCGTGCGGTATCCGGCTGCCGCCCGGTGAACAGCTGGAAGGCGCCGATCGCCTGCCACACCGCCATGCCGCCGCCGTCGAGCACGCGGCAGCCGCGCTGGCGTGCCAGCTGCAGCAATTCGGTTTCCAGCGGGAAGTACACCACTTCGGCCACCCACAGGTCGCCGTGCAACAGCGCTTCCGGCAGCGGCAGGCCGGGATGGCCGTCCATGCCGGTCGGCGTGGCGTGCACCAGGCCGCTGGCGCCCGGCATCGCCTGGCCCACGTCGCTGCTGCCCGTCACCTGCCGATCCGGGAAGAAGCCATGCAGGCGTGCGGCCAACGTTGCGGCGCGCTGGGCGTCCTGGTCGACGATCACCAGCTCGCGGGTGCCGGCCACCAGCAGTGCGTGGGCGACGGCGGAACCGGCACCACCACCGCCGAGCAGCACCACGCGCTGCAGGTCGTCCGCGGCGAAGTGGCGGCGGAACGGCTCGGCAAAGCCGGACCAGTCGGTGTTGTGGCCGTAGCGCTTGCCATCGCGGAACACCACGGTGTTGACGGCGCCGATCTGGCGCGCGTCTTCCGACAGCTGGTCGAGGTAGGGGATCACCGCCTGCTTGCAGGGGTGGGTGATGTTGACGCCGGCAAAACCGCAGGCTTCGGCGGCAGCGAGCAGCTCCGGCAGCGCCTCGATACCCTTGCCGATGCGGCTGAGGTCGATCAGCTGGTAGTGCAGCTTGAAGCCCAGTTCGGCCGCTTCCTGCTCGTGCAGATAGGGCGACTTTGAACGCTGGATATCCGCACCGATCAGGCCGATCAGCACCTTGTCCGGCACGCCGTGCTCGGTTGCGAATGATGAAACTTCAGAGATCATGTCATGCCTCGGTGGTTGGCTCCCAGCGCCGCCTGCGGGGCGGCGCCGGGGTGGGGGGTAAATGGCGGCTTAGCGCAGTTTGGCCAGTTCGCTGTTCAGCTCGCCCATCAGCTGCGGGCCGACGTTTTCGCTGAACTTCTTGGTCACGCCCTGCAGCTTGATGCGGATGCGGCCTTTTTCGGCGGCGGACAGCTCGTTCACCTTCATCGTCGCCTTCAGCTTGGCCAGCGCCTGGGCGGCACCGTCACGGTTGACCTTGCGCTGGTACAGCGTGGCGTCGCGCGCGGCCTTCTGCAGCAGCTTCTTCTCGTCGGCGGACAGCTGGTCCCACAGCTTCTGGCTGGTCAGCAGCACCTGCGGGTTGTAGACGTGGCCGGTGAGGGTCATGTACTTCTGCACTTCGTTGAGCTTGGTGCCGAGAATGGTGGCTTCCGGGTTTTCCTGGCCGTCGACCGCCTTGGTTTCCAGCGCGGTGTACAGCTCGGTGAACGGCATCGGTACCGGGTTGGCGCCCAGCGCCGAGAACATCTCGATGTACAGCGGCGACTGCACCACGCGCACCTTGAGGCCGGCGATGTCTTCCATCTTCACCACCGGGCGCACGTTGTTGGTCAGGTGGCGGAAGCCCAGCTCCCAGTAGCCGAGACCGACCATGCCCTTGCCCTGCAGCTTGGCCAGCAGCTTGCTGCCGATCGGGCCGTCGACGATGGCATCGGCTTCCTTGCCGCTGTTGAACAGGAAGGGCAGGTCGAACAAGACGAATTCCTTGGCGTGGCTGGACAGCAGGCCGGCGTTGAGCACGGTGAAGTCGAGGGTGCCGCCCTGGATCGAGGACACGGTCTGCACGTCGCCACCGAGTACGCCGGACGGAAACAGCTTGACGGTGATCTTGCCGCCGGAGGCCTTGTTCACCAGCTCGGCGAACTTGGCGGCGCCCATGCCCTGCGGGTGCTCCTTTGCATTGAGGAAGGAGAAGCGCAGCGTGCGTTCCTTGATGTCGGCGGCGCTGGCCTGGCCGGCGAGGCTGAGGGCGAGGATGGCGGCACTGCCGAGCACGGCGATGTTGTTCAACTTCATGATGTCTCTCTCCATGTTGGAATTGGACTCCGGGGTCTCCTCCCCGGAGGTGCTACGAAAACTTAACGGGCAAACCAGGCGGCCGGCACGGTGACGATGCTCGGGAACAGCACCAGCAGGAACAGCACCGCCAGCTCGGCCAGCAGGAACGGGGTGATCGCCGAGATCAGCGCGCCCATCTTGGTGCGGGTGGCGCCGCACACCACGTTGAGCACGGTGCCCACCGGTGGCGTGATCAGGCCGATCGAGGTGTTGATGATGAACAGCACGCCGAAGTAGATCGGGTCGATGCCGGCCTGGGTCACCACTGGCACCAGCACCGGCGCCAGGATCAGGATGGTCGGCGCCATGTCCATCGCGGTGCCGACCAGCACGATGATCAGCATGATCACCAGCATCAGCAGTGTCGGGTCGTCCATCAGCGGGGCCAGCAGCTCGATCAGCTGCGACGGCAGGTCGGCGATGGTGATCATCCACGCCGACACCAGCGAGGCGGCGACCAGGAACATCACGATGCCGGTGGTCTGGGCCGACACGGTAAAGACATGGAACAGTTGCGACGGCTTCAGCTCGCGGTAGATCACCATCGCCACGAACAGCGAGTACACCGCGGCCACCACCGCCGCTTCGGTCGGGGTGAAGATGCCGAACTTGAGGCCGCCGATGATGATGCCGGGCAGCAGCAGCGCCCAGAACCCGTCACGCACCGCGGCCATGATTTCACCTGCCGACTTGCGCGGCGCCGGCTGGATGTCTTCCGAGCGAGACACCCACCACCACGCCACGCACAGCGAGGCGGCGATCAGGATGCCGGGCACGATGCCGGCCAGGAACAGCTTGGAGATCGACAGGTTGCCGGCCACCCCCAGCAGGATGAAACCGATGCTGGGCGGGATGATCGGCGCGATGATGCCGCCGGCGGCGATCAGCGCGCTGGAGCGGGCCTGGTCGTGGCCGGCGCGTACCATCATCGGCACCAGCAGCACCGCCAGCGCCGCGGCATCGGCCACCGCCGAGCCGGACAGGCTGGCGAGGATGCAGGAGGCGAGAATGGCGACGTAGCCGAGGCCGCCCTTGACGTGGCCGACCAGCGCCATCGCCACGTTGACGATGCGGCGCGACAGGCCGCCGACATTCATCACCTCGCCGGCGAGCAGGAAGAACGGTACTGCCAGCAGCGCGAAGCTGTCGGCGCCGTTGATCAGGTTTTGCGCGACGATCTGCGCATCGAACATGTCCATGTGGTACATCAGCGCCACACCGGACAAGAGCAGGGCAAAGGCAATCGACATGCCCATTGCCATGGCACCGAGCAGGGTGCCAAGAAAGATAGTCAGAACCATGATGCAGTCTCCGGCCGGGGCTTAGTCAGCGATATTCAGCGTGGTGTGCACGTCGGACACTGGTGCACCACTGAATACCTTGTACAGATCGAATACGACGACGATGGCGGACAGCACGCTGAACACCAGGCCGGCCAGATACACCGTCGCCATCGGCAGGCCGGTCATCGGCGCCGGGACGTCAAGGTTGATTACCACCTGCTGCCAGCTGCCGCTGCCGAACAGCCACAGCAGGTACAGCACGATGCCTTCCATCAGCACGTGGCAGACCTTTTGCGCCAATACCGGCAGGCGCCGGACCAGGCTGTCGACATTGAGGTGGCCCTTTTCGCGCACGCCGACGATGGCGGCGAGGAAGGTCATCCACACCATGAACCAGCGCGACAGCTCTTCGGAAAGGCTGATGCCGCTGTTGAAGCTGTAGCGCAGCACCACGTTGGTGAACACCAGCAGCACCATGCCGGCCAGCAGCAGGGCCATCATGCCCTTCAGTATCTGCATCGATACGTCGATTACTTTTTCCATCACAACCTCCATGCAGTGCGCCGCTGCAGCGCCGGGGCGCGACAGGCGCGTCTGCCAGTCAAGAAAACGGCTTGTCGTTTATTTCTTCAGGTGGCAGGCAAGGTGGTGCACCGCGAGGTTGTAGCCCGCCGTACCCAGACCGCAGATCACGCCGGTCGCCACTTTTGAAACGTAGGACAGATGCCGGAAACTCTCGCGGCGATGGATGTTGCTGATGTGCACTTCGATGATGCTGCCGGGGAAGGCGGACAGTGCATCCATCAGTGCGATGGAGGTGTGGCTGTAGCCGGCCGGATTGATCACGATGCTGGCGTGCTGCTCGCGCGCCTGGTGGATCCAGTCGATCAGCTGCGCCTCGTCGTTGCTCTGGCGGAAGTCGATGGTGAGGCCGTACTCGCGCGCCACGCTGCGGCAGCTGCGCTCGACGTCGGCGAGGGTTTCGTGGCCGTAGATTTCCGGCTGGCGTTTGCCCAGCAGGTTCAGGTTCGGGCCGTTGAGTACCAGGATATCGGTGGCCATGTCAGCGCGCTCCCTGCTGGGTGGCGGCCACTGCTGGCGATGGTGGGAAGAACATGTCGCGCTCCTCAATCTCTCTGTGTCTTTTTTAGAAATGTACCTGTTGGTACATAATGAAAGAATGGCGTATCAGTGTCGCTTTGTCAATGTCTGATTGAGGCAAATCAAGGTCATGCGATGACGGATTGTGGTGATCCGCAACAGTGCCGGCAGGCCCGCGTTTGCTGCATTGCGGCAAACGGGCGCCGCCACCGCAAACCGCACCGCCGCCGCCGGCGCCAGACAAAAAAACGGGCGCCGACCGGCGCCCAAAGGAGAGTGTTTCAGTTGCGGAAACTAGCCGCCCTGGCGGTTGCGGCGTTGTGCTTGTGCCGCCAGCCGCACCGGTGCGTTGGCCGCACCGTACTGGTCGTAACGGCCGAGGCGCTGCACGATCTCGAAGAAGAAACGCTCGTCGAACGGCGCGGAATACACGTGCAGGAATTCGCCGCCGCCGGCGTCGCGGTCGTACAGCACGTTGTGCTGCTGCAGGCGCGCGACAAAGTCGTCGTCGAGGCTGAAACGCGCCAGCAGGTCGTCGTAGTAGTTGTCGGGGATGTCCAGCAGCGGCACGCCGTTGGCACGTGCCTGCACCACCGCGGCGAAGATGTCGTCGCTGGCGAAGGCGATGTGCTGCAGGCCGGAGCCCTTGTAGGTCGACACCGAGCGCGCGATGGCGGTGTTGCGGTTTTCCGAGATGTTGAGCGGAATGCGGATGCTGTTGTTGGCGCTGCGCACCACGCGGCTCTTCATCAGACCGTACGGGTCCGGCAGCGTCCACTCGTGCTCGGTGGCAAAGCCGAAGATGGCGCGGAAGTGCAGGATCCAGTTGTCCATCGTCTCCGCCGGCAGGCCGATGGCGAAGTGGTCCAGCGCGGTCAGGCCGAGGCCGGGCGTGGTCGCGGGGCAGGCGTCGAAGTCCGACTGGTAGATGGACGCACCGTCAACGTTGGCCGCAACCAGGTACTGCAGGCTGCCGTCCGGCGCGCGCACCGCCGGGATGTGGCGCTCGTTGGGGCCGACGCGGCTTTCGAACGGCTTGCAGCCGTACAGCTTGGCGCGGGTCAGCGCCTGCTGCGCGTCGTCGGTGCGGAACGCCGCGGCGCACAGCGACGGGCCGTGCGACACGTAGAAGGCATGGGCGAAGGAATCCGGCTCGGCATTGAGGATCAGGTTGATGTCGCCCTGCTGGTACAGGGTGACGTCCTTGGACTTGTGCTGCCCGGCGCGGGAAAAGCCGAACTGTTGCAGCAGCTTGCCCAGCCGCGCGCCGGAGTCGTCGTCGACCGCGAACTCCAGGAACTCCACGCCGTGGTAGTCGGCGGCCGGCGGTGGCGAGAACAGGCTGTCGGCCACCGCGCTGGCGCCCTCGTCGCGCAGGGTGCGGGCGGTGACTTCTTCCAGATAGCGCAGCGAGCGCAGGCCGTCGATGGCGGTCAGCCGTGTCGGCGCGGCGCGGAAGCCGTCGTTGAACACCTCTAGCGACAGCGGGCCGCGGTAACCGGCGGCGATGATCGGCGCGAGGAAGGCGCCCAGCTCGAAATCGCCCTGGCCGGGAAAGCTGCGGAAGTGGCGGCTCCACTCCATCACGTCCATGTTCAGGATTGGCGCATCGGCCAGCTGCACGAACACGATTTTGTCGCCGGGGATCTGCGCCAGCAGCGACAGGTCGTCCTTGATCGCCAGGGTGTGGAAGCTGTCGAGGATGATGCCGAGGTTGGGGTGGTCGGCCTGCTGCACCAGGCGCCAGGCGTGCTGGTAGGAGTAGACGTGGCGGCCCCAGGCCAGCGCCTCGTAGCCGACCAGGATGTCGCGGCGCGCGGCGCGCTCGGCCAGCTGGCGCAGGTCGTCGGCAATCAGCGCGTCGTCCTGGCTGGTGTCCGGGGCCACGCTGCTGCACACCAGGATGCGGTCGGTGCCCAGCTCCTGCATCAGGTCGAACTTGCGTTCGGCGCGGTCGAGGTTGCGCGCCAGCCGCTCGCGCGGGCCGCCCTCGAAATCGCGGAACGGCTGGAACAGCATGATTTCCAGTCCCAGATCGGCGCACATGCGGCGCACGGTGGCCGGTGTGCCGTCGAAGTAGAGCAGGTCGTTTTCAAAGATCTCGACGCCGTCAAAACCGGCTGCCGCAATCGCCTCCAGCTTCTCCGGCAGCGTGCCGCTCAGGGACACGGTTGCAATGGAATGCTTCATGCCATCCTCCGTTATTGGGTGTGTATCTCCTTATTATGTACCAATTGGTACATTAGTGGAAAAATCTTGCGCCCGGGTGCGGCGGTGCGTGGCCGGCTGCGACAAATTGGCGACAGTGCCGGCGCCGGCGTGCGGCAGCCACACCATGCCGCTTGCGGCCAACGTTGGCCGCAGGCCGCGGCAAGGGGCAGGGAGTAGAGGGTAGGGAGCAGAGGCTAGGGAGTAGAGGCTAGGGAGTAGAGGCTAGGGCGCGGCAGGAAACCGCGGCCGCAAGCCGTGGCCGGGCGGTGGCGGCAGCGCCGGGTTTTCGGTGCGACGGTTCAGCTGGGGCGGCTGCCGGATCCGCGTTCGCTGGCGGCACAGTCAATGCCATCGCGAAAAATCGTTTTTTATGTCAGTCACTTAGCTGGTTTCACCTTTTTGTAATCCAAAAACTACATTTCCCAAAAAAGTGCCATAAATACCCAAAAAACGATATTGAGAGGCTGCGGCTTCAACTATAGAGTTTTGGCACCACTACCAGATTGATCTTGCAACAACATTGCATCAGGTCAAGAGAAAGCCCGGTTTTGGTTGGCAAGCGGTTTCACCCCGTCATCAAGCAGGCAACAACAGTTCCGCCGTGGCCATGCCCGGCGCCGCGCCGTCATCAAGGTGACAGCGTGCGCCGCGCGGCGACGGCAAGCGGGTGAAGTGCGGACACACACAAGGAGAAAAATGGTGAGTAACGGGAACAGGATCAGCACGCGGGCGCTGCCGGGCGTGCTGCTGGCAGCCTTGCTGGCGGTGCCGGCGATGAGTGCCAGCGCCGAAGGCACGGCCGAGATCTCCAGAGGCCAGCAGTACTACGAAAAAATCTGTGCCAAGTGCCACGAGGCCGGGATCGGCCCGGTGCTGCTTGGCCGCGGCCTGCCGGAGGTGATCTTCACCACCATCCCGCGCAGCGGCCTGCGCGCGATGCCGGCATTCCGGGTGTCGGACATCGACGACGCCACCTTGCAGAGTCTGGCGAAATACCTCGCCAACTCCAAGCCAAAACCGTAAGCGGGAGGAGCAGGCATGACTACTGATCGTCGCACTTTGCTCAAGGGCCTGGCCGCCGTCGGCCTCGCCTTCAGCGGTGGCTCGCTGGCGCAGGCCGCCACCGTGCTGCCCGCCGGCAAAACCCTGGCCGCCAACGCCACGCTGCCGCTGACCGCGGTGGTGTCCGGCAGCGCGCTGGACAGCCAGTTTCTGGCCGGCGTCGCCGCCGCCGCGCAGCAGCACGGCATGCAGCAGCAGCCGGCGCTGCGCCTGAACGGGCTGGACGGCACCCTGCTGAACCATATTCACGCACTGGCACAGGATGCGCAGCCGGCGATGCTGGTCGGGCTGGTGGATGACGCCACCGCCACCGTGTTGCTGGACCTGGTGCGCTCGTCCGGCGGCCGCGTGCTGTCGCAACAGCCGCAGCGGCTGGGCAGCGACGCCGCCCCGCTGGCCGCGCTGGGGCAGGCCCTGGTGGCCAGCCCGGAGCGTGTGTTGCCGGCGTCCAACCCGCAGGGCACCGCCTGCGTTTCCTTCTGCTGCGTGATCTGAACGGAGTTATCTCATGGCTAGTAAATATCTTGCCCTGCCCAAGGGCGTCAGCGAGGCCCGTTTCGACGCGGCCATCAAGAAGTTCACCGCCGCACTGGGCAAAGACAATGTGCTGACTTCCGGCGAACACCTGCAGCCCTACACCAAGGTGATGATGGCGGTGGAAACCGAAAAGCACATCCCGTCCGCCATCGTGATGGCCACCACCGTGGAGCAGGTGCAGGCGGTGGTGAAGATCTGCAACGAGTACAAGATCCCGGTGTGGACCATCTCCACCGGCCGCAACTTCGGCTACGGCTCGGCGGCGCCGGTGGAGCGCGGCCAGATCGTGCTCGACCTGCGCAAGATGAACAAGATCATCCATATCGACCCGGAACTGTGCACCGCGCTGGTGGAGCCGGGCGTCACCTACCAGCAGCTGTACGACTACATCGAGGACAACAAGCTGCCGCTGATGCTGTCGTTCTCGGCACCGTCGGCCATCGCCGGCCCGGTCGGCAATACCATGGACCGTGGCGTCGGCTACACCCCGTACGGTGAACACTTCCTGATGCAGTGCGGCATGGAAGTGGTGCTGGCCAACGGCGACGTGTACCGCACCGGCATGGGCGGCGTGAAGGGCGACAAGGCGTGGCAGGTGTTCAAGTGGGGTTACGGCCCGACGCTGGACGGCATGTTCACCCAGTCCAACTACGGCATCTGTACCAAGATGGGCTTCTGGCTGATGCCGAAGCCGCCGGTGTTCAAGCCGTTCGAGATCAAGTTCGACAACGAGGCCGACATCAGCGAGATCGTGGAAATGCTGCGCCCGCTGCGTATCGCACAGATCATCCCCAACGCGGTGGTGATCGCCGGCACGCTGTGGGAAGCGGCCACCTGCAACACCCGCCGTTCCGACTACATCACCACCCCCGGCCACACCCCGGATCACATCGTCAAACAGATCCAGAAGGACAAGCACCTCGGCGCCTGGAACGTGTACGCCGCGCTGTACGGCTCGCCGGAGCAGGTGGAGGTGAACTGGAAGATCGTCACCGAGACCATCAAGAAGGCCGGCAAGGGCCGCATCGTGACCCAGGAAGAGGCCGGCGACACCCAGCCGTTCAAGTACCGCGCGCAGCTGATGTCCGGCGTGCCCAACCTGCAGGAATTCGGCCTCTACAACTGGCGCGGCGGTGGCGGCTCGATGTGGTTCGCCCCGGTCAGCCAGGCACGCGGCAGCGAGTGCGACAAGCAGGTGAAGCTGGCCAAGACCATCCTCAACAAGCACGGCCTCGACTACGTCGGCGAATTCATCGTCGGCTGGCGCGACATGCACCACGTGATCGACGTGCTGTTCGACCGCAGCAGCGAAGAGGAAACCAAGCGCGCCAATGCCTGCTTTGCCGAGCTGCTGGACGAGTTCGAGAAGGAAGGCTACGCCGTGTACCGCGTCAACACCGCGTTCCAGGAACGGGTGGCCAACAGCTACGGCCCGGTGAAGCGCAAGCTGGAAAAAACCATCAAGCGCGCGCTGGACCCGAACGGCATTCTGGCACCGGGCAAGTCCGGCATCCGCATCTAAGGCAGGAAACTAGCGATGACAACGAAACAAGCATACGACGGCTTCGAACTGCAGCCGATCGCCGGCCAGTGGCGCCGAGGTGGTTCCCGCCAGCAGCTGACCGATACCAACCCGTACTCCGGCGACGTCCTGCTGCAGTTGCAGCTGGCCAGCCGCGACGACGTGGACGCGGCCTACGCCGCCGCCGCCACGGCGCAGCAGGAGTGGGCCGCCCGCCTGCCGGAAGAGCGCGCCGCGGTACTGAACCGTGCGGTGGAAATCATGCTGGCGCGCGCCGAGGAGATCCAGGACTGGATCGTGCGCGAATCCGGCAGCTCGCGCCTGAAGGCCATCATCGAATGGGACAGCGCGCGCCGCATCACCCAGGAGTCGGCCACCTTCTGCAACCGCGTCGAGGGCCGCATCCTGGCCTCGGCCATCCCCAACCAGGAAAGCCGCGTCTACCGTGCGCCGCTGGGCGTGGTCGGCGTGATCAGCCCGTGGAACTTCCCCTACCACCTGACCGCGCGCTCCGTCGCCCCGGCGCTGGCGCTGGGCAATGCGGTGGTGGTGAAGCCGGCCAGCGACACCCCGGTGACCGGCGGCCTGCTGCTGGCCAAGATCTACGAGGAAGCCGGCCTGCCGGCCGGACTGTTCAGCGTGGTGGCCGGTGCCGGCAGCGAGATCGGCGATCATTTCGTCGCGCATCCGGTGCCGAGTCTGATCTCGTTCACCGGTTCCACCGAGGTGGGCCGCAACGTTGGCCGCATCGCCACTGGCGGCCAGCACATCAAGCGCGTGGCGCTGGAGCTGGGTGGCAACGCGCCGCTGGTGGTGCTGGACGACGCCGACATCGAGCAGGCGGCGCAGGCGGCGGTGGTCGGCCGCTTCCTGCACCAGGGCCAGATCTGCATGAGCACCAACCGCGTGATCGTCGACGCCAAGGTGCACGATGCCTTCGTGGCCGCGCTGAAGGCGCGCGTCGAGCAGCTGCCGTACGGCGACCCGGCCGATGCGGCCAACATCGTCGGCCCGCTGATCAACGGCAAGCAGCTGGACAGCGTGCTGACCAAGATCGAGCAGGCGAAAAAGGACGGTGCCACGCTGCTGGTCGGCGGCGCGCCGCAAGGCAATGTGCTGCCGCCGCACCTGTTCGTGGACGTGGACCCGAGCTGGTCCATCGCCGTGGACGAGACCTTCGGCCCGGTGCTGCCGGTGATCAAGGCGCGCGACGAGGCGCACGCGCTGGCGCTGGCCAATGCCAGCGAATACGGCCTGTCCGCCGCGGTGTTCACCCGCGACTACGCCCGCGGCCTGCACTTTGCCCGCGGCATCCGCAGCGGCATGTGCCACATCAACGACATCACCGTCGACGACCAGACTAACGCGCCATTCGGCGGCGAGAAGAACTCCGGCCTCGGCCGTTTCAACGGCGAGTGGGCGATCGAGGAGTTCACCCGCGCGCAGTGGGTGACGCTGCAGTTCCAGCCGCGCCCGTATCCGTTCTGATCCTCTTTATCTATTGCCGTACGCCGGCGGCCTGGCCGCCGGCGCATCAAGGAGCAAACCATGCAATCACGTCGCAATTTCCTGATCAACAGCGTGGGTGTCGTGTCCGCGCTGGCCGTGGCCCGCGGCGCGCTGGCCGCCGCCCCGAAAGTGGACGCGAAGGACCCGGCCGCCGTGGCGCTAGGCTACGTCGCCGACGCCGGCAAGGTCGACAAGGCCAAGCAGCCGAAATACGTCGCCGGCCAGGCCTGTAGCAACTGCCAGTTCTACCAGGGCAAGGTCAGCGACGCCTTCGCGCCCTGTCCGATGCTGGCCGGCAAGCAGGTGGCCGGCAAGGGCTGGTGCAACGTCTACGTCAAGAAGGCCTGACCGTTAAACGCCGGGCCAGGGTTGGCCGCAGGCCGGCCGTGGCAACGGCAAGGAGAGCGCAATGGGTTCATTCAGCCTGTGGCACTGGTTGATCGTGCTGGCGGTGGTGCTGCTGGTGTTCGGCACCAGGAAACTGCGCCATGTCGGCGCCGACCTGGGTGGCGCGGTACGCGGCTTCCGGCAGGGCATGCAGGGTGAGGGCGAGCCGCCCGCAAGCGACGCCACGCCGAAAAGCTAGTTGCCGGCCGGCGCGCGCCGGCATACAAACGCAGCATGACCCATCACCCTGCGGAGAGCGCCATGCTGCACGCCCAGCTGTTCATCAATAACCAGGATGTCGCCTCGTCCGACGGCGCCACCTTCGACTGTCTCAACCCGGTCAATGGCGAGGTCGCCACCGTGGCGGCGGCGGCGAGCGTGGACAGCGCGCTGGCTGCGGTGAATGCCGCCACGGTGGCGTTCGGCGCCTGGGCGGCGATGCTGCCGCAACAGCGCCGTGCGCTGCTGGATCGTGCCGCCGACCTGATCGTGGCGCGCAGTGCCGATTTCAGTGCCGCGATGACGGCGGAAACCGGCGCCACCGCGGCGTGGGGCAGCTTCAACTGCCAGCTGGCGGCCAACATCTTCCGCGAGGCGGCGGCGCTGGTCACGCAGATCCAGGGCGAGCTGCCGCCGTCCAGCCGCGCCGGCGCCATCGAGATGGTGCTGCGCCAGCCGGCGGGCGTGGTGCTGGCCTTCGCGCCGTGGAACGCGCCGGTGCTGCTGGCGGCGCGGGCGGTGGCGATGCCGCTGGCCTGTGGCAACAGCGTGGTGCTGAAAGGCTCCGAGCTGTGCCCGTACACCCACCGCCTGCTGGGCGAGGTGCTGGCCGAGGCCGGGCTGCCGCCGGGCGTGCTCAACGTGGTGCTGAACGCGCCGGCCGACGCGGCCAGCGTGGTGGAGGCGCTGATCCGCCACCCGGCGGTGCGGCGGGTGAACTTCACCGGCTCCACCAGGGTTGGCCGCAGCATCGCCGAGATCGCCGCGCGCTACCTGAAGCGCTGCCTGCTGGAGCTGGGCGGCAAGGCGCCGTTCGTGGTGCTGGACGACGCCGATCTGGACGAGGCGGTGAAGGCGGCGGCGTTTGGCGCCTTCTTCAACCAGGGCCAGATCTGCATGTCGACCGAGCGCATCATCGTCGATCGCAAGGTGGCGGACGAATTCGTGCAACGCCTGGCCGACAAGGCGCTGAGCCTGAAAGCCGGGCTGCCGGACGAGCCAGGCTGCGCGCTGGGGCCGATGATCAGCGCCGGCGCCGCCGAACGCATCACGGCGCTGGTGCAGGACGCGGTCGGCAAGGGCGCCGAGCTGGTGACCGGCGGCCACGCCCGCGGCAGCGTGATGGCGGCCACGGTGGTCGATCACGTCACCGCGGCGATGCGGCTGTACGGCGAAGAGTCGTTCGGCCCGGTGGTGGCGGTGCTGCGTTTTGATGACGTGGAGGAGGCGATCTCGCTGGCCAACGACTCCGAGTACGGGCTGTCGGCGGCGGTGTTCGGCGGCGACGTGCTGCGCGCGCTGGAAGTCGCCCGCCGCATCGAGTCCGGCATCTGCCACATCAACGGTCCGACGGTGCTGGACCAGGCGCAGATCCCGTTCGGCGGGGTGAAGGACAGCGGTTACGGCCGTTTTGGCGGCCGCGCCGCGATCGACGAATTTACCGAGTTGCGCTGGATCAGCATCCAGCGTGGCGCGCAGCAGTACCCGATCTGAGAGGCTGTTTTACGATCTCGCGCGCTCACGCGAGACAAGGCAACAATGGCTGAGGAAGCGGCGTTTAGCTGGATAAAAACAAGCATGCCGAAGGCGCTTTTAACGCCGTATCGCCCCATTGGGATCAGTCACAGCAGATCGTAAACAGGTTCTGGCAGTATCTGGCCGCGGCCCACCGGGCCGCCGCCGGCCAGGCGCCGCGTCCCATCCGGACGTGCGGCGTGCGGCCAACCCTTGCAGCGGGACGCTGCGCTGCCCGTCCCGCTTGCCTAGTCGTGCAGGCAGCGCTTTTTCATACCCATCGTTAATGACATATAAATAAAACGGAGAGATTCATCATGCAACAATCCAGAGCGCTCACCACCCTCGTCACTACGGGCGCCTTGCTGTCGCTGGCGTCCGCCGGCTGGGCGACCGAGGGCGGCGGCGGCATGTACCCCAACGGCAACGAGAACTACCTGACCGGCGCCTTGCCGCCGCCCGGCTTCTACGTGCTGGGCTATGCTTCCAGCTACCGCGCCGATTCACTGCGCGACAACAACGGCGACGAGCTGCCGGTGGACTTCAAGCTGCGGGTCAACGCGGTGGCACCACGCTTCATCTGGGTGAGCGACCTGCCGCTGGCCGGCGGCCAGCTGGCGATGCACGCGATCACGCCGCTGGTGGAGGTCGACGCCACGGTCAACGGCCAGTCGCAGCGCAAGCGCGAGCTGGGTGACATCGTGCTCGGTGGCGGCGCCGCCTACCACGTCTCCGACAAGCTGCACTACTACGCCGGGCTGGACATCAACGCCCCCACCGGCCAGTTCGACAAACACGATCAGGTCAACGTTGGCCGCAACTACTGGAACGTGGAGCCGCTGCTGGCGGTGAGCTACGTACAGCCTAGCGGCATCAACGCCGACGTGAAGCTGATGTACGACTACAACTGGAAGAACAAGGACACCGACTACCGCAGCGGCCAGGAAGTGCACGCCGACTACGCGCTGGGCTGGGGCTTCGGCAATGGCTGGGTGGCCGGCGTGGGCGGCTATGCCTATCGCCAGGTCACCGACGATAACGGGCCGAATGTGGCGGCGCACGGCAACCGCGGCAAGGCCTTCGCCATCGGTCCGTCGATCAAGTACGACAACGGCAAGGGCTACTTCGTCACCGCCAAGTGGCAGCGCGAAAGCGGCGTGGCCAACCGCGCCCGCGGTTCCGAATTCAAGCTGCGCATGACGCTGCCGTTCTAAGAGCGTATTCACGATCTCGCGCGCTCACGCGAGACAAGGCGAAAACGGCAGAGGAAGCGGCGTTGAGCTTGATATAAACAAGCATGCCGAATGCGTTTTCAACGCGGTATCGTCGAAGCGCAGCAGATCGTGAACAGGCTCTAAGCCGGCACGCATGATGTCCGCCACTGCGCCGCCGTGCTCCGCATGGCGGCGCAGTGCCGTTATCATGTGAATCTGTTCACCCCCGTCGCGGCCTGCCCATGACCCCCGTCGCCCAGCGCATCAACGCCCACGCCGCAGCCCACCGTATCGACACCACGCTCGATACCCGCCGCTACGCGCTGGCCAACGGCCGCCACGACACCGCGCGTGCGGCGATCCTGCTGTTGAGCGGCAGCGCCAGCCTCAGCCTGGACAAGGACAGCATCGAGCTGGCGGCGCCGGCGCTGGCGTGGGTCAACGTGCCGCCGCAAAGCCATCTGCGCGTCAGCGCCGGCAGTTCCGGCTACCTGCTGTCGCTGTCGGACGTGCTGGTGAAGGAGGCGGCGGGGCAGGGCGCGGAATCGGTGCCGCTGCGCTATCTGGCCGATCGCCGCGTCGTGCAGAACCGCCTTGACGCCGCCGAGGCGGTGCAGGAGATGAGCGCCTCGTTCCGCAGCATCGAGCGCGAGCTGAAGCTGGGCGGCAAGGCGTCGTGGAGCTATCTCACCGCCCATCTCACGCTGATTCTGATCCACTGCTGGCGCCTGTCCGGGCTGGAGGATGTCAGCCAGCAGGGACACAGCACCAATTCGACGCTGCTGATGCGCTTCCGCCACCTTGCCGAGCTGCACCTGCGCGAACACTGGAAGATCGCCCGCTACGCCGCCGAGCTGGGCATCTCCCACGACCGCCTGCACGACATCTGCGTGCGCACCCTCAAACGCACGCCGCTGGAGCTGCTGCACGACCGGCTCACCCACGAGGCCTGCCTGCGGCTGGTGCGTTCCGGGCTGACCATCGAACAGGTCGCCGCCGATCTCGGCTTTCGCAGCACCACCCACTTCAGCCGTTTCTTCCGCCTGCACACCGGGCTGACCCCGGCGCGCTACCGGCTGGAGGCCAAGCAGCAGCTCAGCCGCCACGAGGCACTGGCGATCCGCAACTACGCCGACTGGCCGTGAGCGCGGCGGGATTGGTGCCGCCGGTATTGGCATAAGTGTTTTTAATGGTGGGGATGAAGCTGTCGGTGGTGGCAATCTGGCTGCCCGGGGTGCTTTTGGTGACGAGAAAAAACAAAAAAGCCCTTGATTTCTCAAGGGCTTAGATGTTGGTCTGGCGGAGAGGGAGGGATTCGAACCCTCGGTACGCTCGCACGTACGCCTGATTTCGAGTCAGGTACATTCGACCACTCTGCCACCTCTCCGACTCAGGCTGCGCATTATAGACTTCGATTTTTGATCGGTCAAGCGTATTTCATGAATATTGGTGCGAGGTGGTGGCTGCGGCATACTGGCTACCGATGGCACGCCATGCGCGTGCCCATGACGCTAACAAAGGGATTGCCGTGAAACTGTCAAAACGCCTGTCCGCCATCGCTCCGTTCCAGGTGATGGCGATTCTGGAAAAGGCCCGCGCCTTGCAGGCGGCCGGCCATGATGTGATCCACCTGGAAGTGGGCGAGCCGGACTTCGCCACACCGCAGGCCATCGTCGATGCCGGCCGTGCGGCGCTGGCGTCGGGGCATACCTATTACACCGCGGCGCAGGGCTTGGCCGAGCTGCGCCAGGCGATTGCCGGGTTCTACCAGTCGCGCTTCGGCGTGACGGTGGCGCCGGAGCGCATCATTGTCACGCCGGGTGCGTCCGGCGCGCTGCAGATTGCCCTGTCGCTGCTGGTGGACGAAGGGGACGGTGTGTTGATGGCTGATCCGACCTACCCGTGCAACCGCCACTTCGTCAGCCTGCTCGGCGGCGTGCCGCAGACGGTGCCGGTCGGCGCGGCGACGCGTTACCAGTTGCTGGCCGACGAGCTGGACGCCAACTGGCAGCCGAACACGGTGGCGGCGATGGTGGCCACGCCGGCCAACCCGACCGGCACCGTGCTCAGCCGCGACGAGATCGCCGCGCTGGCCGAATGCTGTCGCGAACACGACGGCGCGCTGATCGTGGACGAGATCTACCAGGGGCTTACCTACGGCGCCGATTCGTTCTCGGCCTTGCAGCTGGCGGACGACGCCTTCGTGATCAACAGTTTCTCCAAGTATTTCCAGATGACCGGCTGGCGGCTGGGCTGGCTGGTGGTGCCGCCGGCCTATGTCGAGCCGGCGATCCGGCTGGCGCAGAACCTGTTCCTGTGCCCGCCGGCGGCGGCGCAGCACGCCGCGCTGGCGGCATTCCAGCCGGCGGTACTGGATGTGCTGGAAAGCCGCCGCGCCGAGTTTGGCCGGCGGCGGGATTTCCTGCTGCAGGTGTTGCCAACACTGGGCTGGCGCATCGACGCGGTGCCGGACGGCGCCTTCTACGTCTACGCCGACGTGTCTGCGGTGACGGCAGACAGCTTTGCCTACTGCCAGCGCATGCTGGACGAGGTCAAGGTGGCGATTACACCCGGGGCGGACTTCGGCAGCAACCGCGCCGGCAGCTATGTGCGCGTCGCCTACACCACCGGCATCGACCGTCTGGCCGAGGCGGTGGCGCGCATGAAGACGGTGCGCTAGCCGCTGCGCGCCAGCCACAGCGTCGCCAGCAGCGCGCAGGCGGCGTGGCTCCACGCCAGCCGGCGCAGTGCACCGGCGGTGTCCTGTGGCGAGCGCCAGCTGATGATGAAGGGGTGGCGGTCGGCGGGGCGTTGCAGGTGATGGCTGAGCGGGATGGCGGCCAGTGCGCGGTGGTTGCGGCCAACCTCGCCGTGGGCGGTCTGGCGCGCGTGCTCCCACTCCTCGCTGCTGAGTGTGCCGTCGCCGTTCTGGTCGAAGCGGCGCAGCAGTTGCGCCGGGTCCTGTTTCCATTCGTTCAGCGTCAGCTGCAGGTCGTCGCGGAAGGCCTGCCGGTCCGGTTGGCCGCCGAGGCTGCGCAGCTCGCCCAGCGCGTACAGCGGGTCGCCGATGGCGATCCAGCGCTCGCTCAGCACGTCGTCGCCGTCATGCCAGCTGCGCTGGTGGCGGGCCTCGATGCTGGCGCCGGCCGGTTGCACGATGATCTCGCCGCGCCGATCCAGCAGCCGGAACGAGTCGTCGCTGCACAGGCGTTCGCTGCGCTGCGGGCGTTGCTGGCGACCGTTCGGACGCCGCTCCGCCTGATACCACACGCAACGCATGCCACCAAATGGGGTCACCAGCGGCGGGCCGTCCAGCGCTGCGGCCTCGCCAAAGCATTCGCAATAGCCCTGTGCCGCCGCCTGCGAGGTGGTGGTCGGGGTGTCGGCCACATGGCGGTACTGGCGGTAGAAGTGCAACCACAGCGCCACGCCGAGCAGGGCGCCGGCTGCCGGCAGTAGCCGCGGCGGCAGTTCGTCCAGTTGCCAGGCCAGCAGGGGTAGCAACAGGTAGGGCAGCAGCGAGGCGTAGCGCTGTTGCAGCGCCGCGAGCGGGATCATGGTGGTTTGGCTCAGCGTTCGAACAGCGCCTTGACGTCGACGTCGCGTTTTTCCGCTTCGGCAAAACGCAGCGCGCGTGCGGTGCGGAAGCCGAACAGGTTGGCGACGAACACGTCGGGGAATTGCTCGATGCGCACGTTGTTGTTGTTGACCGCTTCGTTGTAGAGTTCGCGGCGATCGGCAATGCCGTCTTCCAGCTGGCTGATACGCTGCGCCAGGTGGCTGAACTGCACATCGGCCTTCAATTCCGGATAGGCTTCGGCCACCGCGAAGATCTGGCCGAGCAGGCCGCGCAGCTGGCCTTCCAGTTCACCGATGCGGCCAACGTTACCGGCGCGGGCGGCCTCCGACATCGCGGCGCGCGCTTCCATTACCTGGGTCAGGGTGTCCTGCTCGAACTGGCCGTAGTGGCGGCAGACATCGACCAGCTTGGGGATCTCGTCGTGGCGCTGTTTCAGCAACACGTCGATATTGGCCCAGCTCTTGCTGACCTCGTGCTTCAGGCGCACCAGGCCGTTGTAGAGCAGGATGCCGTAGAAAAGCAGCACCACGAATGCAGAAACGAACAGGAAAAATGGCATGAGCGGGTGTCCTTTGAAATTCGATGCCATCGTCACCGCAGCGCTGGCGGGTGTCAAGAAAGTGGCGAGATGACTTCTCTCAATATTGTCGGCGGCGGGCGTCTGGGCAAGAGCGTGGCGCGGCTGGCGCACGACAGCGGGCGCTACCGCATCGGCGCGCTGCTGTGCCGCAGTCAGGCGTCGGCGCTGTCGGCGCGTGACTTTGTCGGTGCCGGCGTGGCGCTGACGACGCTGGCGGCCCTGCCGGCGGTCGACATCACCCTGCTGGCGGTGCCGGACGGCGAGATTGCCGGCGTGGCGGCCGATCTGGCGGCGGCGCGGGTGATTGCCGCCGGCAGCGTGGTGTGTCACGCCAGCGGTGTTGGCGAAGCGGCCTTGCTAGCGCCGCTGGCGGCGCAGGGCGTGCACTGCGCCAGCCTGCATCCGGCGTTTTCCTTTGCCGATCCGGCGCGTGCGGTGGCCGGTTTTGCCGGCACCCGCTGCGCGCTGGAGGGCGACGCGGCGGCCCTGCCGTTGTTGCAAAGCTTTGCCGCAGACATCGGCGGCGTGCCCTTCGTGCTGGCGCCCGGCGGCAAGGCGGCCTACCACGCCGCGCTGTCGATTGCCTCTAATTATCTGGTGACTCTGCACGATCTGGCGGCGCGGGTGGCGGCGCAGGCCGGCATGACGGACGAGGTGGCTGCCGCGGTGCTGGGCGGGCTGATGCGACAAACGCTGGAAAATACCCTGGCACTGGGGCCGGCGGCGGCGCTGACCGGCCCGATCGCACGTGGCGATGCCGGCACCGTGGCGCGCCATCGACAGGTGCTGTCGGCGACGGACGACGCGCTGTACTGCGCCTTGGGCGCGGCGACGGCAAGATTGGCCGCAGATCGGCTGACGGCGGCACAGCAACAGGCGCTGGCAGCGGTGCTGGGATCGCCGGCCGTTTAGCGTCAGGGTGTGATGGGTGTCGGATGGAGGAGTCGGGATGACGGACGACGGACTGCAGCAGGTGGTGCTGGCGGCGCTACAGTACGAATTGCGGCGCCAGGGCGAGAGTGATGACTATCCGGGCAGTTCCGCCGCAGTCGGGGCGCCGGAGCGGGCTGCCTTGTGCGGGGTGTTTGATCTGGAGGAGCTGGCCGAGGCGGTGTGTCGGGAATTGCAACGGCACGGCGGCGGGCCCGACTAAGGGACGCTGGTGCTACTTGTTGTCGCGTCTGAACAAAGGTTGGCCGCAAGCGTTGCGGCCAACCTTTTGTTATCAGGCAGCGTGGATCACGAAGATCGCCGGGCGCTTGTGAAAGTCCGGCGCCTCCTTCGGCCAGTCCTTCACCAGCCGGCTGACGATGGTCTGCGTCGGCGCGGTCAGGTCGGCGGCCACGCACAGGCGGGTGGCCGGCGCCAGCGTGTCGCGCAGTTGTTGCAGCAGCGCGTTGTTGCGGTACGGCGTCTCGATGAACAGCTGGGTTTCGTTGTTCTGCCGGGAGCGCGCTTCCAGCGCCTTGATTGCCTTGCCGCGCTCGGCGACGTCCACCGGCAGGTAGCCGTGGAAGGCGAAGCACTGGCCGTTGGCGCCGCTGGCCATCATCGCCAGCAGGATCGACGACGGCCCGATCAGCGGCTCGACGCGATAGCCTTTCTCGTGCGCCAGCGCCACCAGCTGCGCGCCGGGGTCGGCCACCGCCGGGCAGCCGGCTTCCGACACCAGTCCCACGTCTAGCCCTGCGGCCAACGGTGCCAGCAGCGCAGCGACTTCCGCCGGCTTGGTGTGCTCGTTCAGCGTGTTCATCACCAGCTCGCGAATCGGCGTGCTCACGCCCAGCTGTTTCAGGTGTTTGCGGGCGGTTTTTTCCGCCTCCACCACAAAGTGGCTGATATGGGTGACGCGGGCGCGCCCGCCCTCCGGCAGCCACGGGGTGTCGCCTTCGCCCAGCGGGGTGGGGATCAGATACAGGGTGCCGGCCATCACAGGATCTCCACGCCTTCGTTTTGCAGCATGCTCACCAGCGCGAACAGCGGCACGCCGATCAGCGCGTTGGGGTCGTCGGCTTCCACTTTTTGCAGCAGCGCGCCGCCCAGCGTTTCGCTCTTGGCACTGCCGGCGCAGTTGAGGGCGTCCGGCTCACGCGTCAGGTAGTTACGGATCTGCTGCTCGGTTAGCTGGCGCAGGGTGACGCGGGTGATGCCGACGTCTTCCTGGATGTGGCCGCTCTTGCTGTTGTACAGCGCCAGCGCCGAGTGAAACACCACGGTGCGGCCGCTCATCCACTTGAGCATCGCCACGCCGTTTTCGAAGCTGCCGGGCTTGCCGATTTGCTGGCCGTCGAGCAGTGCCACTTGGTCGCCGCCGATGATCAGCGCCTCCGGAAAGAGCTCGGCCAGCGACATCGCCTTGCTGCGGGCCAGGCGCACGGCGGTGTCGAGGGCGGTTTCACCCGCTAGCGGGGTTTCGTCACACACCGGCGCCACGGCGGTGACCGGCAGGCCGAGGCGTTCCACGATTTCGCGGCGGTAAGGGGAGGTAGAGGCAAGCACGATCTGCATGTCGGTCATCCGTGTTAAAGAGGGTGCAGGCTGCCTGTTGCATCAATGGCTTGTTGTCGCCGCTGCCGCAGTCAGTATGCTGGTTTGTTTTGACAAAGTGATGGCGCTGATAATATCATGCCGGGTTTATGTCTAACCCGATTTTGATTGATCCGCTCGCGTTTGCCCGCGATGGCGCTTCGTTGCAAAACGAACGGCCGGTTGCGACGCTCGCCGAGCGCGTACATGAGCTGCTGGCATCCGATGCTGGCGTGGTGAAATTCGAGGTGGAAGGTTTTCAGGACCGTCTGCTGCGACCCTCGCTGCGTTACCGTCTGTCTGCCACGCTCAGCGTTGAATGTCAGCGTTGCCTGACGCCGATGCCGTTCGAACTGGATGCAGGGGGTGTGATTACCCTGTTCTCCCGCGAGGACAAGCTGGAAGCAGCGGTAGAGGCCGATGACGAACTGGACGCCATTCTGGCGGAAGAAACTTTCGACGTTATCGCACTGATCGAAGACGAAATTATCATGGGCTTGCCGCTGTCGTTGATGCACGACGACTGCGACACGGAAGAACTGAAGCGCGCCAAGGCTGACAAGCCTAATCCGTTTGCGGTATTGGCGGTGCTGAAGCAATCCAAGTCCTGAACGTTTAACTTGAATCCTTAGGAGTCGACCATGGCTGTTCAACAGAACAAAAAGTCCCCGTCCAAGCGTGGCATGCACCGCGCACACGATTTTCTGACCGCTCCGTCGCTCGCTAAAGAGCCGACTACCGGTGAAACCCACCTGCGTCACCACATCAGCCCGAACGGCTTCTACCGTGGTCGTCAGGTTGTGAAGGCCAAGGGCGAGTAATCGTTCCTTACTATTATCCTTACCTTCATAACAACAGGTAGGTTAACTACCGTGTCACGTTGATGACTATCACCGTAGCGGTCGATGCAATGGGCGGTGACGTTGGCCTCAAGGTCACTGTCCCTGCATCTGTCCAGTTCCTTAGCGACACTCCCGATGTCAATCTTGTACTGGTGGGCGATCAGGCGGCAATCGAAGCCGAGCTGATGGCACTGCCGGATTCCGTGCGCGCGCGCATTACGGTTCGTCATGCTTCCGAAGTGGTGGGGATGGACGAGTCGCCGCAGCTGGCACTGAAGAACAAGAAAGACTCGTCGATGCGGGTGTCGATCAATTTGGTCAAAGAAGGCCTGGCGCAGGCAGCGGTTTCCGCAGGGAACACCGGCGCGCTGATGGCGACGGCCAAATTCGTCCTGAAAACCATTCCCGGTATTGACCGCCCCGCCATCGCCAAGATGATGCCCGGCATCAAGGGCAATACCTGCGTGCTGGATCTGGGTGCCAACATCGATTGCTCGCCGGAGCAGTTGTTGCAGTTCGGCATCATGGGTTCCGAACTGGTGGCCAGCCTCGAACACCGGACGAATCCAAGCGTCGGCTTGTTGAATATCGGCTCCGAGGACATCAAGGGCACCGAGTCGATCAAGCGTGCGGCAGAGCTGCTGCGCGAATCCGGCCTGAATTTCTACGGTAACGTTGAGGGCAACGACATCTTCAAATCGACGGTAGATGTGGTAGTCTGCGACGGATTTACCGGTAATGTTGCGCTGAAAGCCTCCGAGGGGTTGGCGCACATGATTTCTACGTTCCTGCGCGAAGAGTTTGCCCGCACGTGGTGGACCAAGCTGTGTGCCCTGGCCGCGATGCCGGTGCTCAAGCTGTTCAAGGCCCGTGTGGATCCCCGTCGTTACAATGGCGCCAGTTTTCTGGGGCTGCGGGGAATCGTGGTGAAAAGCCACGGCGGAACTGACGCGCTGGGATTCCGTATCGCGCTGGAGCAAGCTTGCGAGGAAGTTCGCGCCAACGTGATTGGTCACATTGCAGACCGGGTTGCCGTTCAATTACAAAATATCAAGCAATCCGAGTCAGAAGCTAAAGACAGCGCATGACCTATTCCCGCATTCTCGGTACCGGCAGCTATCTGCCGGAGCTACTGATGACGAATGCGATGCTGGCTGAACGTGTCGAAACCAGTGACGAGTGGATTGTCTCTCGCACTGGCATTCGTGCGCGCCACATCGCTGCCGATGACCAGAAGACCAGTGACCTGGCCTATCTGGCGTCGCTCAAGGCTATTGAAAGCGCCGGTATCGAGGCCAGCGAGCTGGACCTGATCATCGTCGCCACCACCACGCCGGACATGGTGTTCCCCAGTACCGCCTGCATCCTGCAGGAAAAGCTCGGCGTGCCGGGCATTCCTGCGTTTGATGTGCAGGCCGTGTGCGCCGGTTTCATGTACGCGCTGGTCACCGCCAACAACTACATCAAGGCCGGCATGGCCAAGAAGGTGCTGGTGGTCGGTGCCGAGCTGATGAGCCGCATTCTGGACTGGGACGACCGCCGTACCTGCGTGCTGTTTGGCGATGGCGCTGGCGCCATGGTGCTGGAGGCATCGGACGAACCGGGCCTGCTGCACGCCAAGCTGGCCGCCGACGGCCGCTACCAGGGCATCCTGAATACCCCGGCGCAGATCGCCGGCGGCAAGATCCAGGGCATGCCTTACCTGCACATGGACGGCCCGGCCGTGTTCAAGTTCGCGGTCAAGGCACTGTCCGATATCGCGGAAAAAACGCTGGACGAAGCCGGCGTGGCGCAAGCCGATGTCGACTGGCTGGTGCCGCATCAGGCCAACCTGCGCATCATCGAATCCACCGCCAAACATCTGAAACTGTCGATGGACAAGGTGATCGTCACCTTGCCGGAGCAGGGCAATACCTCGGCGGCCTCCATTCCGCTGGCGTTTGACTGCGCGGTGCGCGATGGCCGCATCCAGCGCGGCCAGACTGTGCTGCTGGAAGGTATCGGTGGCGGCTTTGCCTGGGGCGCGGTGCTGCTGCGCTTCTAAGGTGTTGTGCGCGACAGGTGATCGCCTGTCGCGCGCCTTGCGCTACGAAACTGTCAAAACATCGTCCAGCTGCAGTGAACTGCGGTGATCATACGAGCGTTTGACAGTTTCTTTTGCATAAATCGCAGCAAGCGGTCATCATTCACCCCGTTTCAAAAGGAGACCCCGAGATGGCGTTTGCCTTTCTTTTCCCCGGTCAGGGCTCGCAGAGCCTGAAAATGATGGACGGCTTTGCCGACCTGCCGGTAGTAAAACAGACATTTGACGAAGCCTCGGCCGCCCTGGGTGAAGACCTGTGGGCAATGCTGCAGGCGGAAACGCCGGAGGCGATCAATGCTACGGTCAATACCCAGCCGCTGATGCTGGCCGCCGGTGTGGCCACTTACCGTGCCTGGCTGGCGCAAGGCGGTGCCTTGCCGGTTGCCCTTGCCGGGCATAGCCTGGGCGAGTACAGCGCGCTGGTCGCTGCCGGGGCACTGGATTTTGCCGATGCGGTGAAGCTGGTGCGCTTGCGCGCCGAAGCGATGCAGGATGCGGTACCGGCCGGTGAGGGCGCGATGGCCGCGATCCTCAACCTGTCCGATGACGACATCCGCGCCGCCTGTGCCGAAGCGGCACAGGGCGAAGTGGTGGAACCGGTGAATTTCAATTCGCCGGGGCAGGTGGTGATTGCCGGCAACAAGGCTGCGGTGGAACGCGCGATGGAGCTGTGCAAGGCCAAGGGTGCCAAGCGCGCGCTGCCATTGCCGGTGTCGGTACCGTCGCACTGCTCTCTGATGAAGCCTGCCGCCGACAAGCTGGCCGCGGCACTGGCCACGATCCAGATCAACTCGCCGCAGATTCCGGTGCTGCATAATGCCGACGTTGCCGCCTATGGCGACGCCGACCAGATCCGTGACGCGCTGACGCGTCAGCTGTACCGTCCGGTGCGCTGGACCGAAACCATCCAGCAGCTGGCTGCCGGTGGCATCGTGCTGATGGCCGAATGCGGCCCGGGCAAGGTGCTGGCCGGTCTCGCCAAGCGTATCGACGGCAACGTGAACTGCCACGCGCTGACCGATGCCGCCAAGCTGGAAGCGGCCCGCGCCGAGCTGGCGTAAAGAGACAAGGTTGGCCGCATGCGGCCAGCCAGGAGAGAGACAATGAGTTTGCAAGGTAAGGTTGCGCTGGTCACCGGCGCCTCGCGCGGCATCGGTGCCGCCATCGCCGATACCCTGGCTGCCGCCGGCGCCAAGGTGATCGGTACCGCCACTTCCGAAGGCGGCGCCGCCGCCATCGGCGAGCGCCTAGCGCAGTGGGGCGGTGTCGGCATGGTGCTGAACGTCGGTGAAGACGGCGCCATCGACGCGCTGGTCGACACCATCAGCAAGGAGTACGGCGATGTGGCGATTCTGGTGAACAACGCCGGCATCACCCGCGACGGCCTGCTGATGCGCATGAAGGACGAAGACTGGGACGCGATCATGGATACCAACCTGAAGTCGGTATTCAAGACGTCCAAGGCGGTGATGCGCGGCATGATGAAGGCACGCTGGGGCCGCATCATCAACATCGCGTCGGTGGTTGGTGCGATGGGCAACGCCGGTCAGGCCAACTATGCGGCGGCCAAGGCCGGCATCATGGGCTTCACCAAGTCGATGGCACGCGAAGTCGGCAGTCGCGGCATTACCGTCAACTGCGTGGCACCGGGCTTCATCGATACCGACATGACCCGCGCGCTGCCGGAAGCGCAGCGTGAGGCGTTGGTACAACAGATTGCACTGGGTCGCCTGGGCGCGGCACAGGACATCGCCGATGCCGTCGATTTCCTGGCATCCAGCCGTGCGGCTTACGTGACAGGCCAGACCCTGCACGTGAACGGCGGCATGCTGATGCCGTAAGCGGCAACGGCAACGAATAGTTTTGTGGTTTTTGCCAGTGCAGCATGAGCATGCTGGCGGGTCAAAAGCCGGACTGACTGCCGATTCGTGGCCAATATCATGGCAATGATGTGACTGCGGTAGGCTTGGGCAGGTTTTTTTTGTAGAATGGCGGGGTTTTGTTGTCCCGTACACAGAAAGGTAAAGGATTTAAACAAATGGAAAACATCGAAGCGCGCGTTAAAAAGATCGTTGCCGAGCAACTGGGCGTGAACGAAGCCGAAGTCAAAATCGACTCTTCGTTTGTTGACGATCTGGGCGCCGACTCCCTGGATACCGTTGAACTGGTAATGGCACTGGAAGAAGAGTTCGAGTGCGAAATCCCGGATGAAGAAGCCGAGAAGATCACCACCGTTCAGCAAGCAGTAGACTACGTTACGGCTCACCTGAACAAGTAACCCCCCCCGGGGCTTACCAGGACCTCTGCCGGTGTAGCCTAGGCTCGCCTGCAGAGGTCTTTTGCTGTAGTGGCTCTGAAACGTTCGTTTGATTTAATGGCCAGCCATTAAGCGCCGTCCGTTCAGGACTATCGGGAGATTCCCTCCCTTTTTTCGCGGAGATACCCTGTGTCAAAACGCAGAGTAGTAGTGACCGGCCTGGGCCATGTGTCCCCGGTCGGCAACGATGTGAGCAGTGGCTGGGCCAATCTCCTGGCCGGCAAGAGTGGTATCACCACCATTACCCGCTTCGATGCCAGTGATATTGCCTGCCAGGTCGCGGGTGAAGTCAAAGGCTTCGACATTACCCAGTACATTTCGGCGAAAGACGCGCGCCGCATGGATGTGTTCATCCATTACGGCATCGCGGCTGCGCTGCAGGCGGTGGCGGATTCCGGCCTCGACGACGTGCCGGACCTGGACAAGACCCGTGTCGGCGTGAACATCGGTTCCGGTATTGGCGGCCTGCCGCTGATCGAGGAAACCGGCGTTGCCCGCCACGAAGGCGGCATCCGCAAGATCGGCCCGTTCTTCATTCCTGGCTCGCTGATCAACATGGTTGCCGGTCACGTATCCATTCTCAAGGGCTATCAGGGTCCGAGCTATGGCATCGTGTCCGCCTGCACCACCGGTGCCCACTGCATTGGCGACGCCGCGCGCGTGATCCAGTACGGTGACGCCGACGTGATGGTGGCCGGTGGCGCCGAAGGCACCATCTCCAGCCTGGCGGTAGGCGGCTTTGCCGCGATGAAGGCACTGTCGACCCGCAACGACGATCCGGCGACCGCCTCGCGGCCGTGGGACAAGGGCCGTGACGGCTTCGTGATGGGCGAGGGTGCCGGGGTGCTGGTACTGGAAGAGTACGAGCACGCCGTCAAGCGTGGCGCCAAGATCTACGCCGAGCTGGTTGGCTTCGGCATGAGCTCCGACGCGCACCACATCACCGCGCCGAGCGCGGAAGGCCCGGCCCGCGGCGTGCTGAACGCGCTGCGTGACGCCAAGCTGAATCCCGAGGATGTGCACTACGTCAACGCGCACGGCACCTCCACGCCGCTGGGTGATGCCAACGAAACCAACGCGCTGAAGATCGCGTTTGGCGACCACGCCAAGAAGCTGGTAGTGAACTCCACCAAGTCGATGACCGGCCACCTGCTGGGCGGTGCCGGCGGTGTGGAAGCGATCTACTCGATTCTGGCGGTGCACAACCAGGTGTCGCCACCGACCATCAACCTGCACGATCAGGATATCGAAGGCGGCTGCGATCTGGACTACTGCGCCAATACCGCGCGCGACATGAAAATCGACGTGGCGATCTCCAACTCCTTCGGGTTTGGCGGTACCAACGGCACGCTGGTATTCAAGCGCGTGTAAGCCACGGCAAACGGTGTCGAAACCGTTGACAGCCAAGACCGCTGCGATAAACTCGCGCGGTCTTTTCTTTTTGCGGCCAACATGACGTTGCTGTTGCCGCAAGATGGCGGGTAGTGCCGGCAGTCGCTGCCGCGCTGGCAAGGCATGGCGGCGGATGTATAGTCCTATTAGGTGGCGAGCAAGCATCGCCGCCCGCGCCCGGCCAGCCGCCCCGCCATCCTTGCCGCAACCGAACCTCAGGCCCTGCTGCCATGCACTGTGAACTGCTGAGTTTTACCCCCGATCTGCTGGCGCTGCATGCCCATGATCGCGCCCGTTTCCCGTACCTGATGCAGTCGTCGGGTGACAGCGGCTGGGACATCCTGATGGCCCTGCCGCAGCAAACCCGCATCTATCGCGAAGGCGAGGGTGCGCTGTTCCTCGACGACGTGCGCGCGCTGCCGCTGCCGCAGGCGGTGGCCAATCCGCACCGGCTGCCGTTCAGCGGCGGCTGGTTTGTCTATCTTGGTTACGACCTGCTGTCCGAGTTTGAACCCAGCGTGCCGCAGGCGATCAGCGACAGCTTCCCGCTGGCGGTGCTCAGCCGCATTCCCGCCGCGCTGCTCTACGACCGCGTGAAGCAGGAAAGCTGGCTGCTGGCGGAAACGCCGGCGCAGCTGGACACGCTGAAACAGGCACTGGTGGAGTCGGAGCCGTTTGCGGCCAACCCTGTGGTGCTGCAGGCGCTGGAAGAAGACCCGCCGCACTGGTACACCGACGCGGTGGTCAAGCTCAAGGACTACATCTACGAAGGCGACGTGTTCCAGGTCAACATCTCGCGCGGCTGGCGCGCCACGCTGAGCGAGGAAGTACGGCCGGTGGACCTGTACGCCGCGCTGCGTCGCGCCAACCCGGCGCCGTTCTCGGCGCTGGCCGATTTTGGTGACGCGCACATCGTCAGCTCCTCGCCGGAGCGGCTGGTGCGCGTGCACGACGGCTGGGTTGACACCCGCCCGATCGCCGGCACCCATCCGCGCTCACCGGATGCGGACGAGGACGCCGCGCTGAAGCAGCGGCTGATCTCCAGCATCAAGGAGCGTGCCGAGCACGTGATGCTGATCGACCTGGAGCGCAACGACCTCGGCCGCATCTGCCAGCCCGGCAGCGTGGAGGTCAACGAGCTGATGGCGGTGGCCAGCTACGCCTACGTGCACCACATCGAGTCCAATGTCCGCGGCCGCATCCGCGATGGCGTGGGCACCGTCGACGTGTTCCGCGCGCTGTTCCCCGGCGGCACCATCACCGGCTGCCCGAAAGTGCGCACCATGCAGATCATCCGCGAGCTGGAAAACAGCGCGCGCCGCGCCTACACCGGCAGCCTCGGCTATCTTAACCGCGACGGTACGCTGGACCTCAACATCCTGATCCGTACCTTCATGCAGCAGGGGCAGCAGCTGCGCTTCCGCGCTGGTGGCGGCATCGTCGCCGATTCCGATCCGCAGCGTGAATTGCAGGAAACCCGCCACAAGGCGCGCGGCCTGTTGCGGGCGCTGGGCGTGGAGCAGGCGTGATGCTGATCAACGGCCAGCCGGGCACCCAGATCAGCGCCAGCGACCGTGGTCTGGCCTATGGCGATGGTCTCTATCGCACGCTGGAAGCGCGGCACGGCACGCCGCTGCTGTGGCACTGGCAATGGCAAAGGTTGGCCGCAGACTGCGCCGCGCTGCGCCTGCCGTGTCCGGACGAGGTGCTGTTGTTAAGCGAGATTGCCACCGTTGCGGCTAACCTTGAGCGCGCGGTCATCAAGATCGTGCTCACCCGTGGCGTCGGCCAGCGTGGCTACGCGATGCCGGCAGAGTGCACGCCGACCCGCATCGTCAGCGCCAGCGCCTGGGCCGGTTACCCACAAGAGCGCGCGGCACAGGGCATCGTGGCGCGCTGGTGCGACACGCGGCTGGCGATCCAGCCGCGACTGGCCGGCATCAAGCACCTCAACCGCCTGGAAAACGTGCTGGCGCGCAGCGAATGGACGGACCCGGCCATCGCCGAAGGGCTGATGCTGGACATGGACGGCACGGTGGTGGAGGGCACCATGAGCAACCTGTTCATCGTGCGTGCCGGCGAGTTGATCACCCCGCTACTGGACCGCTGCGGCGTGTCCGGCGCCATGCGCGCCTGCGTGATCGACACTGCGGCCAACCTTGGCCTGCACGTGCGCGAGGTGCGGCTGTCACCGGATGAGGTGCTGGCGGCGGACGAAGCCTTCGTTTGCAACAGCCTGGCCGGCATCTGGCCACTGCGGCAGCTGGAGACGCGGCAGTGGCAGCCCGGCGCGCTGACCCGCCGCCTGCAGCAGCTGCCCTGATCTATCGCCGGCGGCTAGCGCAGGCCGGCACTCACCATCCTCCCCTGAGCTGAGCCTTGCCCCACTGCTGTTCGCCGCCATGCCGTCAGCGGCACCGGCTCAGTGCCATCCCGCCAGCGTGCGCCACGCCAGCAACAGCGCAAAGCCGATCAGCAGCACGCCGCAGGCCTTGTCGACCAGCAACTGCCCGCGTGCACCCAGCTGCGACAGCAGCCGACCACCGCCGTAGGCCAGCAGTAGCCACCATAGTGCCGAGCCGGCAAACACGCCCACCACCATCAGCATGCTGTCGGCCAGCGACGGCGTGCGCGCGCCGGCCAGCCCGGCGAAGATGGCGATGAAGGACAGGATGGTCATCGGGTTGGTCAGCGTTAGCGCCAGCGCGCTGCTGTAAGCGCGCGGCAGGCTGTGTACGCTGGCGGCACGTGCGGCGTGGCTGGCCGCGTCGCGGCGCAGGGTGGCGATGCCCAGATACAGCAGCAGCACGCAGCCGGCCAGCGCCAGCGGTGTCGCTAGCCGCGTCAGCAGCGCGATCAGCGTGCCGAGGCCGGCGGCGCCGATCGCGGCGTAGATGGCGTCGGCGGTGGCGGCGCCCAGCCCGGTGACAAAGCCGGTGGCCGCGCCCTGGCGCAGGGTGCGCTCGATGCACAACAAACCCACCGGTCCGACCGGTGCGGCAATCGCCAGCCCGATAAGGGCGGCTTCGACAAATAAATAGCTGCTTTGCATGGCGTCTTGCTCCTCGATGTGATGGCCTAGTGTGCGACGGCAGCGCCGCGGGCGCCATGAGGTATCTTCGCCAGAATGCGATGTCGGGTTTATATTCTTAGGTCAAACAGCAGAAAGGCTTGCAAATGGAAGTGGATGGCAAATCGTGGCTGATCCTGCAGGCGTTGCAGGACAATGCGCGGCAATCACTGACCGAACTGGCGCAGACGGTGGGCTTGTCCGTACCGGCGGTATCGGAGCGGGTGAAGCGGCTGGAAGAGGCGGGGGTGATCAGCGGCTACCACGCCGCGGTGGCGCCGCTGAAGGCCGGCTTCGCGCTGTCGGCGCTGGTCGGCATCACCGTGCCGCAACCGGCGAAGAAGGTGCTGCTGGAAAGGTTGGCCGCAATGGCGGAAGTGCAGGAGTGCCACCACGTGACCGGGGTCGATTCCTACGTCTTTCGCGTGCTGGCGCGTGACGTGTCGCATCTGGAGCTGCTGGTGTCGCGGCTGAACGATCTGGGCGAGACGCGCACCAGCATCATCCTGTCGACCCCGCTCAGCAACCGGCCAGTGCTGCCGCCGCGGTAGGGGGGGCTTTCTGGGAGATGTCTGCTGTCGACCCACTCCGGCCATTCAATGCATTCTTGGTTCAACGGCAGGTATCAGAGGGGAACCGTCACCCAGTGTAACCTCACTGGGCAGCAGATTTGCCTGGGCGATGAAGATAGACGGCATGGTCATGCCGTCCGTTAGATTGGTGGTTGTTATATTGACAAGCGAATAAAAATTTTTGAAAATTATGGCTTTGGAATTTTATAGTTTCTGCCAACAATATAAATTGTTATAGAGGTCTTGATGTCCTGCATAACTTAAAAGTTATACCTCTTTCCACATGGGTGACTCGTGAATTTTTACAAATCTCGGTTAATTTTATTTTTAATATGTGCGCCCACTCTCTGCGCATGTGCTGAATCCAATAAGATTCAATATGAGCGAAATTATTCTCCTGAGTCAGCACAAGTTGAGATAAGGTTGGCCGCTTTCGATTCAAATGCGTCGATGCGGATCGCTCCATGGCGAAAGCAGCGAGAGGATACTTCGGAAATCTTTGTTGCAGAGAAACCAATCATATCAACACACGATATCCTGGGCACGTCGCTTACCGAGAGTGTCTCTGATTGTGGACACGGCTTCGGCCTATTTATTTTCTTCCGTCCTGAAGCTGAAGCGCGCCTTCAAAAATTCAGCGAAATGCATATTGGGGACCATGTCGCAATGTTGATCAACAATGAGGTTGACAGCGTTATTCAGATTCGTAGCACGATTCTTTCATCCAAACTTTTGCTTTGTGAGCCTTTTGCATCCGCAGATCAGGCTAAAGTATTGGCGAGGTTAATTTCGGGCCAATAAGGGCATAGCCATCCGATCTAGCGGACCGCCTGTCATCTGCGTTTGCAGGTTCCCTCGCTTTGCTCGACAGCCCCATACCTTACTGTTGGGTTGGTATCGCTCCTTATATATAGGAAAATGTGGAGGTTCAAAGTAAAGAACAGTGTGTGTCCGGTTTTTGACACACAGACCATGCGAGGTGTGGACGACAGCTAAGGCCAAGTTGTTCGGGTAGGCGGCCCGGCAGGTATATGACCGAAGCGGCCGCTCAAATGGCCTGTCTGTGGAAACGACGACCGGCAGCAATTGACCGACTGCAGTCATGCTAGCACAAAGGCATGACCAACCACTCCAGCCGACAACTCGCCCCAAAACGATGCGGCCAACCTTTTTCAAGGTTGGCCGCATCGTTTTCAAGCCAGCCGGCAGGCTATTGCAGCTTCTGCCGCAGCCAGCGGCTGAAGCTTTCCACCCCCCACGACAGCAGCAGCATGGCCAGGATCAGCGTGGCGGCGTTGGACAGCTGGAACAGCGACAGCGCCAGATACAGCTGCTGGCCGAGGCCGCCGGCGCCGACCAGGCCGAGGATGGCGGCGATGCGGATATTGTTTTCCCAGCGGTACAGGGTGTAGGCCAGCCACTGCGGTAGCGCCTGCGGCAGCAGGCCGTAGCACAGGCAGGCGAGACGGCCGGCACCGCTGTGGCGCAGCGCGGCTTCCGCGTCCGGCGGCGTGTTTTCCAGTGTCTGCGCGAACAGCCGGCCCAGCACGCCGCTGGTGTGCACCGCCAGTGCCAGCACGCCGGCGGCCGGGCCGAGGCCGAGCGCCAGCACCGCCAGCGCACCCCACAGCAGGTCCGGCGTGCCGCGCAGGAAATTGAGCAGCAATTGCACCGGTGCACGCAGCCAGCGCGGGCCGCGGTTGCTGGCCGGCAACGCCAGCAGCGCACCGCCGATGAAGGCCAGCGCGCTGCCAAGCGCCGAGACCAGCAGCGTTTCCAGCACGCCGCTGCCGACCTGGACGAGGAAGTCGCCACGCAAGGTTGGCCGCAGGAATTCCTGGGCGAAGCGCCACAGGCCGGCGACATCGAACGGGGCCTCGCGCCATTGCGGCCACAGCCACAGCAGCGACAGGGTCAGCAGCAACAGCGTGCCGGCGGCGAGCATGGCGCCACCGGCGCGGCTGTGGATGGCGGCGCGGCTGACGCGGCTGACGCCCTCGGTCAGCGCCACCAGCGCGGCGAACAGCAGCAGCAGGCTGCCGACTTCGCCACCGTTCAGCATCCGCAGCGAGGTGTCCAGCAGCAGGCCGAGGCCGCCGGCGCCGACGAAGCCCATCACCGCCGAGGCGCGGATCGCGCATTCCCAGCGGTAGACGCTGTAGCTGATCAGTTCGGTCGCCGCCTGCGGCAGCAGTGCGTAGCCGAAGATGGCCAGCCGCGACGCGCCGCTGGCGGCCAGTGCCGCCGCGGCCTGCGGCGGCTGCGATTCCAGGATTTCGGCGTAGACCTTGCCCAGCATGCCGCCGTAGGCCAGCCCCAGCGCCAGCACCGCCGGCAGGCTGCCGAGACCCGCGGCGCGCACCAGCAGCAGCGCCCATACCAGGTCCGGCACGCCGCGCAGCACGATCAAGACGCCGCGCAGCAGGCGTTGCAGCCATTGCCAGCCGCGAGCCGGTGCCTCGCCACACAGGCGGTCGCGGTCCAGTGCGCGGCTGGTCAGTAGCGCCAGCGGCAGGCCGAGCAGCACCGCCAGCGCGAGGCCGCTGCTGGCAATCGCCAGCGTGGTGGCGGTTTCGCGCAGCATGTCGTGCAGGAAGGCGCCGTCATGGCTGGGCGGGAAGAAGTCGGCGACAAAGCGCCACAGCGTGCCGGCGGTGTCGCCATCGGCCAGCAGCAGCGGGTTGAAGCCGGTGTAGGCCATCGCCGCCAGCAGCAATAGCGGCGTGGCGATGAGGCCGGCCAGCCGCGACGCGCGGGCCGGGTCGTGCAGGCTGGCGCTCAGCATGGCGCGATCCGGATGCCGCTGCCCAGCGCCGGCTCGTCGGCGGTGGCCGGCTGTTCGCCGGCGTACAGCGCCGCCAGCAGCGACGGGGTGACCTCGGCGCGCGGCAGGTCGAAGGCGATGCGGCCGTCACGCAGGCCGATCAGGCGCGGGAAGTGGGCCAATGCCAGCTCCACCGAGTGCAGGCTGACCAGCAGCGTGGCGCCGCGCGCCCGGGCGTCGGCGCACAGCAGCGCGACGGTGTCGTCGGCCAGGCGCGGGTCGAGCGCCGATACCGGCTCGTCGGCCAGTAGCAGCTCGGGTTGCTGGTACAGCACGCGGGCGATGCCGACGCGCTGGCGCTGGCCGCCGGACAGGCGGTCGCAGCGCTGCCACAGCTTGTCGCCCAGCTGCACCCGCTGCAGCGCGTCGCGGATGGCGGCGACATCCTGCGGCCACAGCAGGCGGCGCAGTGCGGCCAACGTGGACAGCTGGCCCAGCTGGCCGGCGCCGATGGCGGTGACCACCCGTTGCAGCGCCGGCAGCGGCGGATGCTGGTACACGCTGCCGATGCGGCTGCGCAGCCGGCGCAGTGCCGGCGCGCCCAGCTGCCACGGGTCCTGCCCCAGCAGCTGCACGCTGCCGCCATCGGGACGGTGGCAGCTGTTGGCCAGCAACAGCAGCGACGATTTGCCGGCGCCGGACGGGCCGATCAGCGCCACCTGCTCGCCCTGCGCCAGCTGCAGCGACAGCGGCTGCAGGATGCGGCTGCCGCCCAGGCTCAGGCTGGCCGCGTCAAAACGCAGACTCATTGCAGCAGGCCGGCTTCCTTGGCAGCGGCTTCGATGCCCTTGTAGTTGGCGGCCTTGGTCGGGATGAACTTGCTGGCGCGTTGCAGATCGAGAATGGCTTTGTGCTCGGGGTTGGCCGCATTCAGCTTCAGGAACGCCTGCTGGATTTTCTGCTGCAGTTTTTTATCCAGGCTGCCGCGCACCGTCCAGTTGTAGTCGAAGTACGGCGGGGTGGTGCCCAGCAGCTTGACCTTGCTCTGGTCGACCTTGCCGGCTTCGACCAGCTTGTCCCACACCGAGGCGTTCAGCACGCCGGCGTCGACCTTGCCGGAGGCAACCCAGGCCACGGTGGCGTCATGCGCGCCGGAGTAGCCGACGCTCTTGAAGAAGGTTTCCGGTTTGATGTGCTGCTTTTGCAGGAAGTAGCGCGGCATCAGGTGGCCGGAGGTGGACGAGGCGGAGCCGAAGGCAAAGCTCTTGCCCTTCAGCTGCTGCAGCTTGCTGATGCCGCTGTCGGCATTGACGATGTATTTGGAGGTGAAGCGCGAATCTTCCTCGCGCTGTACCAGCGGCACCACCTTGCCGCGCTGGCTGGCCTGCACGAAGGTGAAGCCGCCCAGCCACGCCATGTCGATCTGGTCGGCGTTGAGCGCGGTGACCACCGCGGCGTAGTCGCTGACCGGCACGAACTGCACCTTCATGCCCAGCTCTTTTTCCAGGTACTGGCCCAGCGGCGCGAACTTGCGTTGCAGCTCGGTCGGGGCTTCGTCGGGAATGGCGGAGACTTTCAGCAGCGCTTCGGCGTGGGACAGGGTAGCGGCGGCCAGCAGCAGGCCTGCCACGGACAGTTTGGCAATGTTCATGAGCGGATTGTCTTTCGGGTTAGGCGGGCAACAGGCCGCCACCATCAAAAAAGCAGTCGCGCGGACTGCTCGGTGCAGGCGGACGATAAGCCGCCAAAGTGGCCGTATTTTATGCCAGATCGGCGCGCGCGCCTAATCGCGTCAGCATAAAACTGGGGGTGGCGCGCCGGCATTGCCGGCCGTGTGCGGCGCTTGCGGCCAACCTTGTCGCGGGCAAGGCTGCGACGGCGCGGGCGCTCAGTCGACGCGGTAGCGGATCCAGCCGCGTGCCTGCAGGCAGCTGCGGTACAGATCGTCGCGCGCGCGCTCGTTGATGTCGTAGCTCTCGGTTTCGGCGTCCTGCCAGTAGGGCAGCGTGCGGCTGCAGCGGGTGCCGGCGGGCGAGCAGAACCAGGACGGGCTGAAGCGCGGCGGCCGGGTGACGCGCTCGCCCGCCAGCGGCGGAAAGGCTTGCGCCGCTTCCTTCTTGCACTGGAAGCTGTCTTCGTCGAAGTTGGCGTCGTAGCGGGTGGCGTGGCGCCACTGGTAAGTGGCGCAGGCGCTGAGCAGAGCGAGGCTCAGCAACACAAGCAGGCGGTTCATGAGGGTGTCCCGTGGCGCAATGCCGATATCCGCAGTTTAGCCCGCCGTGCTGCCGGCGTGGTCGGGTGGCGGTTATTCCTTTGGTGGATAAAGAATACAAAATTCATTGGTTTGTATGGCTTTGTCATCGTTTTATGATGGGCCATCTTCTCCTGATCTCTGAATGAAAGCCGACCATGAAACGCAAACTGACCCTGGCCCTGCTGCTGGCCGTGACCGCTACCTCCGCCCTGGCCGACCGCCTCGACGACATCAAGAAAGCCGGCGTGCTGCGTGTCGCCGCCTTCGACAGCAACCCGCCGTTCGGCTTCCTCGACGCGCAGAGCCGCCAGATCACCGGGCTGGATGTGGACGTGGCGCGCCACATCGCCGCCAAGATCGGCGTCAAGCTGGAGCTGGTGCCGACCAATCCGGCCAACCGCATTCCGCTGCTGGTGTCGGGCAAGGCCGACCTGATTGTGGCCAACTTCACCGTGACGCCGGATCGCGCCAAGCAGGTCGATTTCAGCCTGCCGTACTTTGCCTCCGGCCAGCAGTTCATCAGCCGCAAGGGCACGCTGGCCACGCCGGCACAGCTGGCCGGCCTGCGCGTGGGTGCGGACAAGGGCACCACGCAGGAGATCACGCTGCGCGAGAAATACCCGGCCACCAAGGTGGTGTCCTACGACGACACGCCGCTGGCGTTTGCCGCGCTGCGCAACGGCAACGTGACCGCGATCACCCAGGACGGCTCCAAGCTGGCGGCCCTGCTGGCCAATGCCCCGGACAAGGACAAGTACGAGATCGCGCCGTTTACGCTGACCCGCGAATTCCAGGCCATCGGCCTGCCCAAGGGCGAGGCGCGGCTGGTGAAGGTGGTCAACGAGGTGCTGCTGGGGCTGGAGAAAAACGGCGAAGCGAAAAAGATCTACGATCACTGGTTCGGCCCCAGCACCAAGGCGCCGCTGCCGCGTGATTTCAGGATCGGCGACAAGGCCTGACCCGTCGCGGACTCGGCTGATTCGTGCTGCCGCCGGGCTTGCCTGGCGGTTTTTCTTTGCTGAAGGGAGTAAATCATGACACCGCCTGCATGGCTGGGTTATGGCTGGCTGGAGCCGCATTTCATCGGCTGGATGCTGCAGGGCGCGGCGCTGACGGCGTGGCTGGCGCTGCTGGTGTGCGGGCTGGCAACGCTGCTGGGTGTGCTGCTGGCCGCCGGTTACGAGCAGCGCTGGCGTAGCGTGCGCCTGGCGGTGCGGACCTTTCTGTCGCTGCATCGCAATACGCCGCTGATGGTGCAGCTGCTGCTGTGGTACTTCGGCGTGGCCGGCTTGCTGCCGGAAGCGGTGATGTTGTGGCTGAATGCGCCGCACGAGGTGACGCTGGCCGGCTGGACGCTGGCCTGGCCGTCGTTCGAGTTTGTGGCGGCGCTGATCGCGCTGTCGCTGTACAGCGCGGCGTTTGTCGCCGAGGAAATCCGCGCCGGCATCCGCAGTGTCGCGCCGGGGCAGCGCGCGGCGGCGCTGGCGCTGGGGATGACGCCGCGCCAGGTGTTCCGCCACATCGTGTTGCCGCAGGCGCTGCGCGTGGTGCGCCGCCCGTTGCTGGGCCAGTATCTGGGCGTGATCAAGAACACCTCGCTGACCATGGCCATCGGCGTGGCCGAACTGTCGTACAGCTCGCGCCAGGTGGAGAGCGAGACGCTGCTGACCTTCCAGGCCTTTGCCGTCGCCACGCTGCTGTACCTGCTGCTGGTGCTGGGCGCGCAGCTGGCCGGCGGGCGGGCGCGGCCAACCTTGGGGGGCGGGCGATGACGGCGGTCGAGGTGATCAACGCCAATCTGGACTATCTGCTGCTGGGTAGCTGGCCGGCCGGGCCGCTGGGCGGCATGGCGCTGAGCGTGGTGATCGGGCTGACGGCGGCGCTGCTGGCGTCATTGTTGGGGCTGGCGGGCGGCATCGTGCTGACGCTGGGGCCTCCGCCGCTGCGGCGTCTGGTGGCGATATCCGCCGCGCTGCTGCGCGCGATTCCGGTGGTGATGCTGATTTTCTGGTGTTACTTCTTGCTGCCGGTGCTGTTTGCCATCGACGTGCCAGGCACGCTGACGGTGATTGTGGCGCTGGCGCTGATCGGCGGCGCCTTCCTGACGCAGGCGGTGCACGCCGGCATTGCCGCCATCGCCGCCGGGCAGTGGCAGGCCGGGCTGTCGCTGGGTTTCAGCTGGTGGCAGACGCTACGCCTGATCGTGCTGCCGCAGGCGCTGCGCATCATGGTGCCGTCCTTCGCCAATCAGTGGGTCACGCTGGTGAAGGACACCTCGCTGGCCTATATCGTCGGCGTGGCCGAGCTGACCTTTGTCGCCTCGCAAGTGAACAACCGCGAGCAGGTGTATCCGCTGCCGGTATTCGCCACGGTGGCGCTGCTGTACTGGCTGTGGTGCAGCGGCCTGGTGTGGCTGGGCGCACGCTGGGAGGGCGCTATGCCGGGGTTGGCCGCAAATGACAAAACCCGGCCGTAGCCGGGTTTTGTCGGGTAAGCGTGGTCAGGCTGGTGCCGTGTCGCGTCTGGCGGCCCAGCGGTACAGCGCGAGGCCGGCGACGATCATCGGCACGCTCAGCCACTGGCCCATGCTGATGATGTCGGACTGGCCGAAGATGCCGGCGTCCGGGGTACGGAAGAATTCGGCGATGAAGCGGAAGCTGCCGTAGCCGATCAGGAATACCGCCGACACCTGCCCCAGCGGCCGGCGCCGTGCCGAGAACAGCCACAGGATCACGAACAGCGCCAGGCCTTCCAGCGCCGCCTGGTACAGCTGCGACGGGTGGCGCGGCATGGCGTCGACGTGCGGGAAGATCATCGCCCACGGCAGATCGTGGCTGGCGATGCGGCCCCACAGCTCGCCGTTGATGAAGTTGCCAATGCGGCCGGCGGCCAACCCTGTCGGCACCAGCGGTGCCACGAAATCGCTGATCTGCCAGAAGCTGACGCCTTTCTTGCGCGCGAACAGCAGCATCGCCGCCAGCACGCCGATAAAGCCGCCGTGAAAGCTCATGCCGCCTTTCCAGACCATCAGGATCTCGGCCGGGTGCGCCAGATAGTAGCCAGGCTGGTAGAACAGCACCTCGCCCAGCCGCCCGCCGACGATGACGCCGAGCACCGCCCAGGTCAGGAAATCGTCGAGATCCTTGCCGTTCCAGCCGCAATCCGGCTGCTGTTTGATACGGACATGGCCCAGCCACAGGAACAGGCCGAAACCGACGAGGTACATCAGGCCGTACCAGTGGATGGCCAGCGGGCCAAGCTGGATGGCGACAGGGTCAAACTGGGGATGGATCAGCATTTGTCAGGTATGTGCGTTTGCGGTAAAAGGATAACTATAAATTATACGGAAAGCGTTACCGGTCGTCGCGCTGCTACCCGCCGCGCGACGCCTTATGTGTAGAACATGCCGGCACCCGCAAGTTCTACCGGCCGGGCAATATCCCGCCCGGCCCGCGACGCGCCGCCAGATCAAAGCGACAAAGCCATTACTGCATTCAAGGACACATCATGCCTCAATACCGTTCCAAGACCTCGACTTCCGGCCGCAACATGGCGGGTGCCCGCGCCCTGTGGCGCGCCACCGGCATGAAGGACGAGGATTTCCAGAAACCGATCATCGCCATCGCCAACTCCTTCACCCAGTTCGTACCCGGCCACGTGCACCTGCACAATATGGGCCAGCTGGTGGCGCGCGAGATCGAAAAGGCCGGTGGCGTGGCCAAGGAATTCAACACCATCGCCGTGGACGACGGCATCGCCATGGGCCACGGCGGCATGCTGTACTCGCTGCCATCGCGCGACCTGATCGCCGACAGCGTGGAATACATGGTCAACGCCCACTGCGCCGACGCGCTGGTGTGCATCTCCAACTGCGACAAGATCACCCCCGGCATGCTGATGGCCGCGCTGCGGCTGAACATCCCGGTGGTGTTCGTGTCCGGCGGCCCGATGGAGGCCGGCAAGGTCAACTGGCGCGGCACCGAGCGCAAGCTGGACCTGGTCGACGCGATGGTCGAGGCCGCCAACGACAGGATCAGCGACGAGGACGTGGACAAGGTGGAGCGTTCCGCCTGTCCGACTTGCGGCTCCTGCTCCGGCATGTTCACCGCCAACTCGATGAACTGCCTGACCGAGGCGCTGGGGCTGTCGCTGCCGGGCAACGGCTCGATGCTGGCCACCCACGCCGACCGCAAGGAGCTGTTCCTGCGCGCCGGCCGCCTGATCGTCGAGATCACCAAGCGTCACTACGAGCAGGACGATTACAGCGTGCTGCCGCGCAGCATCGCCACCAAGGCCGCGTTCGAGAACGCGATGAGCCTGGACGTGGCGATGGGCGGCTCCACCAACACTGTGCTGCACTTGCTGGCCGCCGCCAGCGAAGCCGGTGTCGACTTCAAGATGACCGACATCGACCGCATCTCGCGCAGCGTGCCATGCCTGTCCAAGGTGGCGCCGGCGACGCAGAAGTACCACATGGAAGACGTGCACCGCGCCGGTGGCGTGGTCGCCATCCTGTCCGAGCTGGACCGCGCCGGCCTGATCCAGCGCGAGGTGCCGACCATCCACAGCGCCACTATGGGCGCCGGTCTGGAAGCGTGGGACATCCGCCGCCACGGCGCCGACAGCGAGGTGCACCGCTTCTACCGCGCCGCGCCAGGCGGGGTGCCGACCACCATCGCCTTCAGCCAGAGCATGCGTTACCCGACGCTGGACGACGACCGCGCCGAGGGCTGCATCCGTGACAAGGAACACGCGTACTCGCAGGACGGCGGCCTCGCCGTGCTGTACGGCAACATCGCCGAGCGTGGCTGCATCGTGAAGACCGCCGGTGTTGACGATTCCATCCTCAAGTTCACCGGACGCGCCCGCGTGTTCGAAAGCCAGGATGACGCGGTGGCGGCGATTCTGGCCGACAGCGTGGTGGCCGGCGACGTGGTGGTGATCCGCTACGAAGGCCCGAAAGGCGGCCCTGGGATGCAGGAAATGCTGTACCCGACCTCGTACCTGAAATCCAAGGGTCTGGGCAAGGAATGCGCGCTGCTGACCGACGGCCGTTTCTCCGGCGGGACCTCCGGCCTGTCCATCGGCCACGTGTCGCCGGAAGCGGCCGAAGGCGGCGCCATCGGCCTGGTGGAAGAGGGCGATCGCATCGAGATCGACATCCCGAATCGTGGTATCCGTCTGGCCATTTCCGACGAGACCCTGGCCGCACGCCGCGCAGCGATGGAAGCCCGTGGTGCGCTGGCATGGAAACCGGTCGACCGCCAGCGCGTGGTCAGCCCGGCGCTGCGCGCCTACGCCGCGATGACCACCAGTGCCGACACCGGCGCGGTGCGTGACGTGTCGCAGGTGGAACGCAAGTAAGCCATCCCCGTTGCGGCCAACCTTGGCCGCATCCCGTCAAAACGGCAGCCCCCGCGGGCTGCCGTTTTTCATGGCCGTCGCGGCGCTGGTTACGATTGGTCACAGTTTGCCGGGCGCGCTGCCGCTACCATGCTGTCGCCACAGGCTTAAACAGACAATCGCGGTTGTTGATCGTGTTTCGATACAAAAGCGGACGGTCTGCGCCGGTTCAGACACTCGCGTCATGAGCCGGTAACAAGCGTGGCAGGGCTGGCGCCAGTGCCGGATTTTGAGGTACGGACGGCCGGCCCGCGACAGACAGCATGACCTTATCCATAACAAGCAGCGGCCAAAAAAACACGCTGCACACGGCAATGAAGAGCAAACAGCAAACGGGAGAGATAGATGTTCAAAACGGTAAAAGCCCAATTCATGGCCATGGTGGGCGCAGCGGCCATCGGCATCGTACTGATGACCATCTGGGCGCTGTTCAACCTTGGCCAGACCCTGACCGAGCAGGCGGTGCGCGATACCCGCCGGCTGGCAGAAAGTGCGGCCAGACTGGTGGAAAGCTACGAGGCACAGGCGGCGACGCTGGGCGAGGACGAGGCGCGGCGGCGGGCGATGGCCGCGGTGATGGCGATGCGCTTCGGCGAGGACGGGTACTTCTTCGTCACCGACGAGCGCTTCACCTACCTGGGGCACCCGATCCGTCGCAACCTGGTCGGCACCAGCATGACGACGCAGGTCGACCCCAACGGCGTCAACCTCGGTAAAGCTTTCCGCCAGGCGCTGGCCGGCGGCGGTGTCGCCGAGTACCACTGGGCCAAGCCCGGCTTTGCGCAGCCGGTGGGCAAGATCGCGGTGGTGCAGAAAACGGCGCGCTGGGGCTGGGTGATCGGCACCGGCATCTACGTCGACCATATCGACAAGGCGGTATGGCGCCAGGCGCTGTTCCTCGGCGCCGGCCTTGTCGGCCTGCTGCTGCTGCTCCTGGCCATCGGCTACGTGATCGGCCGTCGCCTGATCGGCCAGCTCGGCGGCGAGCCGGCCTACGCGGTGGAGGTGGTGGCGGCGATTTCCGCCGGGCGGCTGGATACCGCGGTCGATGTCAGCAAGGCCGAGCAGGGCAGCCTGTTGCTCAGCATCGCCGAAATGCAGCAACACTTGCGCGACATGGTGGGGCAGGTGATCACCAATGCCGACTACCTGGTGTCGGTGGCCGACGGGCTGATGGACAACGTCGACCGCGTCGCCGGCGGTTCCGACCGCCAGAGCGGGGCGGCCACCGCGATGGCGGCCTCGGTGGAGCAGATGACGGTCGGCATCAACCATATCGCCGCCAATGCCGAACACGCGCACGAGCTGGGGCGCAACTCCGGCCAGCTGTCGCGTGACGGCGCGGCGGTGGTGCGCAAGGCGGTGGACGAGATGCGGGTGATCAGCGACGTGGTCGGCACCGCCTCGCAAAGCCTGCAGCGGCTGGTGGAGGATGTCGGCAATATTTCCTCCATCGTCGGCGTGATCCGCGATGTCGCCGACCAGACCAATCTGCTGGCGCTGAACGCGGCGATCGAGGCGGCGCGTGCCGGCGAGCTGGGCCGCGGCTTTGCCGTGGTCGCTGACGAGGTGCGCAAGCTGGCGGAGCGCACCGCGCAGGCCACCGGCGACATCGTCGACAAGATCGAGCAGATCCGCCGCCTGTCGGCCGATACCAGCCAGGCGATGGTGGAGACGGTGGCGCGCGTCGCCGCCGGCCGTGCGCTGGCCGACGAGGGCGGCACGGCCATCGCCAGTATCGAGGCGGCGTCGGCGGCGGTGCTGCGCGCGGTGGAGGACATCTCGCTGGCGCTGAAGGAGCAGAGCGTGGCCAGCAACGACATCGCCGTCAACGTCGAGGGCATCGCCGGCAGCGCCAGCGACAACGCCGCCGCCGCGCGTGCCGCTGCCGACGCGACGCAGAGCATGCACGGCCTCGCCGGCGAGCTGCACCAGTCGGTGACCAAGTTCCACCTCGGCTAAGCGCCGTGACCCGCCGCCGGCCATGTTGGCGGCGGCTTTTATGGAGCGGCCTGCGGCCAACCTTGGCAGCAGCCGGGGAGTGTGTTCTCCTTGCGCCTTTGCCGCCGGAGCCTCCGATGACCACACCTTCCCCGCTTGACGCCGCGCTGGCGCAGTATTTCGGTTTTGACGGCTTCCGCGACGGCCAGCGCGAGGTGGTGCAGGCGCTGCTGGACGGTCATTCCGCGATGGCGATCTTCCCCACCGGCTCCGGCAAGTCGCTGTGCTACCAGCTGGCGGCGACGCAGCTGCCGCACCTGACGCTGGTGATCTCGCCACTGCTGGCGCTGATGCGCGACCAGCTGGCGTTTTTGCAGCAGAAGGGCATCGCCGCGGCGGCGATCGACTCCAGCCAGAGCCGCGACGAGGCGCAGCAGGTGATGGCGGACGTGCGCGCCGGACGCATCAAGGTGCTGATGGTGTCGGTGGAGCGGCTGAAGAACGAGCGCTTCCGCCGCTTTATCGCCGAGGTGCCGCTGTCGCTGCTGGTGGTGGACGAAGCGCACTGCATCTCGGAGTGGGGCCACAACTTCCGCCCCGATTACCTCAAGCTGCCGCAGTACCGCGAGCAGCTGGCCATCCCGCAGGTGCTGCTGCTGACCGCCACCGCCACCCCGGCGGTGATGCAGGACATGGCGCGCCGATTCGACATTGCACCCGAACACATCACCGTCACCGGCTTCTACCGTCCCAATCTGCACCTGCACGTGCGCGCGGTGGCACAGGCGGACAAGGACGCGATGCTGCTGAAGCTGCTGGCGCGCACGCCGGGCGCCGCCTGCGTGGTGTACGTCACCCAGCAGCAGACCGCGGAAACGTTGGCCGCACGGCTGCAGGCGCAGGGCGTCGGCGCCGCCGCCTACCACGCCGGACTGGACAGCGCGCTGCGCGAGCAGATCCAGGACGAGTTCATGCGTGGCGACACGCCGGTGATCGTCGCCACCATTGCCTTCGGGATGGGCATCGACAAGGGCAATATCCGGCAGGTGATCCACTACGACCTGCCGAAATCGGTCGAAAACTACAGCCAGGAAATCGGCCGCGCCGGCCGCGACGGCGAGGTGTCGCTGTGCACGCTGCTGGGCAACCGCGACGGCCTGCACGTGCTGGAAAACTTCGTCTACGGCGACACGCCGCAGCAGGCGTCGATCGCGCTGGTGTTGCAGCGCATCCGCGACGAGGCGCAGCACGGGCAGTGGGAAATGACGCTGTACGGCTTGTCGGCGGACAGCAATATCCGCCAGCTGCCGCTGAAGACGCTGCTGGTGTATCTGGAGGTACAGGGCATCCTGCAGGCGCAGTACAGCTACTACAGCGAGTACCGCTTCCAGTTGCGCGAGGACGAAGCTGCGCTGCTGGCGCATTTCAAGGACGAGCGCCGCGAGTTCGTCGCCGCGCTGTTGGCGCACAGCAAGCTGGGGCGCAGCTGGTACGCCTTCGACTTCGACAGCTTCCTGCAGGCCTTCCCCGGCCAGCGCCAGCGCGCGGTGACGGCGCTGGAATTCATGGACGAACGTGGCTGGCTGACGCTGGAAACCAAGCAGATGACCGAGGTGTACGCGGTGAACGACGCCACCTTCGATGTCGCCACGCTGGCCGCCAGCCTCTATCGCCAGTTCCAGGCGCGCGAGGACAGCGAGCTGGCGCGCCTGCAGCAGATGCTGCGCCTGTTCGAAACGGAAAGCTGCCTGAGCTTCGCGCTGGCCAGCTACTTCGGCGATGCCGCCGCGCCGCGCGAATGCGGCCATTGTCTGGTGTGTCGCGGCAAACCGGCGCGGCTGCCGGCGGCCCCGACGCTGACAGCGCTGGACGCGGCCACGCTGCACGGCGCGCTGGCGGCACTGCACGACAAGCTGGGCGCGGCCGCGGCGCCGCATCTGGCGGCCTGCTTCTTGTGCGGCATCACCCTGCCACGGCTGACGGCGCTGCGCGCGGCACGGCTACCCGGCTTCGGCCGCTTTGCCGGCTATCCGTTTGCCAGCGTGCGTGAGCTGTTGTCGGTGGAAATGGTGTAAGAACCTGTTCAATGTCTGCTGCAACTGATCTCAACATGAGGCGATACGGCGTTAAAACGCCTTCGGCATGCTTGTCTATATCCAGCTCAACGCCGCTTCCTCAGTCGTTTTCGCCTTGTCTCGCGTGAGCGCGCGAGACTTTGAGCAGGTTCTAAGGGGAGGCGTTGCGGCCAACCTTGGCCGCAACAATTGGATGCTCAGTAGAAGCCGAGTGCACCGAGCAGGCTGAAGATCAGCACGAAGCAGGTGATGCCGGTCAGCAGTAGGTTGGTCTGCTTTTCCTTGTGCAGCGAGGTTTCCAGCGAGCGCTCCTGCGACTGCAGACCGTGCAGCTTGTGCTGCAGCTCGGCGCGTTCCTCGTCGTGGCGCGACAGCGTGGTCAGCAGCGCGTTGAGCGATACCTCGGCCACTTTTTCGTTGTCCCAGCCACTGATCAGCTGCCGCACGCGGGCCTTGTGATAGCGGCCGTGTACCTGGCTGCCGTCGTCCCACTCGAAATCGAAGCCGTGCGCCGCCAGCCGGCTGTTGCGATGCGCGCGCGCCTCTTCGCCGTCCGCCTCTGGTGCCGGCAGCACGCTGGGCAGCACGCGGTAGTCCGGGTAGCGTTGTTTCAGCCAGCTGATGGCCTGCGAGTAGGCGTAGCCGGACAGGCCGAGACCGGAGATTTCCGGGCTGAGGCTGAAGCCGGATTTCGGCCCGAACGACACCGTGTGCGACGGGTGATCGACCGCCACCTGCAGGCAGTTGCGGGTGTTCATCCATTCCGACGCCTCGCCGCGCAGCGGCAGCCACTGGCTGCCCTCGGCACGGGCGAAGGTGACGAACTGGATGCGGAAAAAATCGGATTGGAAGGTATGGCCGCTGCTGATGCGGCTGAACAGGTAGATCGGCACCCCGTTGTCGAGCAGCGCGATCAGCTGCTCCGCCTGCGGCGTGCTGCGGCCGGCAAGATGGCTCTCGTCTTCCGGCGACGGCAACGGGATCGCCTCCGGCTCGCTGGCGGTTTTATCGATTTTCGGTGGCGTTTTCAGGCTTCGGCTGGACATGGCGGCATGGTTTCAATCGTGCGTGGCGGCTAGCGTACACCATTGGCTGCCGGACGTCAGGAAACGAGGGTGGCTGAGGTAGTGGATAAGCAAGAGCCACCTTTCGGGTGGCATGCGGCTTCTTCTGCGCCAGCATGGCAGCAGGCGCTCACGAGCGGGCGGTCGCGCATCATCTCTAGGATGGTTTCTTGCACGGATGTTCTCTACAGCAACTCGCTGAGAGTGGCCTCGGTCCAAGTGGTCGGATTGGGCTATATCTTGGTCAATAGCCAAAGAGTCATCCGGTGGCGAGGAGCTTCTTTGGTCTGATGAACCAGATCGGGAGGGCATGAGATCATGTTCAACAAGGATCGTTTTATCCAGGATTGCTTGAGCGCCATTTCCGGGGGCCATGAGGCGATTAGTGAGCTGGTGGCCGAAGCGGTGTCGGATAGGGCCGGGGTGATGGCCGAGCTTGGCGAGCCGCAACATGCCGGCCTTACGCCGCTATTCAGGTCGCCTGATCTTACCGTCATCAGCTTTGTCTGGGCGCCGTGCATGAGCCTGATGCCGCACAATCACCAGATGTTTTCGGTGGTCGGCATCTATACCGGGCGCGAGGACAACGTCTTCTGGACGCGGACGGGAACGACGATAGAGGCAGTCGGTGCCAAGTCTTTGGGGGCTGGCGATGTTGCCACGCTCGATAGTGACGTTATCCACTCGGTGCTGAATCCAATCGGGAAGATGACTTGTGCGATACACGTCTATGGCGGTGATTTCTTCGCTCCCCCCGTACCGCGCAGTGAATGGGACCACGAAACGCTCATCGAAGCACCATGGAATGTCGAGCACGCCAAGTCGCTGTTTCGGGAGGCCGAGGCACGCTTTCGTGCGAGCCTCGGCTAAGCAGGGCGACTCAAGGCGCTCCGGCCGTAATTGTGGCCAACCTTATGTGCCGGCCACTGCCAGCCGCGCTGTGCCGCAATCAAAAATGGCTGCTTCCGTCACCGGAAACAGCCATTTGCCTTGTCGGGCCAGACCAGCCGGCTTGCCACACCGGCCCAGTCTTGCCGCTTACGCCAGATCGAAACGGTCCAGGTTCATCACCTTGCTCCACGCCGCCACGAAGTCGTTGACGAACTTCGGCTGCGCGTCGCTGCAGGCGTACACCTCGGCCAGTGCCCGCAGCTGCGAGTTGGAGCCGAACACCAGATCCACGGTGGTGGCGGTCCATTTCTGCGCGCCGGTTGCGCGGTCGCGGCCTTCCAGTACGCCGTCGGTGGCGGATTTTTGCCACTTGGTGCCCATGTCGAGCAGGTTGACGAAGAAGTCGTTGCTCAGGGTTCCGGGGCGCTGGGTGAACACGCCGTGCTGTGCCTGGCCGGCGTTGGCGCCCAGCACGCGCAGGCCGCCGATCAGCACCGTCATTTCCGGCGCGCTCAGCGTCAGCAACTGCGCCTTGTCGATCAGTAGCTCGGCTGCGGCGCCCTCCAGCCCCGGCTGCACGTAGTTGCGGAAGCCGTCCGCACGTGGTTCCAGCACCGCGAACGAGGCGACATCGGTCTGGTCCTGCGTGGCATCGGTGCGCCCCGGCGCAAACGGCACGGTCACCTGCTGGCCGGCTTGCTTGGCCGCGGCTTCGATGGCGGCACCACCGGCGAGCACGATCAGGTCTGCCAGCGAGATCTGCTTGCCGCCGGCGGCGCTGGCGTTGAAGTCCTGCTGGATCGCGGCCAACGTTTGCAGTACCTGCGCCAGTTGCGCCGGCTGGTTGACCGCCCAGTCCTTCTGCGGCGCCAGGCGGATGCGCGCACCGTTGGCGCCGCCGCGCTTGTCACTGCCACGGAAGGTGGCGGCGGCGGCCCAGGCGGTGCCGACCAGCTGTGCCACGGACAGGCCGGAGGCGAGTACCTTGGCTTTCAGCGCGGAGATGTCCTGTGCGTCGACCAGCGGGTGGTCCACGGCCGGCACCGGGTCCTGCCAGATCAGTTCTTCAGCCGGTACCAGCTTGCCGAGGTAGCGGGCGCGCGGGCCCATGTCGCGGTGGGTGAGCTTGAACCAGGCGCGGGCGAAGGCGTCGGCAAACGCCTGCGGATCCTGATGGAAGCGGCGCGCAATCGGTTCGTAGATCGGGTCGAGGCGCAGTGACAGGTCGGCGGTGGTCATCATCGGCGGATGCTTCTTGCTCGGGTCGTGCGCGTCCGGAATCATGTCTTCCGGCTTCACGTCCTTGGCCACCCACTGGTGCGCGCCGGCCGGGCTCTTGGTCAGCTCCCACTCGTAGCCGAACAGGGTGTTGAAGTAGCCGTGGTCCCAGGTGGTGGGGTTGGGTTTCCATGCCCCCTCGATGCCACTGGTGGTGGCATGCACGCCCTTGCCGCTGCCGAACTGGTTGATCCAGCCGAGGCCCATTTCCTCGAGCGGCGCGGCTTCCGGTTCCGGGCCGACCAGTGCCGGGTCGCCGGCGCCGTGTGCCTTGCCGAAGGTGTGGCCGCCGGCGACCAGCGCCACGGTTTCCTCGTCGTCCATCGCCATGCGGGCGAAGGTTTCGCGCACGTCACGGCCGGAGGCGACCGGGTCCGGATTGCCGTTGGGGCCTTCCGGGTTCACGTAGATCAGGCCCATCTGCACCGCGGCCAGCGGGTTTGCCAGCTCGTGGTCGCCGCTGTAGCGCTTGTCGCCCAGCCAGGTGCTCTCCGGTCCCCAGTAGGCGTCTTCTTCCGGTGCCCAGATGTCCGCGCGGCCGCCGCCGAAGCCGAAGGTCTTGAAGCCCATCGATTCCAGTGCCACGTTGCCGGCGAGGATGAACAGGTCGGCCCACGACAGCTTGCGGCCGTATTTCTGCTTGATCGGCCACAGCAGGCGGCGCGCCTTGTCGAGGTTGCCGTTGTCCGGCCAGCTGTTGAGCGGGGCGAAGCGCTGGTTGCCGGTGCCGGCGCCGCCGCGGCCGTCGGCGATGCGGTAGGTGCCGGCGGCGTGCCAGGCCATGCGGATCATCAGGCCGCCGTAGTGGCCCCAGTCCGCCGGCCACCAGTCCTGCGAATCGGTCATCAGCGCGTGCAGGTCGGCGACCACGGCATCCAGATCCAGGGTCTTGAACTCGGCGGCATAGTCGAACGCCTCGCCCATCGGGTCGGACTTGGCGGAGTGCTGGTGCAGGATGCCCAGCTTCAGCTGATTGGGCCACCAGTCACCGTTGGAGGGGCCGCCGGCTACGGTGTGCGGGGCGGCGCTACCCGAAAACGGGCACTTGGCTTCTGTCGACATGGTTATCTCCTGTTGCTTTTGATTGCCAGCGGATCACGCCAGGTGGCGGGTCCGCTGCGGTTGGCTGGGGTTGACTTGACTGCTGATCTGAACGGCATCGCCGGCGCCGGCCACCCGGCTGGTTGCCGGGCACTGGCCATCACGCGGGTTGCGGCCAACGTGGTGGCTTACTGCATCCACACCAGGTTGGCCCACATCTCGTCGAGGGTGATGTGCTGGCGGAAGAAACGTTTCATGGCCTTGCTCCTTGCAGATCGGTTGATGACTGGATTATGGATACCGGTTATGCATTTGTTAAATTGATTGTTGTTTTTGATTTGTTAGCTTTTTGCTATTTATCTGCCATGCCGCCCGCATCGGGTGCCCATTGCGCCGTGCTGGTGCACGCGCCATGTCGTGGTGATTCTTTTTATAGCGGCAAAGTGGCGAATTGGCAGCGCCGGCGGCGCTTTTTGCTGGCACGGCAATTGCTAAATACTCGGTGAGGGTAGCTGTGGTGGCTGCGCCTCGCTTGAGAGTCTGTCCCGTTGCTTCTGTCGGCATACTGCTAGACACGCCCGTTCCCGCACTGGGGGCGGGCGATTTTTTTGCGCCGGCCGCGCGCCGCGGCGGTTAAGCAATGCCGCGCAACGCGCTATACTCGCCGCTTCGATCACCGGGGGTGTCTGCCGCAGGCAGACTGAGAGATACCCCAGAACCTGATCTGGGTCATGCCAGCGGAGGGAGCGTGATGCGCGGCCAGTCCGCGTCCCGCTTCTTCTTTTGGTCGGCACCATTACCAAAAGAGGATGTCTGCAATGTTCAAGAAGTCCGTACTGCTGCTGGCGCTGGCCGGCGTTTCCCTGACTACCCTGGCCGCGGAGCTGCGGGTGATGACGCACAGCTCGTTCAGCCTGCCGAAAGAGCGCATCGCCGAGTTCGAGAAGCAAAGCGGCGCCAAGCTGGCCATCATCAAGGGCGGCGATGCCGGCGAGATGCTCAACAAGCTGATCCTGACCCGCGCCAATCCGGTGGCCGATGTGGTGTACGGCATCGACAACACCCTGATCGGCAAGGCCAACGCCGCCGGCGTGCTGGAGGCCACCAGCAGCAAGGTTGGCCGTAGCGTGGCGGTGGCCAGCCTGCCGGGCGCGGTGGCCATCGATTACGGCTACGTCACCCTCAACATCGACAAGGCCTGGTTTGCGGGCAGCAAGCTGCCGCTGCCGGCGACGCTGGACGACCTGACCCGCCCGGCCTACAAGGACCTGCTGGTAGTGGAAAACCCGGCGACCTCCAGCCCCGGCCTCGCCTTCCTGCTGGCGACCATCGCCGGCAAGGGCGAGGAGGGCGCCTTCCAGTGGTGGGGCAAGCTGCGCGATAACGGCCTGAAGGTGGCCAAGGGCTGGAGCGAGGCCTACTACACCGATTTCACCCGCAACGGCGGCGCGCGCCCGATCGTGGTCAGCTACGCCACCAGCCCGGCGGCGGAAGTGTTCTACAGCAAGGAAAAACTGGCCGAATCGCCGACCGCCAACCTGTTGCTGAAAGGCGGCGTGTTCATGCAGGTGGAGGGCGTGGCCAAAGTCAAGGGCGGGCTGCAGCCGCAGCTGGCACAGCAGTTCGTCGATTTCCTGCGCGGCGAGGCGGTACAGAAAGAGCTGCAGACCAGCATGTGGATGTACCCGGCGGTCGCCGGCGTGGCGCTGGCGCCGGTGTTCAAGCACGCCGCGCAGCCGGCCAGCTTCAGCAACCCGGACCTGAAGGCGATGCAGCACAAGACCGCCGCCTGGGTCAGCCGCTGGACGCGGCTGGTGATCAAGAACGCGCCGTGATGCGGCGGGCTGCCGGCGCTGGCCGGCAGCGGGGTGTTTTCGCGACGGTAACGGCGGCAGCCGTTACCGTTTTCCATTGTCGTGATGCAGAAAGTGTTGCCGTTGCCTAATTTCCGCTGGCTGGCGTTGCCGCCGCTGTTATTCCTGCTGCTGCTGGTCGGGCTGCCGCTGTCGCGCCTGCTGTACGAGGGCGGGCTGGCGTTCAGCCCGGCGCTCCTGGGTGACGCCTACCTGCAGTGGCGCCTTGGCTGGTCGCTGCTGCAGGCGGCGGCCACCTGCGTGCTAACTCTATTACTCGGCCTGCCGCTGGCGTGGGTGCTGGCGCATTTCGAGTTTCGCGGCCGCGCGCTGCTGTTGCGGGTGCTGATGCTGCCGTTCGTGATGCCGACGCTGGTCGCCGGCCTCGGCGTGCTGGCGCTGTTCGGCCCGCACGGCGTCAGCGGGCTGAACCTGCAGGACACGCCGTGGCTGCTGCTGTACGGCAACCTGTTCTACAACCTGCCGCTCTTGATCCGCGCCGCGGTGGACGGCTTCGACCACGTGCCGGCCAGCCGGCTGATGGTGGCGCGCACGCTGGGCGCCTCGCGCTGGCGCGCGTTCTGGCGCGTGGAGTGGCCGGTGGTGCGGCCGTGGCTGGCGTCGGCGCTGTGCCTGATCTTCCTGTACTGCTTCTCCGGCTTCGGCCTCGCGCTGCTGCTCGGCGGCCAGCGTTACGCCACGGTGGAGGTCGAGATCTATTCACTGGTCGCCTACGAGCTGAACCTGGCCGATGCCGGCGCACTGGCGCTGCTGATGCTGCTGCTCGGCGCCGTCATTGCGCTGCTGTACGCGCTGATCGAGCGCCGCCTGGCGCGGCCGGACAAGCGCAGCCCGCCGCTGCGACAGCCGGTGCAAGGTTGGCCGCAACGGCTGCTGCTCTTGGCCAGCCTGCTGCTGTTGGCGCTGTTTGCCGCCGCGCCGCTGCTGGCGGTGCTGCTGCGCGCGCTGCTGGCTGATGCCGCGGCGTGGCGGGTGCTGCTGCAGGACGACACCCTGCTGGCGCTGGGCAACACGCTGCGCTTCTCGCTGCTGGCGCTGCTGCTGGCGACTCTCCTGGGCCTGCTGCACGGGCTGGCGGCGAGAAGCAGCGCCAGCCTGCGCGCGCTGATGTTCCTGCCCTTCATGGTGTCGCCGGTGTGCGTCGCCTTCGGCCTGCTGCTGGCCTATCCCGGCTACAGCGCGACGCTGGCGCTGCTGGTGGCCGCCTATGCGCTCCTGGCCTATCCCTTTGTCGCCAAGGCGGTGGTCAGCGCTCGCGATGCCTTGCCGGCGGCGCTGCCCAATGCCGCGCGCACGCTGGGCGCATCGCCGTGGCGCGTGTTCTGGCGCGTCAGCCTGCCGCTGATGCGCCCGGCGCTGCGGCGTGGCATGGCCTTTGCCGCCGCCACCGCCGTCGGCGAGTTTGCGGTCAGCCTGTTCCTGTCGCGCCCGGAATGGCTGACGCTGACCACGCTGATCTACCAGCATCTGGGCCGCCCCGGCGCGGCCAACCTTGAGGCGGCGCTGGTGTTGTCCAGCGTGCTACTGCTGCTGGCGCTGCTGGCATTCATGGCCATCGAGTGGCCGGAGAAGACCCATGCTCGAACTTCGTGACCTGGCGCTGGCGTTTGCCGGCCGCCGCGTGCTGGACGGCCTGTCGCTACAGGTGGCGGCCGGCGAAACCGTGGCCCTGCTCGGCCCCTCCGGCGAGGGCAAGTCCAGCCTGCTGGCGGTGATCGCCGGCCTGTTGCGGCCACAGCGCGGCCAGGTGTGGCTGGGCGGGCGCGACATCAGCCGCCTGCCGCCGGAGCAGCGCCAGCTGGCGATGATGTTCCAGGACCACGCCTTGTTCCCGCATCTCGATGCCGCGGCCAACGTTGCTTTCGGCCTGCAGGAACGCGGCGTCGCCGCGCGCGGCCGCACCGGCAGCGTCGCGAGGCGGCGCTGGCGGCGGTGGGGCTGGCCGGCCGTGG